>NZ_JBJGZM010000004.1:0-433190 GCF_054050515.1 Blastococcus sp. SYSU D01042 | reverse complement strand
CGGGCAGCCGTGGGCTGCCCGGCCCCGCTGCACCGAGCGGCGGAAATCGGCGGGCCACGGACGGCGTTGCTCCCCTCGTGGCCCGTCCCGTCCTCCGCCTCCTCGTCCTCGGCGACTCCATCGCGTACGGCACCGGCGCGCGGCACCCCGACGACACCCTCGGCCGGCGGCTGACGGCTGCGCTCGCCGACGACGGCTTCGACGTCGACCTGCACGTGCGGGCGGTCCCGGGCGCGGTCTCGGCCGACCTCCCGCGCCAGGTCCGCGGCGCCGCTCCGCTGGCCGCCGACCTCGCGGTGGTCGTCATCGGCGCGAACGACCTGGTCCGCTTCGTCCCGCCCGAGCAGGCCGCCGCCTCGCTCGACGCGGCGCTGACCACCCTGCGCGCCGGCGGTACGGACGTCGTCCTCGTCCCGGCGCCGGACATGTCCAGCGTGCCGTGGGTGCCACCGGCCTTCCGCCCGCTCGTGCGCGCGGCCTGCGCCCAGCTGCAGCAGCGGCAGGCCGCCGTGGCGTCCGCGGCCGGCGCGTCGCTCGCCGCGGTCGCCGACGTCAACCGGGCGTTCGGCGCCGATCCCGCCCTGTTCGCCGCGGACCGGTTCCACCCCTCGTCCGCCGGCTACGCGCGCATCGCTGCGGCGCTCGCACCGGCGGTGCTCTCCGCCGCCCGGGTCCGCCGGGATGCTGCCGCTGCCTGACTGAGCTCATATGGGCGGTCGCCGGAGCGGCACGGCATCGGCGAACCGGGTGAGGACGGGGCCGGCGACGGCGAGGACGAGCACGTAGGCGGTGGCGATCGGGCCGACCTCCGTCACCCCGGCGGTGACCGCGAGGCCGGCGATGACGATGGAGAACTCGCCGCGCGCCACCAGGGCGGTGCCGGCCCGGAGCCGACCGGGCACCGCGACCCCGTCGCGCTTCGCGGCGAACCAGCCGGTGCCGAGCTTGGTCGCGGTGGTGACCGCGGCCAGGGCCAGCGCGGCGGGGAGGACGGGCAGGATCGCCCCGGGGTCGGTCGCGAAGCCGAAGGCGACGAAGAACAGCGCGGCGAACAGGTCGCGCAGCGGGCCCAGGATGGCCCGAGCCCGTTCCGCGAAGGTGGCGGGGAGGGCCAGACCGACCAGGAACGCGCCGACCGCCGCCGAGGCGCCCAGCGCCTGCGCGGCCCCCGCGACCAGCAGGGTCACACCGACCATGCGGAGCAGCACCTGCTCGTCGTCGCGGTGCGTCAGCAGGCGGCCCAGCCGGTGACCGTGCCGCTGGGCCACCAGCAGCACCACGACCACCGCTCCGACCGCCAGGCCGATGCCCGCGACGGCCGCGGTCGGGCCCTCCCCGGCCAGGGCGACGACGAGGAGGGGGAGGAAGAGCGCCATCGCGAGGTCCTCCAGCACGAGGACGGCGAGGACGGCGGGCGTCTCGCGGTTCGCCAGCCGGCCGAGGTCACCCAGGAGCCGGGCGACGATGCCCGACGAGGAGATGTAGGTGACCCCGGCCAGGGCCAGCGCACCCTGCCAGGGCAGACCCACCAGGAGCCCGGCCGCGAACCCCGGCGGTGCGTTGAGCACCAGGTCGACCACGCCCGAGGGTGCGTGCCGCCGGAACGAGGCGAACAGCTCGGTCGCGGAGAACTCCAGCCCCAGGGTGAGCAGGAGGAGGACCACGCCGATCTCGGCGGCCGCGGTGAGGAAGGGCTCCGCGGTGTCCAGCGGTACCAGCCCACCCTCGCCGAGGGCCAGGGCCGCCACCAGCACGAAGGGGACGGGGGACAGGCCGAGCCGCCGGGCGAGGACACCCAGCAGGGACAGCCCGAGGAACAGCAGTCCCAGCTCGATCAGCAGCGCGGCGACGTGCTCCACGCCGGCTACTCCTGGCCGGACAGCCGCCGGTTCAACTGGCTCAGCCCCGCCGCGGAGCCGATCGCGACCAGCACGTCGCCGGCCTCGAGCACCTGGTCGGGCCCCGGCGAGGGCACGACGTCGGTGCCACGGACGACGGCCACGATCGAGGCCCCGGTCAGGGTGCGGGCCCGGGTCTCACCGAGCGGCCGGCCGGCGAACGGTGACCCGGGAGCGACCGTCAGCCGACCGGACTCCAGGCCGGGGACCTCCTTGGAGAGGTCGGCGAACCGCTGCGTCAGCCGTGGCGCACCGAGCACCTCGGCGACGGCGTCGGCCTCCTCGGCGCTCAGCCGCACCACGGCCTCCGCCCGGTCGGGATCCCGGCGGTCGTAGACGGCCATCTCGGCGCCGCCCTCGCGCTGGACGACGATGCCGAGCACCTGACCCGAGCTGCACCGCAGCTCGTAGCGCACCCCGACGCCGGGCAGCAGTGTCTCCTCGAGCTCCACGAGCGCCATGGTGGCAGACCTGCTCAGCCGGCCCGCCCCGCCAGCAGCTGGGCCAGGTGCAGGCCCTGCCGGCCGGCGAGCTGGTCGAGCTGGGTGCGGCAGGAGAACCCGTCGGCGAGGACGACGGCGTCCTCCGGCAGCTCGGCGACGGCCGGCAGCAGCTGCTGGCCGGCGATCGTCACCGAGACGTCGTGGTGGCCCTGCTCGACGCCCCAGTTGCCGGCCAGGCCGCAGCAGCCGCCGAGCCGGGTGACGTCGGCACCGGCCCGCTGCAGAAGCGCGGCGTCGGGCGACCAGCCGAGCACCGAGGCGTGGTGGCAGTGCGGCTGCGCGACGACCCGGAGACCGGCCAGCGAGGGCGGTTCCCATCCCGGCGTGGCGGCCAGCTGCTCGGCCAGGGTGCGCGTGCCGGCCGCGACCGCCTCGGCGGCGGGGCCGCCGACGACCTCGAGCGCCTCGGCGCGCAGCACGGCGGTGCACGAGGGCTCCACGCCGACGACCGGGATGCCGGCGGCGACGACGGGCGCCAGCTCGGCGACGGTGTGCCCGAGGATGCGCCGGGCCGCGTCGAGCTGGCCGGTGGTGATCCAGGTGAGCCCGCAGCAGGTGTCCGCGCCGGGCACCTGGACGCGGTAGCCCGCCGATTCCAGGACCTCGGCGGCGGCCATCGCCACGGCCGGGTCGAAGTGGTCGGTGAACGAGTCCACCCACAGCGCCACCGGCGGGCCGTCTCCGGCGGGCACCGGCCGCGCGTCCCACTGCTGCCGGAAGGTGCGCCGGGCGAACGGCGGCACCTCGCGGCGCTGGTCCATGCCGGCGCCCCACTTGGCCAGCCGGCCGCCCACCCGCGAGCCGAGGAAGGCGTTGACCAGCCGCGGCGCGCGGGCGGCGAGGTCGGCCCACCGCGGCAGCCGGCCGAGGGTGTAGTGCGGGCGGGGGCGCAGCCGGCGGCGGTAGGACTGGTGCAGGACCTCGGACTTGTAGGAGGCCATGTCCACGCCGGTCGGGCAGTCCGACGAGCAGCCCTTGCAGGACAGGCAGAGGTCCAGCGCGTCGTGCACCTCGGGGGAGCGCCAGTTCCGCACCGGGCCCCCGGGCGCCAGCATCTCCTGCAGCACGCGGGCGCGACCGCGCGTGCTGTCCTTCTCCTCGCGGGTCGCCGGCCACGAGGGGCACATCACCCCGCCGGAGGCCTGCAGGTCCGCCCGGCACTTGCCGACGCCGGTGCAGCGGTGCACCGCGGCGGAGAAGTCGCCGCCGTCGTGCCGGTAGGCCAGCGCCAGCGAGGAGCGGGTGCCGCGGTCCACGACCGGCGCGGCGGCCATGCGGACGGCGTCGTCGAGTGCGGCGGGGCGGACCAGCACGCCGGGGTTGAGCAGGTCGTCGGGGTCGAGCACCGCCTTGACCCGCGCGAAGAGGTCGATGACCGCGGGGGGGTACATGAGCGGCAGCAGCTCGCTGCGGGCGCGCCCGTCGCCGTGCTCACCGGACAGCGATCCGCCGTAGCCGGCGACCAGCCGCGCGGCGTCCTCCACGAAGGCGCGGTAGCGCGACCGCCCCCGGTCCGCTCCGCCGTCGGCGCCGAAGGGGAAGTCGATCCGCACGTGCAGGCAGCCGTCGCCGAAGTGCCCGTAGGGCACCCCCTGGAGGCCGTGGCCGTCGAGCAGTGCGTCGAAGCCGCGCAGGTACTCGCCGAGCCGCTCCACCGGGACGGCGGCGTCCTCCCAGCCCGCGTGCGCGGGCCGCCCGTCGGAGGTGCGGTTGGCCAGCCCGGCGCCGTCCTCCCGGATGCGCCAGATGGCGGCGGCGTGCGCCGTGTCGGTGACCACCATCGAGTCGACGGCGCCGGCGTCGGTCAGCACGCCGCGGGCCTTGCTCTCCACCTCGGCGATGCTGTCGCCGGTCAGCTCGACGATCAGCCAGCCGGCGCCGCGGGGGAGGTCGGGGACGACGGCGGCGGGCACGTCGCGCAGCCGCTGCACGATCCGCTCGTCGAGGCCCTCGACCGCCGTGGGCTCGTGGGGCAGCAGGGCCGGCGTGGCGTCGGCCGCCTCCGACATGGAGGCGTAGCCCAGCACCACGAGGCCGCGGAACGGCGCGTCGGTGACCAGCCGCACGGTGGCGCCGAGCACCAGGCCCAGGGTCCCCTCGCTGCCGACCAGCGCGCGGGCGACGTCGAAGCCGCGCTCAGGGAGCAGGTGCTCGAGCGAGTAGCCCGACACCTGGCGGCCGAAGCGGCCGAACTCGGTGCGGATGAGCGCCAGGTCGCCCGCGACGAGCCGGTGCAGGTCGGCGAGCACGCCGTCCACCGGCCGCGTGCCCGGCCCCAGCGCCAGCCGGGTGCCGCCGCCGGTGACGACGTCGAGGCCGACGACGTTGTCCGACGTCCGCCCGTAGCCCAGGGCCCGCGAGCCGCAGGCGTTGTTGCCGATCATCCCGCCGACCGTGCACCGGTTGTGCGTGCTCGGGTCGGGGCCGAACCGCAGGCCGTGCGGGCGCGCCGCGGCCTGCAGCGCCGCCTGGACCAGCCCCGGCTCGACCACCGCCGTCCGCGCGTCCGGGTCGATCGCGGTGACCCGGTTGAGGTACCGGCTCGTGTCGAGCACGACGCCCGGCCCCACGGCGTTGCCGGCGATGGAGGTGCCGGCGCCGCGCGCGGTCAGCGGCACGCCCAGCTCGCGGCAGACCGCGAGGGTCGCGAGCACCTCGTCCACGTCGCGGGGACGCACGACCGCACGGGGGAGCACCCGGTACAGGGAGGCGTCCGAGGAGTAGAGCGCGCGCGCCAGCCCGGAGTCGTCGACGTCGCCGAGCCCGGCGCGGCGCAGCGCGTCCAGCAGGCCGGGCGCGTCCGTCCCGGCGGTCACCGGTGCGGTCGCGGTCATCGGTGGTCTCCGTCGGTCCGGGGGCGGGGGAGTGCGGCGCGGTCCGCGCCGGTCGCCAGGCTAGTTGCCTGCTCCGGCGCCACGGCGGGGCCGCCGGTGACACCCCGGCCGGCGACCCTTGCACGCCGGACGGCTTGCCGGGAGCCTGGCCGCAGCGGGGGCCTCGACAGGGAGGAGAGGTCGTGACCGAGCAGGGGGACGCGCAGCGGTCCGTCGTGGGCGTGGACGGCTCGCCCGGCGCCCGCGCGGCGCTGCGGTGGGCGGTGGAGGACGCCGCCCGGCGCGGGACGCGTCTCGAGGTGGTGAGCACCTTCCCGGTGCAGCTGTTCGTGGCCGACCCGCTCGTGCTGGACGAGGGCCAGCTCGAGGCGGTGCGCGCCGACACGGAGGCCCGCGCCCGCACCCAGGTCGAGGAGGTGCGCACCGCCACCGGCCGGACCGGGGTCCCGGTCGACGTCATCGCCGTGGCCGGTGCCCCGGCGCCGGTGCTGCTCGCGGCGTCGGAGGACGCCGGCCGGCTCGTCGTGGGCAGCCGCGGGCGCGGAGCCGTGCGCAGCCTCGTGCTGGGCTCGGTCGCGCTGAGCTGCGTGACGCACGCGCGGGTCCCGGTGGTCGTCGTCCACCCGGGCGCGGACGAGCCCGACCCGCCGGCGCTGCCCCGGGTGGTCGTCGGGCTGGACGGCTCGGCGGCGTCGGGGAGGGCGCTGGAGCAGGCGGCCCGCGAGGCGCAGCTGCTGGGCGCGGAGGTGGTGGCCGTGGCCGCGTACTCGGCGGCCAGCTACTGGAGCGACGCTTACGAGGTGGTCCTGCCGCCGCCGGAGCAGCTGGCCGAGGACGTGCGGGTGGCGGCCGGCCGGCAGGTGGCGCAGGCCCGGCTCCCCGAGGGCGTCCCGGTGCGCGTGGAGTGCGCCGAGGGTGCGGCGGGGGAGGTGCTGGTGGCGGCGGCCGCCGGCGCCCGGCTGCTCGTCGTCGGCGGGCACGGGCAGGGCGCGGTGCGCGGGCTGCTCATGGGCTCGGTGGCGCTGCACTGCGTGCTCGCCGGCCGGTGCCCGGTCATGGTCGTGCCCGAGGCGGGCGAGGGCGGGCGGCACGCCTCGCAGGGCTGACGGGCCCGGGACGCGGCGGGAGGGCCGCCGTCGGGTGACGGCGGCCCTCCGGCAGGACAGTCAGCCCGACGTCGGCGGCTCGTCCTTGCCGGCCTCCTCGAGCTCGTCGGCCTCCTCCTTGGTCTTGTGCACCGCGCCGTCGGCGTGCTCCGGGGGGCCGTAGACGGTGTAGAGGATCAAGGGGTTCGGGCCGGTGTTGACGAAGTTGTGCTTCTTGCCGGCCGGGACGACGACGAGGTCACCGGAGGCGACGTTCTTCTCGGAGCCGGCGACGATCGCCTTCCCGGTGCCGCTGACGAACGTGAGGATCTGGTCGATGTCCTCGTGCACCTCCTCGCCGATCTCGCCACCGGCGGGGATGGTCATGACCACCAGCTGGGTCTTCGTGCCGGTCCAGAGCACGCGCCGGAAGTCGGGGCTCTTCTCGGCCTCGGTCTCGATCGTGTAGTGGATGACCGCCATGAGGCGCTCCTCTCGTCTGGGCTGTGAGCTGGGTGCGGCCCGCCGGGACGACCGGCGGGCGACTGCGCTGGTCCTGCCCCCGTCGCCCGTCGAGTAGTCCTCGGTTCCCCCGGATCGGGTACCGGCCGGCGGCCGGGTCGCTGCCGGAGCCCGGCCGCGGGTCGTGGCACCGTACGGGTGGGAAAGCGCGGGCGATGTCCGCTCCGGGCCCCCGGTGCATGTACCGTTCCCGCGATCGTGACACCCCTGTGATGGAGGTACGGTGCCGGATTCTTCCCTGACGCCCTCGGGCCAGACGTTCGACGAGGTGTGGGCCGTCGCGGACCGGATCCCCGGGTGGATGACGAAGGGCCAGGCCGAGCTGCTCGACGAGCAGGCCCGTCGCCTGCCCGACGGCTCCTCGGTGCTCGAGATCGGCTCCCACCAGGGCCGCTCGACGGTGGTCCTCGGCCGCGTGATGAAGGCGAAGCGGGGCCGCGTCATCGCGGTCGACCCGTTCATCGACGGCAAGCTGTTCGGCGGTCGCAAGACGCGCGACTCCTTCGAGGCGCACATCGCCGAGGCGGGGGTCGACGACACCGTGGAGCTGGTGTGCGACTACTCCACGGAGATCCGGAAGTCGTGGGACCGCCCGTTCCAGATGCTCTACATCGACGGCAAGCACGACTACTGGACCTACTCCGACGACCTGAAGTGGCGGGTGCACCTGCCCGAGGGCGCGCCGGTCCTGGTCCACGACTGCTTCTCCTCGATCGGCGTCACGCTCGGCACGCTGCTGCACGTGCTGCCGGCCAAGGACCTGCGCTACGAGCGCCGCTCCGGGTCCATGGCGCTGTTCCGGGTCGGGAAGCCGAGCCGGGCCGACCGGCTGCGGATCCTGGCCGAGATGCCGTGGTGGATCCGCAACGTGCTGGTCAAGGTGCTGCTGCGGCTCAAGCTCCGCCCGGTGGCCAAGGTCGTGTTCAAGCACGACTCCCCGTACGACCCGTACTGAACCACCGCACCACCTGATCGACGCCGCCGCGCGGTGGGCCGACCGGCTCACCGCGCGGCGGCCGCCCGCAGTTCCAGGCCCTCGCGGGCGTGCGTGCGCCACAGCCGCAGCAGCCCGGTGCCCACCAGCAGCACGCTGGCCCCGACGGCGATCCCCGCGATGGTGAGGACGGTCAGCCCGTCCCGGGCGGCCAAGGCCTCGACGGCCGCCGCCTCGAGCGCCACCGCGCACCAGACCGCGACCGCGGCGATGCGGTCGGACGCGGCGATGCCGGAGTAGAGCAGCAGCTGGGCCAGGGCGAACAGCGTGCCCAGCATGGCGAACACCCAGGTCGCCCCGCCGAGTGCGTCGCCGTACTCCGCGCCGCCCACCAGCGGGAGGGCGCGAGCGCCGAGCACGGCGGTGGCCGCGGTGAGCACGGCACCGACGACCGCGACCAGGGCGGCCGCGACGGGCAGCAGGCGGCGCCGGCCGCGAGCGTTCGCCAGCCGCGGCAGCAGGACGACGCTGACGCCCTGCGGCAGCCAGAAGGCCACCTTGGCGAAGATCGAGGCGACCGCGTACTCGCCGGCCAGTCCGGCCGGCAGGTGGTGGCGGGCCAGCAGCAGGTCGAGGTTGACCATGAGCACCAGGCCGAGCAGCGCGCCGGAGGCCTTGGCGGCCGCCACGACGTGCCCGCGGATGCCGCCGGCGAAGCCGGGTCGGCCGCTGAACCACCAGCCGACGACGGCGCTGGCCGCGCACCCCGCCGCCATGCCGACGAGCGCCGCCTCGGGCGTCCCGCCCACGATCAGGCCGGTGATCCCGCCACCGGACTTGAGGACGCCGAAGGTGGTGTTGACCAGGGCGAGCCGGCCGTAGCGGCGGTTGCCCTGCAGCAACCCGTCGTACCCGCCGACCAGGGTGTGCGGCACCAGCACGGCGGTCAGCCAGAGCACGGTCGACGGGCCGGACAGGTGCAGCAGGGTGACCAGCGGCCCCACGGAGGCCAGCCCGAGGACGCCGACGCCGGCGGCGCCGGCCCACGTGGTGGTGTGCAGGCGGGCCATCACCGCCGGCCGGTCCGCTGGGTTCGCGCCGAGGGTCAGGGCCGCGGCGGTCTGCAGCGCCGTCGCCGGGACGACGCCGATGAACATGACGCCCAGCAGCGCGGCGAGCTCACCGAACGCCTCGGGGGCGAGCGCCCGGGCCGCCACCACGGTCATCACGTAGGCCAGCCCGTTGACCCCCAGCAGCGCCAACGAGACCAGCGCGGCCGGCACCGCGGCCTTCCGGCGGCGCTGCGCCGTGCTGGGGGCGGGGAGCGGATCGACGGCGGTCGTCCCGGCATCGCGCAGGGAGCGGCCCGGGGGGCCGCTCACCGCGGTGCACGCCGGGCGCCGCCCCGGCTCACGTCAGGCCTGAGGGGGCGGGCTCGCGGCGCAGGGCTGCACCGACCGCGGTCACCTCGAGCGGGACGGCCGGCTCCGGGACGGACTCGGTGCCCTCCGCGATGCGCTGCAGCAGGGCGAGCAGGTCGGCGTCCTCCTCCTGCACGCCGGGCCGCGAGGACTCGCGGACCGACCGGGCCAGGACACCGGCGAAGGTGCGGACGCTGGCCGACCACTCGAAGGTGGCCGCGTGGCGGATCGCCGCCTCGCCCATGGCGCGGCGCGCGTCGGCGTCCTCCAGCAGGTGGGCGACGGCCTCGGTCATCTGGTCCAGGTCGTCGACGAGGACGCCGCTGACCCCGTCCACCACGGACTCCTGCAGCCCGCCGGAGGAGTGGTAGCCGACCGTGGGCACGCCGTGGCCGCCGGCCTCGACGACCACCATGCCCCAGCCCTCCTTGACCGATGGGCAGACGAACACCCACGCGGCGGCGAGCTGCTCGTGCTTGCCGGTCTCGTCGAGGAAGCCGGTGAACTCGACGCGGTCGGCCACACCGAGCCGCTCGGCCTCGGCGCGCAGCGAGTCCTCCCACCAGCCCTCGCCGACGACGGCGAGCTGCAGGTCGGGCCAGCGGTCGCTGAGCCGGGCGAGGATCTCCAGCGAGTGCTCGACCTGCTTGTGCGGCACCAGCCGGCCCAGCGTGATCAGGCGGGGGGTGGTCGACCGGGGCGTCGGCACAGGCACGATGGGCTCGGTGCCGACCGGGACCAGCGTGATCCGCTCGGGGGCGATGCCCAGACCGCTCATCTCCCGCCCGGTGGCCTCGGAGATGGTGACGTAGGGCACCCGGCGGTAGACGCGGGGAGCGACGACGGACTCCAGCCACCAGCCGATGCGCCCGCCGACGCGGCCGAAGACCATCGGCCACTGCTCCTTGTGCACGTGGTGCACGACGGTGGTGACGGGGTTGCGCGTGGCGAGCGTGCTGCAGAAGGGGATGCCGTTCTGCACGTCCACGACCAGCCGCGGCTGGTGCCGGCGGACGTAGGCCAGGGCCCGGGGGTAGACGCTGAGCCGGTGGCCGCGGCGGACGATGCGGACGCCGTTGACCGTCTCCTCGCGGGGAGCGCGACCGTGCTCGGCGCAGAGCAGGGTCACGCGGAGCCCGGCGGCAGCCAGACCCTCGGCGATCCGCTGCACGTACCGTTCCGATCCGCCGCCCTCCGGGTGGCTGACATCACGCCAGTTCACGAACAGGACGTCGATGTCAGTCGTTCGCTGCAACACCCGCGGCACACTAATGCACCCACGCGGCCTCTTCGACCCGCTGTGGGTCCTACGACACGATGGAGTCAGAAAGATGAGCCGATCGGCCACCCTTTCCCGGTCGGTCACGTTGTTCCGGGCCTTCCTGCACGAGCAGGACGATCCCGACGGCTTCTACAGCGTGCTCGCCGCCGACTCGGTGGCGCAACTCCGGCGGTGGGCCGACCTCGACGGGGCCACCGTGCTCGACGTCGGGGGCGGGGCCGGGTACTTCGCCGACGCCTTCCGCGGTGCCGGGGCCACCTACGTGGGGCTCGAGCCGGACGCCGGCGAGATGACCGCCCGCGGCGAGGCCGAGCCCGGCACGCTCCGGGGCAGCGGTGAGGAGCTGCCGATCCGCAGCGGCGTGCTGGACGTCTGCTACTCGTCCAACGTGCTGGAGCACGTCCGCCGCCCGTGGACGATGGCCGACGAGATGGTGCGGGTGACCAAGCCCGGGGGCATCGTCTACCTCTCCTTCACCCCCTGGCTCTCCCCGTGGGGAGGCCACGAGACCGCCCCGTGGCACTACCTCGGCGGCCACCGGGCGCGCCGCCGTTTCGCCCGCCGCACCGGCGCCGAGCCCAAGAACAAGTTCGGCGAGTCGCTCTTCGCGACCTCGGCCGGCGCAGCGGCGCGGTGGGCGCGCTCCTGCCCCGACGCCGACCTGCTCGCCGTGCTGCCGCGCTACCACCCGTGGTGGGCGGCCTGGGTCGCGCGGGTGCCGGGCCTGCGCGAGGTCGCGACCTGGAACTTCGTGCTGGTCCTGCGCCGGAAGGCCTGACGCATCCGCCGGGGCGTCGGGCCCCGGCGGAGGCCCGGTCTCCCGTACCCTCGGCGGTGCTGTGCCGCGCGGTCCCTTCTGCGGCGAGAGGAGCTGCATGCGGGCGCGGATCGTCGGGTTGACCCTGGTCGGGCTCGGGGCCCTGACGGCGGGCTCCGCGGTCGCGGCCGGCACCTGGCTCCCGCTGCTCCCGGCCGACCTGCCGCTGGAGGCCCGGTCCGCCACGCAGCTGACCGGCGAGCAAGTCGCCTTCCTCGACCCGGTCTCCCTCGAACCCCGCACCGGTGAGGGCGCCACGGTGTCCACGACCGTGCGCGGGGACGACGACGCCGGGGACGCCGACGACGACACCGCCGTGTGGGAGATCGTGCAGACCACCGACGCCGCGGACGGGACGCTGGTCGCGACCACCACCACCGTGGCCTGCCTCGACCGCCGGACCGCCGAGGCCGCGGACTGCGTCACCGAGTCGGTCGACGGCGAGCGCGTCGACGTCCAGGGGCTGACCGTGCGGTTCCCCGCCGGCACCGGCCGGCGCGACTACCCTGTCTGGGACGCCGCGGCCCGGCAGGCGGTCCCCGCGCGCTTCGCGGGCGCCGAGAGCTTCCGCGACCTGCAGGTCTACCGCTTCGAGCAGGAGGTGCCGGCACAGGTGGTCGGTTCGGTCCCCGTTGCCGGCGGCGCCGCGACGGAGATCGTGCACAGCGCCACGCGGTCCTGGCTCGTCGAGCCGGTCAGCGGGGTCGTGCTGCAGGCGGAGGAGAGCCCGGTGACCGTGCTGCGCGGCGCCGACGGCAGCGAGGGGGCGACCCTCCTCGCCGGGACGTTCACCACCTCCCCGGGGAGCGTCGACGACGCCGTCACGGTGGCCCGCGCCGTCCGTGCCGACCGGGAGCTGCTGCGCACCGCCGTCACCTGGGGGGCGGCGGGCACCGGCGGGGTCCTGCTGCTCGCCGGCGGGCTGCTGCTGGCCCGGGCCCGCGCCACCCGTCCCGATCCGGCGGAGGACGAGCCCGTGCGCGAGCCCGTCCCGGCCGCCTGAGCCGGCCGCGCCATGGCGACGACGGCCACCCGCGAGACCCCCGCCCCGCCCTCGACCGAGGACGGCGACCGGCGGTCCCCGCGCGCACCCCTGGGGCCCCGCGCGCTCGAGCTGCTGACCCGCTACCGGCTCGCCGTGGTGTGCGCGGGCTTCCTCGTCCTCGCGATGCTCCAGTCGCCGGGGCGGATCGTCGGCGACACCAAGCTCGACCTCGCCGTCGACCCGCTGGCCTTCCTCGGCCGGGCCCTGACGCTCTGGGAGCCCGAGGGAGCGGCCGGCCAGGTGCAGAACCAGGCCTACGGCTACTTCTTCCCGATGGGGCCGTTCTTCGCGCTGGGGCAGCTCTCCGGCCTGCCCACCTGGGTGGTGCAGCGGCTGTGGTTCGCCGTGCTGATGAGCGTGGCGTTCCTGGGCGTCGTCGTCCTGGCCCGCCGGTTGCGGATCGGGACCCCGGCGACCGCGCTGGTCGCCGGCATCGCCTACGCGCTGGCGCCGCGCATGATCTCGGTCATCGGCGCCACGTCGGCGGAGCTGATCCCGATGGCGCTGGCGCCCTGGGTGATCGTCCCGCTGGTGGGCGCGGAGGAACGCGGCTCCGCGCGCCGGGCGGCGGCGCTGTCCGGGCTCGCCGTCTTCTGCGTCGGCGGGGTCAACGCGGTCGCCACCGCCGCCGTCCTGCCGCTGGCCACGCTCTACCTGCTCACCCGCCCCGGGGGGCCCTTCCGCCGGAAGCTCGTCCTCTGGTGGGGGGTGGCCGTCGGGCTGGCGGCGGCCTGGTGGGCCGGCCCGCTGGTCCTGCTGGGACGGTTCAGCCCGCCGTTCCTCTTCTACATCGAGAACGCGCAGGCCACGACCGGCCCCACCGACGTCCTCAGCGTGCTCCGCGGGACCTCGCACTGGGTCGCGACCATGGCCTCCCCGGCCGGACCGGACTGGCCCGCCGGCTGGGCGCTGACGTACCACGCGCTGCCGGTGCTGGGCACCGTCGTGCTGGCCGCGGCCGGGCTGGTCGCGCTGTGCCGCCGCGACCTGCCCGAGCGCACCTGGCTGGTGCTGGGCGCGCTGGCCGGCGTGGGCCTGGTCTCCCTCGGCCACCTCGCGTCGGTCGAGGGGCTGTGGGCCGAGGCCCTGCACGACGCCCTCGACGGGCCGCTCGCGCCGCTGCGCAACGTGCACAAGTTCGACCCCGTCCTGCGCCTGCCGCTGGCGCTGGCACTGGCCCACGTGGCCGCGGTGCTGGTGGACCGCGCGCGGGGCGGCCGCGCAGGCACCGGCCGTGCGCGGAGGGCGGCCGCGCTCGCCTCGCGCGGCGTGCTGGTCGTGCTCGTCGCCGCGCTGGTCGCCGGCGTCTCCCCGGCGCTGGCCGGCCGCCTGGCGCCGCCGGGGGGCTTCGACGAGGTCCCGGGCTACTGGCAGGAGACGGCGGACTTCCTGGCCACCGAGGCGGCGGAGGGCCGCGCGCTGCTCGTACCCGGGTCGAACTTCCCGGTCTACGAGTGGGGGACGCCCACCGATGAGCCCCTGCAGGGGCTGGCCGACTCGCCGTGGGACGTCCGCAACGCGATCCCGCTGACCCCCGAGGGCCACATCCGCATGCTCGACGCGGTCGAGGAGCGGCTCGAGCGCGGACAGGGCTCGGCCGGGCTGGCGCGCTACCTGGCGCGGGCCGGCATCTCCCACCTCGTCCTGCGCAACGACATCGACACCGGCGCCACCGGGGCCACCCGCTCCGTGCTCGTGCGGGAGGCGCTGCGCGAGTCGCCCGGGATCACGCCGCTGACCTCCTTCGGCCCGCGGACCGTGGTTGAGGCCCCGGCCGAGGGGGCGGTCTACGACGCGGGCCTGGACGAGCCGGCGCCGGCCATCGAGGTCTACGCCGTCGCCGACCCGGCGCCCCGGGCCTGGACGGCGCCGATGTCCTCCGTGGTCACCGTGCAGGGCGGGCCCGAGGCGGTGCTGCCGCTGGAGGACCGCGGCGTGGTCACCGACCGCCCGACGCTCATGGCCGGCAGCCCTGGCGCCTACCTGACGACGACGATGGTCACCGACGCCCTCGTCCGGCGGGAGCGCACCTTCGGCCGGCTGGCCGACGCGGTCTCCGGTGCCCTCACCCTCGACGACCCGCTGCGGCTGGACGCCCCGGTGCGCGACTACGTGATCCCGCACCTCGCCTCGTCGGAGAGCGTCGTCCGCTACGTCGGCGGCACCCCGTCGGCCTCGAGCTCGGCGTCGGACCCCGACGGCTTCAACGGCACGCGGCTGGACACCCAGCCGTGGTCGGCCGTCGACGGCGACCCGATGACGGCGTGGCGGCCGGCGCCCTGGCAGGACGACGAGCCGCAGTGGTGGCGGCTGACCACCGACCGGCTGTTCCCCGGCGGCGACATCATCGTGTCCCTGGGTGGCGAGCCCGGCCTGGCCCGGCCCGCGGAGCTCCGGCTGACCACCGACGCCGGGGAGGTCGTGGTCCCGGTCGCGGACACCGGCGAGGAGCAGACGGTGACGCTGCCCCCGGGGCTGACCTCGCAGGTCACCATCAGCACCACCGTGCCGCCCGACGCCCCGGACGCACCGGCGTTCGCGCTGGCCGAGGTGCGGGTGCCCGGGTTCAACGTGCACCGCTCGACGGTCACCCCGCCCGCGGCCGGGCCGACGAGCGTCTACACCTTCGACGCCGACCGGGGCCGATCCGGCTGCGTCACCGGCGCCGACGGCGCCCCGCTGTGCGGAGCGCCGCTGGTCACCGGCTCGGAGGAGGCGGTCTGGCTGGACCGCACCTTCACCGTCGGCGACTGGACCGACTACGACCTGTTCGCGACGGCGGTGGCGCGTCCCGGAAAGGCGCTGGACGAGCTGCTGACCTCCGTGCGCGGCACCGTGGCCGTCGAGGGCAGCAGCGAGCCGGTCACAGACCCGCGGGCCAGCGCCGCCGCGGCCGTCGACGGCGACCCGGCCACCGCTTGGCTGGCGGCAGGCGACGACCGCCGCCCGACGCTGGAGCTCACCTTCCCCGAGCCGCGCACGGTCGACTCGCTGCGCGTCCTCCCCGCCGCGGGCGCGGCCGCCGCGACCCCCTCGGCGGTCACCATCGACGCCGGCGGGCTGCCCCGCACCCTGCGGCTCGCGGACGACGGCACCGTCGCGTTCGCCCCGGTGGTCACCGACCGGCTCAGCGTGACGTTCGAGCTGCCCGACGACGTGGAGTCGCTGGACCCGGCGACCCGGTGGGACCAGCAGCTCGGGGTGGGCATCGGCGAGCTCGAGGTCGGCGGGCCCAACCCCGTCGTGGCGCCGTCGACGCCGGTGGTCGTCGAGTGCGGCGCGGGCCCGGAGGTGCGGGTCGACGGGGCGCTCATGCAGACCGGCGCCCGCACGACCCTCGGCGCGCTGCAGACGATGCAGCCCCTGGCGCTCGAGGTCTGCGAGGACGACACCGACCCGACGCTGCGCATCCCGGGCGGCGAGCACCGGCTGCTGGCCCGCAGCAGCGCCGCGCTGGCGATCGACTCGGTGTCGCTGCTCCGCGTGGGCAGCCCGGCGGACACCCGGCCGGGCGTGCGCACGGCGGTGGAGACCAGCCGCTGGGAGGCCGAGCACCGCACGGTGGAGGTCGGCGAGCGCGCCGAGGAGCAGCTCCTGGTCATCCCGGAGAACACCAACCCGGGCTGGGAGGCGCACCTGGACGGCGAGCGGCTCCCCGTCGTCACCGTCGACGGCTGGCAGCAGGGCTACATCCTCCCGGCCGGCGCGGCGGGCACCGTCGAGCTGCGGTTCGCGCCCGGCCCGGACTACCGCACCGCGCTCGCGGTCGGCCTGGGGGCGGCGCTGCTGCTGGTCCTCGTGGCGGTCCTCCCCGTGCGCGCCGGCGCCCGGCGGTGGCCGCTGCGGCTGCCCCGGCTGCCCCGGCTGCCCCGGCTCTCGGCGGCGCTGGCCGCGGCGTTCGTGGTGACGGCGGCCGTCTTCGGCACCGCGCTCGTCGGCGGGGTGGTCGGGCTGGCCGCGGTGGCCGGCCTGTGGGTGCTCGGCCAGCTGGCCGGGCGGCACGCCGCCGCACTGCTGGGGACCGTCGCCGGGGGCGCGCTGCTCACGGCCGGGCTGCTGCTCGTGGCCGACGTCGACGGCGCCGGGACGGCCGGCCAGGTGCTGGCGGTCGTGGCGCTGTCCGCAGCCGTGGCCGGCGTCCTGCCGACGCTGCCGCGGCCCCGCCTCCGGCGGTCCGCGTCCGCCGAGCCCACCGGTCCGGTGCCGGCTGCGCCGTGAGGTGGCGCTCATGAGGGACCATGGCCACGTGCTGCGTCGATCCGCCGTCCTGCTGCCGGTGCTGTGCCTGGTCCTGACCGGGTGCGTCCGGCTGTCGGCGCCGACCCCGGAGGCCCCGGCCGCGGCCGACCAGGACGTCGAGCTGGCGGTGACCCCGCCCTCGGCGGCCGCCGCCACGGCCCGCCTGGAGCCGGACTGCTCGGACGTGGACCCGGCCACGCCGGTCACCGCGGCGCAGATGAACACGGCGATGGGCCGCATCGACTTCCCGGAGTGGCAGTCCGCCGACCTCGGCGCCACCGCCCGGCTCAGCGACGGCCGCATCTTCTGGGCCTGGGGCGACACCGGCCGCGAGGAGGGCTTCACGCCGCAGCTGGTGGACAACTCGGTGTTCCTGTCCTCGGGCACCTGCTTCTCGCAGCTGCTCACCGACGAGGGCGGGGAGTTCTTCCCCCGCGGCCCGGACGGGCTGACGTTGTGGCCGATGTCGGTGGTGCGGCTGGAGCCCACCCCGGCCGACGGCCCCGGCGTCACCGACGTCGTCGTCATCTACCAGTCGCGCATCCAGCGCGGCGAGCGGCAGTGGGACTTCCTCTTCCGGGGCACCTCGGCCGCCGTGCTGCTCGTGGGGGAGGACGGCATCCCGCGGCTGGACCGGACCGTGCAGCTCACCCCGGACAGCGTCGACCCCGACCAGATCAACTGGGGCGCCGCGGCCGCCCCCGACGGCGAGTGGCTGTACCTGTACGGCACGCGGTACACCGCGGAGGCCTACGTCACCGGCCGCGAGCTCTACGTCTCCCGCGTGCCGGTGGGCGCTCCCGCGGACTGGAGCGGCCGGGAGTTCTGGGACGGCAGCCAGTGGCAGGCCGACGAGTCGCGGGCGGCGCCGATCATCGGCGCGGTGAACGGCACCTCGCAGACGCTGTCGGTGGACAGGATCGGTGACCGCTGGGTGATCATCTCCAAGCGCGGCGGCGACCTGGCCGACGCCATCACCATGTGGACCGCCGATTCGCCCACCGGGCAGTTCGAGGGCACGGCGGTCGACGTGCTCGCCTCGCCGAACGGCCACGACCTGCCCCAGGGCCAGCGGAAGCTGCAGTACACCCCGCTCTCGCACCCCGACATCCCCACCGTGTCCGGGTCGCTGCTGGTGACGGTCTCGCGCAACACCGACGACATCGAGGAGCTGTTCAGCCGGCCGCAGGTGGGCCGGGTGCTCTTCGCCGAGGTGCCGATCGTCTGACCGCCCGGCCGGCCCGGTGAGCGAGGTCACGGCGCGCGCCGGAAGATCGGGGCCGTGTCCGGTGTCGGGACAGGGGTGACCTCCCCGACCCCCGCGCGCGCCTACGCGGTGTGGGGCGTGGCGCTGCTCTCCTACGTGGTGGCGGTCTTCCACCGCTCCTCGCTCGGCGTGGCCGCGGTCGACGCTCAGGAGCGGTTCTCCGCCGGCGCGTCGGCGGTGTCGCTGTTCCTCGTGCTCCAGCTCGCCGTCTACGCCGGGCTGCAGATCCCGGTCGGGGTGGCCCTGGACAGGTTCGGCTCGCGGCGGCTGATCCTGGCCGGCGCGGTGACGATGGCGGCCGGCCAGCTGCTGCTCGCCCTGGCCACCGACGTCCCGACCGCGGTGGGGGCCCGCGTGCTGGTGGGCGCGGGCGACGCGATGACGTTCATCAGCGTGCTGCGGGTGGTGTCGTTCTGGTTCGCCGGGCCGGTGGTCCCGCTGATCACCCAGCTCACCGGCATCCTCGGCCAGCTCGGCTCCGTGCTGGCCGCCTACCCGCTGGTGGCGCTGCTGCACAGCACCTCCTGGACGGCGACGTTCCTGGGGGCGGCCGCCACCGGGCTGCTGGTCGCGGTCCTGGTGCTGGTCGCCCTGCGCGACGCCCCCGGCGGCTCCGTGCGGGGGCCGGCCGTGGGGCTGGCCGAGCTCCGCGGCACGCTGCGGGCCACCTGGCAGGAGCCGGGCACCCGGATCGGGCTCTACACCCACCTGGTCACGCAGTTCTCCGGCACCGTCTTCGCGCTGCTGTGGGGCTACCCCTTCCTCGTGGTGGGGCAGGGGCTCTCGCCCGGCACCGCGGCGGGGTTGCTCACGCTGCTGGTGCTCGTCGGCATGGGCGTGGGCCCGCTGCTCGGCCGGCTGTGCGGCCGCTGGCCGCTGCGCCGGTCGGTGCTGGTGTTCTCGATCCTCGGCGCCACGGCCACCGCGTGGACCGTCGTGCTCGCCTGGCCCGGGCGCGCGCCGCTGCCGCTGCTGGTCGCGCTGGTCGTCGTCCTGGGCACCAACGGGCCGGGCTCGATGATCGGCTTCGACTACGCCCGCACGGAGAACCCGGCCGAGCGGCTGGGCAGCGCCAGCGGGGTCGTCAACGTGGGCGGTTTCGTCGCCTCGCTGCTCACCATCCTGGCGATCGGCGCCGTCCTGGACCTGCTCACGCCGGGCAGCTCCACCGACTACGACCTCGACGCGTTCCGGGCGGCGTTCGCCGTCCAGTACGTGTTCTGGACGATCGGGCTCATCGGCGTCGTCCGCCACCGGCGGGAGCTGCGCGCGCGGCTGGCCCGGGACGGCGTGGTCCTCGCGCCGCTGGCCACCGCCGTCCGCGCCCGGATCCGCGGCGGCTCGGCCTACCGCTGAGCCCGCCGCCCGTGGACGCCTCGGGTCGCCGGAGGGCGCCGGGCCGAGCATGATCGGCAGCGCTGGACCACCGGAGCGCTGGAGGTGCCGTGACCGAGGTCGAGCCCACGCTTGGCGCCGGGCCGCTGCTGCTGATCGCCGCGGGCGCGGTCCTCCTGCTGCTCCTGCTGATCATCCGGTTCAAGCTGCACGCCTTCCTGGCGCTGATCCTGGTCAGCCTGCTGACGGCGCTGGCCGCGCAGGTGCCGCTGGCGGACGTCGTCACGACGTTGACCACCGGCTTCGGCAGCACGCTGGCCAGCGTCGCGCTGCTGGTCGGGCTGGGCGCGATGCTGGGCCGCCTGCTGGAGTTCAGCGGCGGGGCGCAGGTGCTCGCCGACGTGCTGATCCGCCGGTTCGGGGAGCAGCGGGCGCCCCTCGCGCTCGGCGTCGCCGCGCTGATCTTCGGCTTCCCCATCTTCTTCGACGCGGGCCTGGTCGTGTTCCTGCCCATCGTCTTCACCGTGGCGCTGCGGCTCGGCGGATCGCTGCTCACCTACGGTCTCCCGGTCGCGGGGGCCTTCGCGGTCATGCACGCCTTCGTGCCGCCGCACCCGGGCCCGGTCGCGGCCGCGGAGCTCATCGGGGCCGACATCGGCCTGGTGCTGGTGTTCGGGTTGCTCGTCGGCCTGCCGACCTGGTTCTTCGGCGCCTACCTGTTCGGGCTCTGGGCCGGGCGCCGGTACGACGTCCCCGTCCCGGACATCCTCTCCGACGGCCAGCCGGCCGACGGGGACGCGCCGGCGGGCGGCACGGGCGCCACGACGCCGGTGGCCGGCACGTCGCCGGAGCCCTCCGCCCGGTCCGGCGGGGCTGCGGTCTCGACCGAGGCGAGCACCCCCGGCCCCCCGGCGTTCGGCACCGTCATCGGGTTGCTGCTCCTGCCCCTGGTGCTGATCTTCCTGAACACCGGCATGAGCACGCTGGCCACCAACGGCACCGTCGACGAGGAGTCGACCGTCGTGCGGGTGGCGCAGCTCATCGGGGCGACCCCCGTCGCGCTGCTCGTCACCGTGCTCGTCGCGATGATCGTGCTCGGGCGGCACCGGGGCAGCTCGGCCGCCGAGATCGAGTCGGTCGTCAACAGCGCGCTGGGACCGGTGTGCGCGATCATCCTGATCACCGGCGCGGGCGGCATGTTCGGAGGCGTGCTGCGGGCGAGCGGCATCGGGGAGGCGCTCGCGGACGTGCTCGGTGACATCGGCCTCCCGGTCATCGTCGCCGCGTTCGTGATCTCGGTGCTGCTGCGGGTGGCGCAGGGCTCGGCGACGGTGGCGCTCACGACCGCCGCGGGCCTGATCGCCCCCGTCGTGGAGTCCACCGACGGCCTGTCCAGCATCGACCTGGCGCTCGTGGTCATCGCCATCGCCGCCGGGGCGACGGTGCTCTCGCACGTGAACGACTCGGGCTTCTGGCTGGTCAGCCGGTTCTTCAAGATGGACGAGAAGACGACGCTGAAGACCTGGACGGTCATGGAGACGTTGCTGGGCACCATCGGTTTCGTCCTCGCCTGGGCGCTCAGCCTGTTCCTCTGACCGAGCCGAGGGAGCCGCCATGTCACGCCTAGGACGCACGGCCGGAGCGGGCCTCGCGGCGCTGGCCGCGGTCGCCGCCCGCGACCTCCTGCAGCGCGAGCACACGCTGCTGCGCAACTTCCCGGTGATCGGGCACGCCCGGTACCTGCTGGAGTCCATCGGACCCGAGCTGCGGCAGTACCTGGTCGCCGGCAACAACGAGGAGCGGCCCTTCACCCGCGACCAGCGCCGCTGGGTCTACGCCTCGGCGAAGGGCGAGAACAACTACTTCGGCTTCGGCACCGACAACGACCTCGAGTACACCGCCGGCTACCCGGTCATCAACCACCGGACCTTCGGCCGGGCGGTGCCCACGACCGACGTGCACGCCGGGCACGGAGCCGACGTGCCCGCCGCGAAGGTGCTGGGCGCCGCCCGGGGGCGCCGGCACGCCTTCCGGCCGGCGTCGGTCGTCAACATCTCCGGGATGAGCTTCGGCTCGCTGTCCGGGGCGGCGGTCGAGGCGCTCAACCGCGGCGCCGCGCTGGCCGGCTGCCTGCAGAACACCGGCGAGGGCGGGCTCTCGCCGCACCACCGGCACGGCGGGGAGCTGGTCCTCCAGCTGGGGACGGCGTACTTCGGCTGCCGCGACGAGCAGGGCCGGTTCGACCTGCAGCGGCTGAAGGACCTGGTGGCGTCGGCGCCGGTGCGGGCCCTGGAGATCAAGCTGAGCCAGGGCGCCAAGCCGGGCCTGGGCGGGGTGCTGCCGGCCGCGAAGGTGTCCGCCGAGATCGCCGCGACCCGGGGCGTGCCCGAGGGGCAGGACTGCATCAGCCCGTCCCGGCACGCCGAGTTCTCCGACGTCGACAGCCTGCTGGACTGGGTCGAGCTGCTGGCCGCGGAGACCGGTCTGCCCGTCGGGATCAAGTCCGCCGTCGGCGACATGGTCTTCTGGGAGGAGCTGACCGACCGGATGGCCGCCGGCGGCCGCGGCGTCGACTTCGTGACCATCGACGGGGGAGAGGGCGGCACCGGCGCGGCGCCGCTGATCTTCACCGACTCGGTGTCGCTGCCCTTCCAGCTCGGGTTCGCACGGGTGTACGCCACCTTCGCCCGCAAGGGCCTGCACGAGCAGGTCGTCTTCGGCGGGGGCGGCAAGCTGGGCCTGCCCGACAACGCGGTGGTGGCCTTCGCGCTGGGCTGCGACCTGGTGCACGTCGCGCGCGAGGCCATGCTGGCCATCGGCTGCATCCAGGCGCAGAAGTGCCACACCGACACCTGCCCCACCGGCGTGGCCACGCAGAACGCCTGGCTGGCCCGCGGGCTGGACCCGGAGCGCAAGTCGGTGCGGGCCGCGAACTACGTGCAGACCGTCCGCCGCGACCTGGTCAAGGTCGCCGGGGCGTGCGGCGTCGAGCACCCCGGGCTGATCGATGCCGGGTCCGTGGAGGTGCTCACCGGGCGGACGGCGTCGAAGCCGCTGCACGAGGTGTACGGCTACGAGCCCGGGTGGGGGATGCCCTCGGCCGCCGACCGGGCGGAGATCGCCCGGATCATGCTCGGCGAGGCGCCCCAGGGTGGCAGCGCCCCGCCGTCGGAGGACGCCGTCGGCTAGCTGCCGCGCAGCAGGTCCTCGAAGGAGGTCGTCGGGTCGGCGAACGGGTCCACCGGCGCGGCCGGCGGCCGGGCGGCCACCAGGTCGGCGAGCTCCCCGGCGGCGCGCTCGACCCGGTCGGCCAGCGCTCCGCTGCCGGGCCCCTCGCCGCCACCGGCCCAGTCCTCGGCGGCGGCGAAGACCGCGGTCGGGGCGACGGTCGCCCGCAGGTAGGCGAACAGCGGGCGCAGGGCGTGCTCCAGGGCCAGCGAGTGACGGGCGGTGCCCGCGGTCGCACCCATGAGCACCGGGGTGCCGACCAGGGCGTCCTTGTCCAGGACGTCGAAGAACGTCTTGAACAGCCCGCTGTAGGAGGCCGAGAAGATCGGCGTCACCGCGATGACGGCGTCGGCACCGGTCACCGTGTCGACGGCGGCCTGCAGCGGCTCGTTCGCGAAGCCGGTGAGCAGGTCGTCGGCGAGGTCACGGGCGTGCGCGCGCAGCTCGACGACCTCGACGGTCGCGGTGATGCCGCGCTCGCGCAGGGCCGCCACGGTGGCCGCGGTGAGCCGGTCGGCCAGCAGCCGGGTGGAGCTGGGGTTGCTCAGCCCGGCGCTGACGACGGCGATGGTGCGCGTGCTCATCGGACCTCGACCTCCTCGCGGGCCTGACCGGTCACGTCGTCGCCACCGGCGTGCACGGTGGCGTCCTTGCTCCCGCCGGCCGCCGCCACGCGCGAGGCGTGGGTGGGCGCGTCCGGCACGTGCGCGGGCTTGAGGGCGGCGAACTCGCGGCGCAGCACCGGCACGACCTCCTCGCCGAGCAGGTCCAGCTGCTCGAGCACGGTCTTCAGCGGCAGGCCGGCGTGGTCGATGAGGAACAGCTGGCGCTGGTAGTCGCCGACGTAGTCCCGGAAGCCGAGGGTCCGCTCGATGACCTGCTGCGGGCTGCCCACGGTCAGCGGCGTCTGCGCCGAGAACTCCTCCAGCGAGGGGCCGTGCCCGTACACCGGCGCGTTGTCGAAGTAGGGCCGGAACTCGGCGACGGCGTCCTGGCTGTTCTTCCGCATGAACACCTGCCCGCCGAGGCCGACGATCGCCTGGTCGGCGCTGCCGTGGCCGTAGTGCTCGTACCGCTTGCGGTAGAACTCGACCATCTTCTGCGTGTGCTCCGGCGGCCAGAAGATGTGGTTGTGGAAGAAGCCGTCGCCGTAGTACGCGGCCTGCTCGGCGATCTGCGGGGAGCGGATCGAGCCGTGCCACACGAACGGCGGGACGCCGTCGAGCGGGCGCGGGGTCGAGGTGAAGCCCTGCAGCGGGGTGCGGAACTTCCCCTGCCAGTTGACGACGTCCTCGGTCCAGAGCCGGCGCAGCAGCGCGTAGTTCTCGACGGCGAGCTCGAGGCCGTTGCGGATGTCCTGCCCGAACCACGGGTAGACCGGGCCGGTGTTGCCGCGGCCCATCATCAGGTCGACCCGGCCGTCGGCCAGGTGCTGGAGCATCGCGTAGTCCTCGGCGATCTTCACCGGGTCGTTGGTGGTGATCAGCGTCGTCGCCGTCGACAGCTGGAGCGTCGAGGTCGTCGCCGCGATGTGCGCCAGCGTGGTGGTGGGGGAGGAGGAGAAGAACGGCGGGTTGTGGTGCTCGCCGAGGGCGAAGACGTCCAGGCCGACCTCCTCGGCCTTGCGCGCGATCGCCAGGATCGCCTTGATCCGCTCGGCCTCGCTGGGCGTCCGGCCGGTGGTCGGGTCCTGCGTGAGGTCGCTGACGGAGAAGATGCCGAACTGCATGACCGCCCCCAGGGCTGGTTGAGAGTGCAACTACCGGTCGCTGGAACCCTACGGGTACCCGCGGCATTCCCGAGCTCCGCGTACCGGCTGACCCCGCTGCGTGACCGACTCGCCACGACCTGCCGAACCACACCCGTGGCAGTTCACGGTCCGGTCACGGTGCCCCACCCCGGGTGCCCGGTTCTGGCACTGTCCGGATCGATACGAGCTCGAGGGGGCGGCGATGGCGGTGCGCGAGGGGTACGGGGCCGGCAGCGCGGGGGAGCGGAGCGGGGACGACGAGGCGCCCGCCTTCACCGGGCCCCTGGACCAGGTGCTGGGGTCGGGGCCGGTCTTCCGGAGCAAGCTCCGGGGCTACGACCCGATGGAGGTCGACACCTACGTCTCGTGGGCGGAGTCCGAGCTGCGGACGGTGCGCCGGCAGGTCGACGACCTGCTGGCCCGGTTCGGGGCCTGCTCGGCCGAGCTGGAGATCTCCCGCCGGCTGCTCGCCGACGCGCCCCGCGGCCGGGTGGTCTTCCCGGTGTCCGAGCGGGTCGAGGAGATGCTGCAGCTGGCCGCCGAGGAGGCCGCGGCGATCACCGACGCGGGCCACCGCGAGGCCGAGCACCTCGTGGCCGAGGCGCGCAGCGAGGCCGACGCCCGGCTGCGCAAGGCACACGAGATCAAGGAGACGGCCGTGCGCGCGGCCGACGAGCTGCGCGACCACGCGCGCAAGCAGAGCGCCGAGGCCCAGGCCCTGCTCGACCGCGCGGGGGCCGAGGCCGCGGAGATCGTCCGGGCGGCCGCGGCCGAGCGCGACGCGCTGGCCGCCGACGCCGCCCGCGAGCGCGACCGGCTGGCCGCGGCGGCCGCCGACGAGCGCCGCCGGCTGGACGACGACGCGGCCCGGCAGCGCGAGCAGGCCGCCGCCGCGGCGGCGGCCCGGCTGGCCGAGCTCACCGACCAGGTCGAGGAGCTCCGCCGCCAGCGCGACCAGGCCCGCCAGTCGCTGCGCGGCCTGAGCAGCCGGATCGGTGAGGCGCTGCAGGCGGTGGCCGCGACGGTGCCCGACGCGCTGGTCGGCACCGACGAGGCGACCGGTGCGGTCGAGCCGAACGTGGCCGTCGAGGGCCGGGAGTACGACCCGGCCCTGGTCGGGGCGGGGGAGCAGCGCGACGCGGGCGACGGGGTGGTGGTCCTGCGCAGGCCCGCGGCCGTCTCCTGACCTTCCCGGCGCGCTGCGGGCACCTCGGCGGCTCCTCGCTCGTCCAGGGGTGAGAGTCTTCGGTGGCGCGGCCCACCGGCCGGCGCGGATCCCAGGAGGTCAACCGTGAGCGAAGTCGCGAAGTCGGTGCAGATCGACGGCGGGATCGTCGTCGGGCACGACGGTTCCAAGTGCGCCCAGGAGGCGCTGGTGTGGGCGGGGAGGCTCGCGGCGCGCGCCGACGTCGACCTGCACGTCGTGCGCGGCTGGTCCATCACGTCGGCGCCGCAGCCCGCGGCCTGGACGCCGGGTTACGTGCCGCCGCTGCCGGACTGGGAGCAGGCGGTCGTCGACGAGATGGAGGCGCACGTGCGGGCGGCCGGGCTGGCGCCCGAGGTCCGGGTCACCTGCCACGCCGTCCACCGCCCCGCCGAGCAGGCGATGATGCAGGCCGCCGAGGGCGCGAGCCTGGTCGTCATGGGCGCCCGCGGCCGGGGCGGTTTCGCCGGCCTCCTGCTCGGCTCGGTCAGCGACAAGCTGGTGCACCACGCACCCTGCCCGGTCACCGTCGTCCGCACCGGCGCCACGGGCCGGGACATGGACGCGGTCACGGGCGAGAACGCCGCCGTCGAGGTCTGAAATTCAGCGGGCCCCGTCGCCGTAGACGGCGGCGAGCCACACCGCCAGCAGCACGGGGACGACGTCCCGGTCGGCCACGGCCGGGCCGTCGCCGCTGAGCGAGGCGTAGATGACCTGCTCGTTCATCGCGGTGAGCGCGATGGCGAGGTCGCGGGCGGCCGGCCCCGCCGGGGCCGCGCCGCGGGCCCGCTCGGCCTCGATGGCCGCGGCGCAGCGCTGCACCCAGCGCTCCACGACCTCCGCCCAGAGCGCCCGCACCTCGGCGTTCGTCGAACGGGCCTCGGCCCAGGCGACGGTCAGCGCGCGGTGGCTGCGGAAGGTGTCGTGGTAGGCCGAGATGACCCGGTGCCAGCCCTCCCGCAGGTCGGGCGCGGGGGAGTCGAAGACGGTGCTCATCGTCGCGTCGGCCTCGGCGACCACCCGGTCGAGCAGCGTCAGCAGGACGGCGTCCTTGGACGGGAAGTAGAAGTAGAACGTCGGCCGCGAGATGCCCGCGCCCCGCGCCAGGTCGTCGACCGAGATCGCCGCGAGCGACCGCTCGGCCAGCAGCCGCTCGGCCGTGGCCAGGATGGCGAGCTCCCGGTCGTCGCCCGTGGCCCGCGCCGGCCGCCGTCCGCGGCCGGCGACCGGGAGCGGTGCTGCGCTGTCGGCCATGCCGGCGACACTACCGGCGCCGGGCCCGTACCTCGACACCCTGTTGACTCGTTCGACACGGTGTCGATAGCGTCGGCCTCCCGGTCGGCCCGATCCTGGAGAGTGCAGATGAGCCCCGAGCACGTGGACGTCCTGGTCGTCGGCGCCGGCCTGTCCGGCATCGGCGCCGCCTGCCACCTGCAGGTCGAGTGCCCGGACAAGACCTACGCGGTCCTGGAGTCGCGGGGCGCCGTCGGCGGCACCTGGGACCTCTTCCGCTACCCCGGCATCCGGTCGGACTCCGACATGTTCACCCTGGGCTACGACTTCAAGCCCTGGACCGGCGCCAAGGCCATCGCCGACGGGGGGTCGATCCGCGAGTACATCCGGGAGACCGCCCGCGAGCACGGCGTGGAGGAGAAGATCCGCTTCCACCACCAGGTGCTCTCCGCCGACTGGTCCAGCGCCGACGCCCGGTGGACGGTGACCGCCCGGCGCACCGACACCGGGGAGACGGTCACCCTCACCTGCTCGTGGCTGTCGGTGTGCTCGGGCTACTACCGCTACGACGAGGGCTTCCGCCCCGAGTTCCCGGGCGAGGAGCGCTTCACCGGGCAGCTGATCCACCCGCAGCACTGGCCGGAGGACTTCGACGGCACCGGCAAGCGGATCGTCGTCATCGGCAGCGGCGCCACCGCCGTCACGCTGGTGCCCAACCTGGCCGAGGACGCCGCGCACGTGACGATGCTGCAGCGCACGCCCAGCTACGTGCTGTCCCTGCCGGGCAAGGACCCGCTGGCCGAGCTGCTGCGCAGCCGGCTGCCGGCGCGCGTCGCCTACCCGGTCGTGCGGTGGAAGAACGTGCTCAGCTCGACCGCGCTGTTCCAGGCCAGCCGCCGCTGGCCCGACCGCGTCCGGGCGCTCGTCCGCCGGTTGACGGTCAAGCAGCTACCGGCGGGCTTCGACGTCGACACGCACTTCAACCCGCCCTACGACCCGTGGGACCAGCGGCTGTGCCTGGTCCCCGACGGCGACCTGTTCCGCACCCTGCGCGAGGGGAAGGCGTCGATGGTCACCGACCGGATCGCGACCTTCACCGAGACCGGCATCGAGCTGGCGTCGGGTCAGCACCTCGACGCCGACGTGGTCGTCAGCGCGACCGGTCTGAACCTCCTGGCCATGGGCGGCATGCAGCTGAGCCTCGACGGCGAGCCGGTCGACGTGCCGGAGACGGTCTCCTACAAGGGCATGATGCTCTCGGGCGTCCCGAACTTCTCCATGGTCATCGGCTACACGAACGCCTCCTGGACGCTCAAGGCCGACCTGGTCAGCCGCTACGTCTGCCGGCTGCTTCAGCACATGGACCGGCGTGGGCTCGCCGTCGCCACGCCGCTGGCCCCGCCGGAGGGCGCCGACCTGCCCTTCCTCGACCTGGCCGCGGGCTACGTGCAGCGCAGCATCGCCCAGCTGCCCAAGCAGGGCAGGCGGACGCCGTGGCGGCTGCACCAGAACTACATCAAGGACGTGCGGCTCATGCGTCGCGGCCCGCTCGAGGACGAGGGCATCGCCTTCAGCGCCGCACCGGCCCGGACCGAGCAGGTGGCCGTCTGATGCGCGCCTACGAGTTCGCCGGCGGGACCGCGGTCGTCACCGGTGCCGCCAGCGGCATCGGGGAGGCGCTCGCCGTCCAGCTCGCCGACCGCGGCAGCTCCCTCGTGCTGGTCGACCGCGACGCCGAGCGGCTGGCCGTCGTCGCCGACCGCATCCGCGCAGCTCACCCTCCACTCGAGGTCGACACCTATGTCGTGGACCTCGCCGACGAGGCGGCCACCGACGCGCTGGGGGCGACGCTGGCCGCCGACCACCCGGGGACCACGCTGCTGGTGAACAACGCCGGCGTCGCGCTCGGCGGGCGGTTCGACCAGGTCACCCTGGAGGAGTTCGACTGGGTGCTGGCGATCAACTTCCGCGCGGTGGTGCGGCTGACCGCGGCGTTGCTGCCCACCCTCAAGGCGCACCCCGGGTCGCACCTGGTCAACGTCTCGAGCGTCTTCGGCATCTTCGCCCCGCCCGGGCAGGCCGCCTACGCCGCGAGCAAGTTCGCCGTCCGGGGCTTCAGCGAGTCGCTGCGCCACGAGCTGGCCGAGGACGGGGTCGGGGTGACCGTCGTGCACCCCGGCGGCATCCGGACGCGGATCGCCGAGAGCGCGCGGCTGGGCTCCGGGGTGGACGCCGCGGAGGTCGCCGAGGGCCGCGCCCAGATGGCGAAGCTCCTGCGCATGCCGCCCGAGCAGGCGGCCGCGAAGATCGTCGCGGCGATCGAGGCGCGCCGCCCACGGCTGCTGATCGGGCTGAGCGCCACGGTGCCCGACGTGCTCGTCCGGTTGCGCCCGGGCACCTACTGGCGGTTGGTCGCCCGGGGCATCACCGCCCGCAGGACGGCGGCTGCGCGAGACTGAGGGGGTGCCCGTCCCCGCCGCCTTCATCCGCGCCCACACCCGGGCGGCCCGGCCCTCGCTGGTCCCCGAGCTCCGGTTGCTCGTCGCCTCCGACGTCGTCGCCCTCTGGGAGGCGATGGAGGTCGAGCAGGGCCGCACCGAGCAGGAACCGCCGTTCTGGGCCGCTGCATGGCCGGGCGGGCAGGCGCTGGCCCGCTACGTGCTCGACCACCCGGAGGTCGTCGCGGGACGGACGGTGCTGGACCTCGGGGCGGGCAGCGGGCTGGTCGCGGTGGCGGCGGTGATGGCCGGTGCGCGGCACGTGGTCGCCAGCGAGGTCGACCCGTTCGGCCTGGCCGCCATCCCGGAGAACGCGGCGCTCAACGGCGTCGACGGCATCGAGCCCGCCGGCGACCTGCTGGGGGAGGCGCCGCCCGTCGTCGACGTCGTCCTGGCCGGTGACGTCTGCTACGACCGGACGATGACCGAGCGGGTGCTGCCGTTCCTCGACGCCGCCCGCGCGTCCGGCGCCGAGGTGTTCATCGGCGACCCCGGCCGGCCCTACCTGCCCCACGACCGGCTCGTGGAGGCAGCCGTCCACGACGTCCCGGACACCGAGGGCGACCCCGCCGCGCCGGCCCGCCTCCGCCGGACGACGGTGTGGCGGCTGCCCTGACCTGGGCGGACGCCGGAACGGGACGCGGGTCACGTCAGGAATTCCGGTCCGAGGTTTGTCACGGGGCGATAACGCCGGTTACGTTGGATCGGTCCGGTCGGCGGCACCCCACCCGGGGGAGTCGCGCCGGGCGCCGCCGAATCGCCCTGCGGGCGAGCCGGGGACCCACCGCAGTACTGGGGTGAATCCCGGCCCCGGACCTCCAGTCCGGGGCGGGTAGGGCTGCTTCCCGCCCGAATCCGTCAGCTAACTCGGTAGGCGGCTCACGGAAGAACTGGACAGCTGGCGAGCGCGCCGCCCCTCGGAGGGCGGTCGCTCTGCTGCGCCCTGACACCCGGAGCACACCCTCCCCATGAACCTCCGCACCACCGTGAACGCACGCCTCCGCAACCGTCCGCCGCTGGGTGCCCGCCGGTCCGCCGCCCTCCTCGGCGTGGCGACCGCCGGCGCCGTCATGGTCGGCGTCCTCTCGACCGGTGAGCCCGAGGCCCAGGCCGTCGCGCAGACCGAGTCCATGAGCGTCGCCCAGCAGCTGGGCATCACCACCGACGAGCCGGCCGCGGACGACGCCGTCGCCCCGCTGCAGCAGCTGGCCGCCAGCCGCAGCGCCCGCGACGCCGACCAGACCGCGGCCGAGCTGGCCCAGCTGGCCGCCGAGCAGGCCGAGCACGACCGCCGCGCCGCCGAGGAGGCCGCCCGGATCGCCGCCGAGGAGGCCGCCCGCAAGGCCGCCGAGGAGGCCGCCCGGGCCGCCGAGGCCGCGCGTGCCGCCGAGGCCGCGCGCGCCGCCGAGGCCGCGCGTGCGGCGGAGGCCGCGCGCGCCGCCGCTGCGCCGCGGACCCAGGCGCCCAGCCGGGCCGCGGCCGCTCCCGCTGCGGCGCCGTCGGGCTCCTACCAGAGCTACGCGCTGCAGAAGCTCGGCGGCAACAGCTCCGAGTTCTCCTGCCTCGAGAAGCTCTGGGGCAAGGAGAGCGGCTGGAACCCCAACGCGCAGAACCCGAGCAGCACCGCGTACGGCATCGCCCAGTTCCTGGACAGCACCTGGGCCGGCACGGGGATCGCCAAGACCTCCGACGGCTACCGCCAGATCGACGCCGGGCTCATCTACATCCAGAAGCGGTTCGGCTCGCCGTGCGGCGCCTGGTCGCACTCCCAGGCCAAGGGCTGGTACTGAGCCCCGCAGCTCCACCGCACCACAGCTCCACCCGCACCACTCCACGAGATCTGCACACTCGGGGCCGTCAGGCAGCTGATGGCCCCGAGAGTGCAGATCTCGTGCGTTCCGGGGTCAGTCGAGCAGGCCGGCCTCGGCCTTGGCCAGCAGCGCGGTGCGGACGGCGGCGTCGACGACCGCGCCGAACGCCGGGTCCTCCTCGCTGCGGTCCAGCACCGCGTCCAGCATCGCGGGGTAGGTGTCCGGGGCGACGGTGAGCACGAGGGTGCCGCCGGCGGCCAGGAAGCGCACCGCACGCTCGCCGACCGGCACGCTCCGCACCGCGGCGGCGTTGCCGAGGTCGTCGGAGATCACCGGGCCGGCGAACCCGAGCGTGCCGCGCAGCAGCTCCCCGACGACCACCGGCGAGAACGCCGCCTGCTGCGCGGGGTCGATGAGGTCGTAGGTCGCCGACGACATCATGACCATCGGCCGGGCGGTCGTGGCCCGCAGGGTCGCCGCGAAGGCGCCCACCTGGTCGTCGCCTCCGGTGGTGACCGCGTCGACGACGTCCGCGGTGTCGTCGGTGTTGCCGCGCACCCGGCCCAGCCCCGGGAAGTGCTTGAGGGTCGGCGTGACGCCGGCCGCGGCCAGCCCGTCGGCGATCGTGCTCGCCGCGGGCGCCACCTCCGCGCCGGTGGCCCCGTACTGCCGGTCGAAGTACCCGATCGGCCCGTTGGTGCTCTCCGTGCCGGCCGGGACGACGTCGACCACCGGGGCCAGGTTCAGGTTCACTCCGGCGCTGCTCAGCTGCCCGCCCAGGTCGGCGGCCAGCGCGGCCAGCTGGTCCGGCGGCAGGTCGCCCTGCTCGGTCGCGGGCGGCAGCCGGTCGAAGCCGGCGCCCTTGAGGGACTGCACGCTCCCGCCCTCCTGGTCGACGGCGATCCACAGCTCCGGGCCCCCGCGCTGCGCCTGCCAGCCCGCCGTGAGCCCGGCCAGCTCGGCGGCCGACCCGGACGGCCGCCCGGCGAGGAAGATCCCGCCGACGCCGTCGGCGGCCAGCCCGGCCCCGCGGGCCGGCCCGTCGGCGGGCACGCCGACGACGAACAGCTGGGCGACCTCCTGCCGGCGGTCCAGCGCGTCGAGGGCCGCGGTCACGAGGGCCTCGGGCCCGGTGGGCGGCTGCCCGGTCGGCGAGGGGGAGGCATCCGTCGTCGAGGACGGGGTCGTGGAGGGGGCCGCCCCCGCACCGGGTGCCGTATCGCTGCCGCAGCCGGCCAGCCCGACCACGAGGGCCAGGACGGCGAGCGGAGGGGTTCGGCGCATGGATCCCAGTCTGCCGCCGGAGGGGGGCGCGACCGGCGAGCGCCGGGAGGGGTGTCGCGCCGGCTCCCTCGCCCGCCTAGCGTCGGGGGCATGACCGAGGAACGACCAGGACCGGAACGCGGCACGCCGCCGGGCGGGCTCGTGGGCCGGTCGATCGAGGAGTTCGTGCAGCAGCTGCGCGGCTTCACCGACCGCGCGCGCACCGTCGCGGGCTCGGTGCCGGCCAAGCTGCCGTTCCCGACGCTGCCCAGCCCGCCGGGTGCGATGTCGGCCGCCCAGTTGCGCGCCATCGCCGAGATGGTCGCCGCGCAGCGGGCCTCGATCGGCGGCATGCGCGCGCAGCTGGACGCCTTCGACCAGCAGCTCGCCGTCTTCGAGCGGATCCTCGAGCCGCTGGTGGAGTGGAGCGGCACCTGGGCGCGGCTCGAGGAGGCCGTGGGCGACCTGGTGCGCCGGGAGGCGCCTCCGGAGGGCCCGCCGGGCGGACCGGCGGGCACCGCCGGCGAGGCGTCCTGAGCCGCGCTACTCGGGGCGCAGCTCCCCGGTGCTGACGAACCGGACGGCGACGTCCCGCACCTTGGTGTTGGTCTCCATCGACACGCGGGTCAGCGCCTGGAAGGCGGCGTCCGGCGTCAGCTTGAACCGCTCCATGAGGATGCCCTTGGCCTGGTCGATGACGCCGCGGGAGTCCAGCGCCGCCTGCAGGTGGTCGGCCCGCTCGACGGCGGCCTCGTAGAGGTACATGTTCGACACCGGGACGGCGGCGTAGGCGGTGAGCCGGGCGAGGAGGTCCCGGGTCGGCTGGTCGGCCGAGGCCGGCCCGCGCGCGTAGACGTTGAGCGCGCCGGACACCTTCTCCTGCGCCGGCAGCGGGAAGGACAGCACGCTGTCGCACCCGGCGGCGGCCGCGAGCGCGGCGAACTCCGGCCACCGCGGGTCCTGACGGGTGTCGGCGATCTCGTGCATCCGGCCGGTCGTCGCCGCGCTGACGCAGGGCCCGGCGCCGAGGCGGTACTGCTGGAGGTCGAGGTCCAGGGCGAGGTCGCCGCTGGCAGCCACCGTGCTCGGCTGGTCGCCGCGGACGATCGTGACCGAGGCGATCCGCTCGCCGGGGAGGACCCGGGTGGTCAGCTCGGTGACGGTCCGGACGACCGACTCCAGGGAGTGCTCGGCGAACGAGAGGCGGCCGAGCTCGTCGAAGGCCGACCGGACGGCGTCGGCGTCCGGGGCGCCGGCGTCGGGGCTGGTCACGTGATGCTCCGTGTCGAGGTTGCACCGGGCGGGCAGTGCCGGCGATGACGGCGGGTCCTGGGGATCCGCTGGAGGAGAGACCTCCGGGCGCCGGCTGTCTGACGCGCCGTCCAGCATAGTCGCGGCAGTGGTCGCGCCCGCGCGGGCTCCCCGCCGTGTCCCGCCCGCGCGGGTCGGGTGCGAGGGGATCAGCGCCAGGTCGTGATGCGGACGGTCGTGCCCCGAGGGGAGGAGCGCAGCTGGACGAGGTCGCAGAGCTGGTTGACCACGTGCAGCCCCTGGCCGCGCGGCGCGCCCGGGGGAGGGGTGCGCCGCCCGGCCAGCGGGTCGCGGACCTGCCCGGCATCGCCGACCTCGACGACGACGGCGTCCGGGGTCTCCCACAGCGCGAGCGAGCCGCTGCCGCCCCCGTGGCGCAGGGAGTTGGCGACCAGCTCGGCGGCGGCCAGCTCCAGCACCCGCACGCGGTCCTCGGCCAGACCGCAGGACCGGGCGAAGGAGGCCACGGTGCGCCGCGTGGCGCGCAGGTCGCCGGCGCCGAACCCGCCGCGCAGCACCCCCTCGGTGGGCTGGTGCAGCGGGGCGGCGAACGCCTCGGCCGCCGCCTCGCGGGAGTACGCCGGGCTCGGCCGGCGCCGCTCGGGCGTGGACACCACCGGGTGCGACTGCAGCGCCGCGCGACGCACCGCGCGGGGGAGGTGCGTCTGGTCGTAGGGGCACAGCAGGCGCCAGGGCGGGCCGCCGTCGAAGGCGGTGCCGAGCAGCAGCTCGTGCAGGCGGCACTCCGAGTACTCCGCCTCCCGGCGGCCCGGCCAGGCGGGCTCGCCGACGACCCGGAGGCGACGGCCGCCGGCCGTGGCGTCCGCCAGTGCGGCGGTCAGGACGCCGAGGAGACGGGCGGGATTGGCGCCGACCTCCGCCATGCCGACCCAGCGGACCCGTGCCACGTCGCCGCCCACCGCCCCCCGCAGCAGGTCCAGGTGCGGGGGCGGCAGCGCGAGGACCACCTGCTCGCCGGCCGCCAGCCCGTCGCGGACGAACGGCAGCACCCCCGCGAGCAGGGACTCGTCGTCGCGGTAGAGCAGCGCCTCGTGCTGGAACCCGGCCGACGGACCCGCGGACGCCGGCGGCGCGGTCATCCGTGCGGGGCGGCGAAGGTCACGGGGGCGACCGCGTCGAGGTCGAGGACGTGCCACACCCGCCGCACCAGCGCCGAGGCGCCGCGGATTTCCAGCGGCAGCCCGCGGGCCCGCAGGTCGGCCGCCCAGCCGGCCAGCGCCCGGAAGCCGGCCACGTCGACGAACTCGAGCCCGGTGAGGTCCAGCACGGGGGAGGGGCCGACCGGGGTGCCGGCCAGCGTCGCGGCCAGCCGGTCCGCGGTGGACGTGTCGACGCTGCCGGCCAGCCGGACGGCGTCGTAGGCGAAGAAGAGCCGGTACGGGCTCAGGTGCTCGTCGGCACGGCCCTGCGCGTGCACCGAGAGCAGGGCACCGAGCGTGGCCGGCGGCAGGTCGGCCCGGTAGGCGCACATCGCCGACATCCCGGCGCCGGAGGCGATGAACTCGTCGCCCGCGTGCTCCCACGCCGCGAGCAGGTCGCGCTGCTCCGGGTCGGCGGCCAGCCCGGTCAGCTCGGCGACGACGCGCAGCCCGCGGTAGCCGTCGTCGAGGGCACGCCGGGTGGCCGCCTCGTAGTAGGCGCGCTGCCGCTCCACGACCAGCGGGCCGGCGGCGGCGTACACCTCGTCCACCGTCATGGTGCTCAGCGCGCCCCGGGCGACGAGCACGTCGGCGTCCCCGAGCGGCCCGGTGGCGCCGGCGAGCGCCGCGATGGCGCGCTCGCCGACGCACAGCAGCCGCTCCCCGCGGGCGAGGCCGCCGGCCAGGAACTCCCGGACGGCGTCGTCGAAGGCGGCGTCGTCCTGGTGCACCCAGCAGAGGTGGTCGGAGGCTGCTGCCTCCGGCAGCTCGGTGACCGGACCGTGCGCGCGCATGCACCGACCGTAGGCCGATGCGGCGGCGGACGACAGGGGCCGTGAGATGAACCTCTCCGGCCTCAGAGGGCCCGCAGGATGTCCTCCACGCGCTCGCGGGCGTCCCCGAAGAGCATCCGGCTGTTCTCGCGGAAGAACAGCGGGTTCTGGACGCCGGCGTACCCGGTGTTCATCGACCGCTTGAACACCACGACCCGCTCGGCCTCCCACACCCGGAGCACCGGCATGCCGGCGATCGGGCTGGCCGGGTCCTCCGAGGCCGCGGGGTTGACGGTGTCGTTGGCCCCGATGACAAGGACGACGGAGGTGTCGGCGAGGTCGTCGTTGATCTCGTCCATCTCCAGGACGACGTCGTAGGGGACCTTGGCCTCGGCGAGCAGCACGTTCATGTGGCCGGGCAGGCGCCCGGCCACCGGGTGGATGCCGAAGCGGACCTCGACGCCGCGCTCGGTCAGCTTGCGGGTCAGCTCCGCCACCGCGCCCTGCGCCTGCGCCACGGCCATGCCGTAGCCCGGGGTGATGACCACGGACTTCGCGTCCAGCAGCAGCTCCGCGGTCTCCTCGGCGCTGATCTCGGTGTGCTCGCCGTAGTCGACGTCGGAGGCCGCGGCGCTGCCCTCGTTGCCGAAGCCGCCGGCGATCACCGAGATGAAGGAGCGGTTCATCGCCTTGCACATGATGTAGGAGAGGTAGGCACCCGAGGAGCCGACCAGCGCACCGGTGATGATCAGCAGGTCGTTGCCGAGCAGGAAGCCCGACGCGGCGGCGGCCCAGCCCGAGTAGCTGTTGAGCATCGAGACGACGACCGGCATGTCGCCGCCGCCGATCGAGGCCACCAGGTGCCAGCCCAGCGCGAGCGCCAGGGCGGTGAGCACCGCGAGCACCGGCAGGTTCGGCTCGGCGACGAAGACCACGGTGAGCACGGCGAACGCGGCCAGCGCGCCCAGGTTCAGCCAGTTCTTGCCCGGCAGCACCAGCGGGTTGCTCTTGATCCGGGCCGAGAGCTTGAGGAAGGCGACGATCGAGCCGGTGAAGGTGACCGCCCCGATGAAGACGCCGATGGCGACCTCGCCGGAGTGGATGCCCAGCAGGTCGGCGGAGACCTCGGTCTGGTTCTCCAGGTCCGCCTCGACCGACAGGTAGCCGTTCCAGCCGACCAGCACCGCGGCGAGGCCGACGAAGCTGTGCAGGATCGCGATGAGCTCCGGCATGCCGGTCATCTCGACCTTCGCCGCCCGCCACAGGCCGATCGCGGCGCCGATGACGACGGCGACGGCGAGCAGGACGGCGCCGGTGCCGGAGATGCCGTGGTCGGCGGCCAGGCCGATGGTGGCGACCAGCGCGATGACCATGCCGGCCATGCCGTAGGCGTTGCCGGCCTTGGCCGTCTCGTGCTTCGACAGGCCCGCGAGGCTGAGGATGAACAGCAGCGCGGCGACGATGTAGGCCGCGGACGCGGCGGTGGTGGCGCTCATCGCGCGGGCCCCCGGGTGAACATGCCGAGCATCCGGCGGGTGACGGCGAAACCGCCGAAGACGTTGATGCTCGCGACGAGGATCGCCACGAACGCGAGCGCGGTCACCAGGGCGTCGTCGTGCCCGATCTGCAGCAGGGCGCCGACGACGATGATCCCGGAGATCGCGTTGGTGACGCTCATCAGCGGCGTGTGCAGCGCGTGGTGCACGTGCCCGATGACGTAGAAGCCGACGACGACGGCGAGGGCGAACACCGTCAGGTGCTGGACCAGCTCGCTGGGCGAGAAGCCGGCGAGGAGGAACAGCACGGCGGCACCCAGGCCGACCAGCGCGAAGCGCCGGGACGGCGGAGGTGGCGACTTCGGAGCCACCGGTTCCACCGCTGCGGCGGCGACCGGCGCGGGGGCGGGGGCGGCGGACACCTGGACCGGCGGCGGGGGCCAGGTCTTCTCGCCGGCGCGCACGACGGTCATCGCGCGCTGCACGACGTCGTCCATGTCGAGGACCAGCGCGCCGTCCTTGCCCGGGGTGAGCAGCTTGAGGAGGTTGACCAGGTTCGTGCCGTACAGCTGCGAGGCCTGGGCCGGCAGCCGGGCGGGCAGGTCGGTGTAGCCGATGATCGAGACGCCGTTGGGCGTCACGACGACCTCGTCGGCCACCGAGCCCGCCACGTTGCCGCCCTGCGCGGCGGCCATGTCGACGATGACCGACCCCGAGCGCATGGAGGCCACCATCTCCTCGGTGATCAGCCGCGGCGCCGGGCGGCCGGGGATCAGCGCGGTGGTGATGACGATGTCGACGTCCCGGGCCTGCTCGGCGTACATCTCGGCCGCGCGGCGGTTGAAGTCCTCGCCCATCTCGCGGGCGTAGCCGTCGGAGCTGACCTCCTGCTCGCCGGCCTTCACCGCGACGTACTCGCCGCCGAGCGAGCGCACCTGCTCGGCGACTTCGGGGCGGACGTCGGTGGCCCGGACGATCGCGCCCAGGCTGCTGGCCGCACCGATCGCGGCGAGACCCGCGACGCCGGCGCCCGCCACGAGCACCTTGGCCGGGGGCACCTTGCCGGCGGCGGTGACCTGGCCGGTGAAGAACCGGCCGAAGACGTGCGCGGCCTCGACCACGGCGCGGTAGCCGGCGATGTTGGCCATCGAGCTGAGGACGTCGAGGGACTGCGCGCGGGAGATGCGGGGGACCGCGTCCATCGCGAGCACGGTGATCGGCCGGGCGGCCAGCGCGTCGACCAGGTCGGGGTTGAACGCCGGGCTGATCAGCCCGATCAGCGTCGCGCCGTCCCGCAGCCGGCCGATCTCCTCGATCGAGGGCCCGTTGACCCGCAGCACCACGTCGGCCTGCCAGGCCTCCCCGGCGCTGCCGATCCGCGCGCCGGCGGCGGTGTAGGCGTCGTCCGGGAAGCTGCTGCCCGCGCCGGCCCCGGACTCGACGACGACGTCGTAGCCCAGTCCGACCAGCTGGGTCACGGTGGCGGGGGTGGCGGCCACCCGCGTCTCGCGCGGACGGCTCTCGCGCGGCACTCCGATGTGCAACGTGGCTCCGATCATCGGTGCCGGCGTCACCGCCGGGACCAGGTGTGGGGTCGAACGCGTGCTCGGGATCGGGAGGATCATGCCTGTGCCGCCGGGGCGATCCCGGCCGGGGCCCGCCGATGTGACCACTGCCACCTCCGGTGGGGTGAACCTCAGACGAGGCCGTTCACCGAGACACCCGCGGCCCGCAGGGCCTCCACGCCGGTCAGGCGCGTCCCGTCGGTCTCGTCCAGCCCCAGGTTGACCAGGCTGGTCGTCCGCAGCAGCGGCGTGAGGTCGGTGAGCGGGTTGGCGCCGAGCTGCAGCTCCTGCAGCAGCGGCGCGTCGGCCAGCCCGCCGACCGCGCCCACCCGGTTGCCGAACAGGTCGAGGACCAGCAGCGTCGGGACGGTCCCCAGCGGGGAGGGGTCGACGATCGCGTTGCTGCCGAGGCGGAGCGTGTCCAGGCTGCGCAGCCCGGCCAGCGGCGAGACGTCGGTGATGGCGTTGCCGCCGAGGTCGAGCGTGCGCAGCCCGTCCATCCCGGCGAGCGCCGAGATGTCGGTGACCTGCGCGGCCGACACCCCCAGCGCGGCGAGCGACGTCATCCCGGCCAGCGGCGTCAGGTCGCTGACCGGGTTGTGCGACAGGCCGAGGTCGAAGAGGTCCAGGGAGGCCAGCGGCCCGAGGTCGGTGACGGCGTTGCCCGTCAGGGCCAGCGCACCCAGCCGGGGCAGCGAGGCCAGCGGCTGCAGATCGCGGATCTCGTTGCGGGGCAGCTCCAGGGAGGTCAGCCCGGAGAGCTGCTGGATCCCCTCGAGCGACCGGATCAGCGCTGCCGCCCCCTGGCCGTCGCAGCGCAGCTGGTCGATCGCGGTGAGGTCGCGGTCGGTGATGCCCGCCGCGGGCCCCGGCAGACCCGCGGCCTGCGCGACGCACCCGGCGAGGGCCTCGTCCGCGAACAGCCCCGCCAGCGGCCGAACCGGGCCCGGGGCGTCGGGCCGGGTCTGCGCCCAGGCCCACCCGCCGGCCACCACGAGCAGCACCGCCACCGCGCCGGCCGCCGTGCGGCTCGCCGCGGTCGTGGCCGGGTCCCGCGGCCGCTCGGGTGCCGTACCGGACAGAGCGGTCACGACGACGATCAGCACCGCCGAGGCCAGCACCAGCGCGGCCGTCGCCGCGAGCGGGGTCTCGGCGGTGAGCGCCGCCTGCGGCGACCCCGCGACCGACCGCGCCGCGAGCGCCCCGGCCAGGCCGACCGCCACCAGGGCCGCCACGCCCGTCGCCAGGCCGGCGAGCACGCGGTCGCGGGTGCGGGACGCCGCCCCGGCGAGCGCCAGCGCGAGGCCGCACGCCGCCCAGCCGAACGCCGCGGCGGTGCCGACGGCGAGGAGGGCCCGGGTGCGAGGTGGCGTGCCGGGACCGAGCAGCTCCTGCGCGGCGGGCACGTCGGCGGCGAGCGACCCGGCGACCAGGAGCGCGCCGCCCGCGAGGAGCAGCGGCAGCGCTCGGCGGCCGGCCGGCACCCGCCGGGCGGCGAGCACGACCAGCGGGGCCGCGCAGAGGGCGGCCGCGAGCAGCGTCGCCGACCAGCCCTCACCGGGACGGCGGGCGGACAGGGCAGCAGCGGCGCCCGCGACGGCGAGCACGCCGCACAGCGCCGTCGGGATGCGGGGGATAGCGGTACCTCCTGGTCCGCAGGCTAGCCGGGGGCGGGCGCCCACCCCCGGAGGCGGGCCGGGCGGGACGCTCCCCCGATCGGGGGAGCCGGTGCCGTTCGGCTCCAGGAAAGGGGCCGGGGGCGCCGAAGTAGCCCCTGATGCGCCCGGTCGGGCGCCGTACCAGCGACGAGGGGAGGACCGTGACCGCCGTGACCGCGTCGGACCACCACGCTCCGTCGGAGATCGTCTCCTCCATCTTCTACAGCGCCTCGGTGAGCGACGCCATGGCGCTGCTCGTGGCCGAGACCGCCGGGCGCACCCAGCGGTTCACCTGGGCCAACGAGGGCGCGGTGCAGCTGCTCGGCTACGGCCTCGAGGACCTCTGCGCCATGCCCGTGGAGCACCTGTTCCCGAGCGTCGGCGGCGGGGAGCTCAAGCTGCTGCTGCGCCGGGAGCGCTCGGCCCGCCGCACCTTGCACGTCCGCACCGCCAGCGGAGCGCTGCTCGAGGCCGGCGTCCTCACCACGCCGTCCCCGGGCGGGCGGCGCTGGACGGTCATGCTGCGCAAGACCGACAACGAGCAGGAGCGCGCCCTGCGCGCGACCGCGGACGCGCACGAGCGCCGCTTCTCCGCCCTCACCGAGCGCTCGCCGGTGCCGACCCTGCTCTCCGAGCAGGGCATGCGCCTGGCGCACGTCAACGACGCGTTCTGCAGCCTGGTCGGCCGGGGGGCCGAGCAGATGCTGGGCACCGGTTGGATCGACACGCTGCACACGGACGACCTCGACGCCGTCATCGAGCAGGTGTCGGCGGCGCTGGACGGCGGGGAGGTCGAGGTCAAGGCGCGGCTGGTCCGGGACGACGGCTCGCTGCGGACGACGATCATCCGCTTCGCCCACCTGTTCACCCCCGGCGTGGGTGCCGGGTTCGTCGCGACCATCGAGGACATCACCGACCGGCTGGCCTTCGAGGCGCAGCTGGCCCACCAGGCCAACCACGACCCGCTCACCGGGCTGCCCAACCGGACGCTGCTGGCCCAGTACGTGGCCGAGCGCTTCCGTCCCGGCGCCGGCGGGCTGGCCTGCCTCTTCCTCGACCTGGACAACTTCAAGGTGGTCAACGACTCCCTCGGCCACACCGCGGGCGACGAGCTGCTCGTCGAGGTTGCCGAGCGGCTGCGCGCCACCGTGCGCCCCGGGGACCTGGTCGCCCGGTTCGGCGGCGACGAGTTCGTCGTCGTCTGCGAGCACGTGGGGGAGGACGACGCCGTCGCCCTGGCCGAGCGGATCACCGCCGCGCTCGCCGAGCCGCTGCGGCTGGGCGGGGTGGACGTGCGCCCGCACGCCAGCGTCGGCGTCACCGTGCAGACCGCCGAGCACGTGGCGGCCGAGGAGCTCATCCGCGACTGCGACATCGCGATGTACCAGGCCAAGGCCGGCGGCAAGGGCCGCATCTCGGTGCTCGACCAGCACGCGCGGGCACAGGCGCGGGACAAGCTGCGCCTGGTGACCGAGCTGCGCGACGCCATCGACGAGCGCGGCCTCTCGCTGCTCTACCAGCCGATCTTCAGCACGGCCTCCGGCCGCCCGGTGGCCGTCGAGTCGCTGGCCCGCTGGGAGCACCCCGAACGCGGGACGATCAGCCCCACCGTGTTCGTGCCGCTGGCCGAGGAGAGCGGTCTGATCTCCGGGCTGGGCCTGTTCGTGCTGGACGAGACCTGCCGCCAGCTCGCCGAGTGGGACCTCCTCATGGGGCCGGGGGCGCCCGCGCGGGCCAACGTGAACGTGTCGGCGCTGCAGCTGGACGGCAACCTGCCGGCGCAGGTCGCGGCCGCCCTCGAGCGGCACGGGCTGCCCGCGGCGCGGATCTCCGTCGAGATCACGGAGTCGGCGCTGATGAAGGACCCGGACTCGGCGCAGACGGTCCTCCGGGACCTGCGCGACCTCGGCGTGGAGCTGGCCATCGACGACTTCGGCACCGGCTACTCCTCGCTGGCCTACCTGCGCCACCTGCCGGTGAACTGCCTCAAGGTCGACCGCTCGTTCGTCGCCGAGCTCGGGGAGGGGCACGGGGAGATCGCCTCGGCGGTCATCGCCCTGGCCCGCAACCTCAACCTGTGCACCGTCGCCGAGGGCGTGGAGACCCCCGCGCAGGCCGACGAGCTGCGCCGGCTGGGCGCCACCTACCTGCAGGGCTTCAGCCTGGCCGAGCCCATGTCCGGGGGGCACGCCGCCGCCTGGTTCGCCACGAACGGGGACAGCGACCGGTGACCGTCACGCCCTTCCCCCGCCCCGGGCTCGCCCCGGTCGCGACGCCCACCTTCGACGTCGAGAAGGTGCTGGCCGGCATCGACACGATGGCGACGCAGCGACCGGTCGCCGCGCAGCTGGTGACGGTGGCCAACTCCGAGGACACCAGCGCCAAGGAGCTGTCGCGCATCCTGGCCTCCGACGTCGCGCTGGCCGGCCGGGTGATGAAGCTGGCCAACTCCGCCTACTTCGGCATGCGCGGCCGGGTCACCTCGCTGCAGTTCGCGGTCACCGTCGTCGGGTTCACCACCGTGCGCACCATGGCCACCGTCGCGCTCACCGACCTGGACGACGAGTCCCGGCTGCCCGACGACTTCTGGGCGTTCACCACCCGCCTGGCGCTGGCTGCCTCCACGCTGGCGCCCCGCTTCGGCGAGCGCCCGCAGGACGCGCTGTGCCTGGGCCTGCTCGCGCAGCTGGGCGCCGCGCTGCTGTTCCACAACGACACCGAGGGCTACGGCGAGCTCGTGGCCGCCGAGCCGACCTTCTCCGGCCGCCGCGCTGCGGAGACGCGGCGCTACGGCATCAACAGCCTGCGGCTGACCGGCGTCGCCCTCGAGCAGTGGGGCTTCCCGGGCACGATGCTCGTCCCGCTGCAGCAGGTCGACGACTACCGGGCGATGGAGGGCGCGCTGCTGCGCTCCTGCTTCGAGATCGCCGCCCGCCTGACGACGGAGGGCTACGACGCCGTGCCGATCGTCCGGGTCAGCTGCGGCCAGCTCCGCGAGGACGACGTGGTGCCGGTGCTGGACGCCGTCCGCGCCGAGGCCGACGAGCTGCGCCGGGCGATGCTGGGCGACTGAACGACGGAGCCCCGCCCCCCGGGACGGGGAGCGGGGCTCTGTCGTGCGTCGATCAGGCGTACGGGGCGCCCAGCGGGTCGACGGTCGGGTAGCTGCCGACCTTCGCCGCGAGCCGGTCGGCGGCGAAGTCGCCGTCGCCCAGCAGGTGGTCGATCGCGGTCAGCCGGCTGGTGTAGTGGCCGACCTTGTACTCGGCGGTGACGCCGATGCCACCGTGCAGCTGGATGGCGTCCTTGCCGATGTGCCGGCCGGTGCGGCTGGTGAGCAGCCGGGCCCGGTCGGCGGCGGTGACGACGTCACCGTCGGAGAGCTGCACCACCGAGGCCCACAGCGCGATGCTGCGGGCCAGCTCCAGGGACACGTACATGTCCGCGGCGCGGAAGTTCAGCGCCTGGAACTTGTTGAGCGTGACGCCGAACTGCTTGCGCGTCTTGAGGTACTCGGTGGTGGTGCGCAGCGCGGTGTCCATGGCGCCGACGGCCTCGTGGGCGTAGGCGATCCGGGCCACGGCCTGCGCCCGCTCGATGGCCTGCGTCTGGTCGCCGCCGGTGCCCAGCACGGTGGCCGGGGTGCCGTCGAACCGGACGTTGGCCGAGCGGGTGCCGTCGTGGTTGCGGTAGCCGGTCCGGCTGAGGCCGGACGCGTCGCCCTGGACCAGGAACAGCCCCGTGCCACCGTCCGGCAGCGCGGCGGAGACGACGAGGACGTCGGCGCGGGCACCGTGCGGCACCGGCTCCTTGACGCCGCTCAGCGTCCAGCTGCCGCCGGCCTCGGTGGCCGTGACCGCCGAGGCGGTCGGCGTCCACCGGGCACCGATCTCGGCGTGCGCGAAGGCGGGCAGCGTGCCGCCGCCGGCGAGGCCCTCGAGGAGCTCGCCCTTCTGCGCGTCGGTGCCTACGGCGTCGATCAGCCCGCCGGCGAGGACGACGGCCTCGACGAACGGCTCGGGTGCGAGCACCCGCCCGATCTCCTCGGCGACGATCGCGACCTCGACCGGGCCGGCGCCCGCGCCGCCGTGCTCCTCGGCGAAGGGCAGACCCAGCAGGCCCATCTCGGCCAGCTGCGTCCAGACCTTCTCGTCGAAGCCGGGGTCGGTCTTGGTGGTCTTGCGGCGGGCCTCGCTGTCGCCGTAGGCCCGGGCCAGCAGCGCGGCCACGGCCTCGCGGAGGTCGTTCTGCTCGCTGTCGTAGGTGAAGTCCATGGCTATCTCACAACCCCAGGATCGTGCCGCTGATGATGACGCGCTGCACCTCGTTGGAGCCTCCGTAGATGGAGACCTTCCGGTAGTTGAGGTACTCGGGGGCCGAGACCCGCGCCCAGTCGGGCACGTCGGAGCCCTCCTCGGCGAACGAGGCGACCGACAGCGGGCCGGCGATGTCGACGATCAGCTCGGTCACCTCCTGCTGCAGCACCGAGCCCTTGAGCTTGAGCACCGAGGAGGCCGGGTGCGGCTTGCCGTCGGCGGAGTTGGCGACCACGCGCAGCGCGGTCAGCTCCAGGGCGACGAGCTCGTTCTCGATCTCGGCGATGCGGGAGGAGTAGCGCGGGTCCTCCAGCAGCGGGCGGCCGTTGTAGGTGGTCTCGCGGGCGAGCTCCTTGGCCAGAGCCAGCATGCCCTTGGTGCCACCGACGCGGGCGATGCCGACGCGCTCGTTGCCGAGCAGGAACTTCGCCTGGTCCCAGCCCTTGTTGACCTCGCCGATGAGGTTCTCCGACGGGACGCGGACGTCCTCGAAGAAGACCTCGTTGACCTCGAAGCCGCCGTCGAGCAGCTCGATCGGGCGCAGGGTCACACCGGGGGTGTCCATCGGGAAGACCAGCATCGAGATGCCGCGCTGCTTCTTCTCCGCCGTCGGGTCCGTGCGGGCGAGGCAGAAGATCCAGTCGGCGTGCTGGCCCATCGTCGTCCAGGTCTTCTGACCGTTGACGACCCACTCGTCGCCGTCCTGGACGGCGACGGTGCGCAGCCCGGCGAGGTCGGAGCCGGCGTCGGGCTCGGAGAAGCCCTGGCACCACCAGATGTCGAGGTTGGCGGTCTTGGCCAGGAAGCGGTCCTTCTGCTCCTGGTTGCCGAACTGCGCCAGCACCGGGCCGATCATGCTGGTGTTGAAGGCCAGCGGCTCGGGCACGTGGGCCAGCTGCATCTCCTCGCGCCAGATGTGGCGCTGCAGCGGCGTCCAGTCGCGGCCGCCGTACTCGACCGGCCAGTGCGGCACGGCCAGGCCGGCCTTGTTCAGGATCTGCTGGGTGGTGACGAAGTCCTGCTTCGTCGGGTGGTGACGGGCCGCGCCCTTGTCACGGATCTCCTTCGGCACCTGCGTGGTGAAGAAGGTCCGCATCTCCTCCCGGAACGCCTGCATCTCCGGGGACAGCTGCAACTGCATCGGTCCTCATTCCTGACCGCAGTCGCTCTGCGGTCTCGACGTGTACGTGCGACGATCCCACATCCTCGAACGGTATTCGGTTTCGCCCCCTGCCGTTACGGAGCCGTGTTCCGGGGCAAGGTCGCGAGGGTGCCCGCCCTCTCCTCCCGCACCCTGGCCTCGCTGAGCGCGTCGGTCTCCACGCCCGGTTACGACCGGCGGGAGGTCCGTGCCGGGATCGTGCACCTGGGGGTCGGCGGCTTCCACCGCTCCCACCAGGCGATGTACCTCGACCGCCTCATGGAGCGGGGCCTGGCGCTGGACTGGGGCATCTGCGGCGTGGGGGTGCTGCCCGGCGACCGGCGGATGGCCGAGGTCATGGCGGCGCAGGACTGCCTCTACACGCTCGTCGTCGCCCATCCCGACGGCTACCTGGACGCGCGGGTGGTCGGCTCGGTGGTCGAGTACCTGCTGGCGCCGGACGACCCGGAGGCGGTGGTCGAGCGGATGGCCGACCCCGCGATCCGCGTCGTCTCGCTGACCGTGACCGAGGGCGGCTACAACGTCGACGACGTCACCGGCGCGTTCGACGCGACCGATCCCGCCGTGCTGGCCGACCTCGTGCCGGGTGCCGTGCCGCGCACCAGCTTCGGTCTGGTCACCGAGGCGCTGGTCCGCCGGCGCGAGCGCGGCCACGCCCCGTTCACCGTGGTGTCCTGCGACAACATCCCCGGCAACGGCGACGTCGCCCGGCGCAGCTTCGGCGCCTACGCCGCCCTGCGCGACCCGGAGCTGGGGGAGTGGGTGGCCCGCGAGGTGCCGTTCCCGAACTCGATGGTCGACCGGATCACCCCGGCCACCACCGACGTGCACCGTGCGGAGCTGGCCCGCCGGTTCGGCGTCGAGGACGGCTGGCCCGTGGTGTGCGAGCCGTGGACGCAGTGGGCGCTCGAGGACCGGTTCGCCACCGACCGCCCGCCGCTGGAGGAGGCCGGCGTCCAGCTGGTCGTCGACGTCGAGCCCTACGAGCTGATGAAGCTGCGGCTGCTCAACGGCAGCCACCAGGCGCTGGGCTACCTCGGGGTGCTGGCCGGCTACACCTTCATGCACGACGTCTGCCAGGACCCGCTGTTCCGCCGCTTCCTGCACGGCTACATGGACCAGGAGGCGACGCCGACGCTCGCCCCGGTGCCCGGCATCGACCTGGACTCCTACAAGGCCGACCTCATCGGCCGGTTCGCCAACCCGAACATGCGCGACACGCTGGCCCGGCTGTGCGCCGAGAGCTCGGACCGCATCCCCAAGTTCCTGCTGCCGGTGCTGCGGGCCAACCTGGCCTCCGGTGGCGGGATCCGGTGCACGGTCGCGGTGCTGGCCGGGTGGGCGCGCTACGCCGAGGGCGTCGGCGAGGACGGCTCCCCGATCGAGGTGGTCGACCCGCTGCGCGAGCGGCTGATGTCCGCCGCCCGCCGGCAGGCCGAAGACCCGCTCGCCTTCGTCTCCGACCGCGAGGTGTTCGGCGACCTGGTCGACGACGAGCGCTTCGCGGTCACCTACCGCGACACGCTGGACCTCATCCGCACCCGCGGCGTCCGGGCGGCGCTGGAGCAGGTGCTCCGCGCCCCCTGACCCGCCGGAGTGGCCACTCCGGTCACGCGAGGGCGGCGGTTGCGCGGGGGACGGCGCGGGCAGGGGAGCGGAGCAGACGACGGAGGGACCCACCATGGCCATCGCCACGATCGACCCCAGCACCGGGGAGACGCTGCGGACGTTCGAGCCGCTCTCGGACGACGCGCTCGAGGACAAGCTGGCCCGCGCGGCCGCCGCGGCGGCGAGCTACCGGCGCACCTCGCCCGCCGACCGGGCCGGCTGGCTCACCGCGGCCGCCGACGTGCTGGACGCCGAGACCGACGACGTCGCCGCGCTGATGACCACCGAGATGGGCAAGACGCTCGCCGCGGCGAAGGCCGAGGTCGGCAAGTGCGCCGCGGCGCTGCGCTGGTACGCCGAGCACGGCCCAGCCCTGCTCGAGCCGCAGCCCCGGGACGCCGAGGCGGTGGGCGCCACGCAGGCCTACGTCGTCCACCAGCCGATCGGCGTCGTCCTGGCCGTCATGCCGTGGAACTTCCCGCTGTGGCAGGCGATGCGCTTCGCCGCGCCGGCGCTCATGGCCGGCAACGTCGGGCTGCTCAAGCACGCCAGCAACGTGCCGCAGACCGCGCTGTACATGGAGGAGCTGTTCCGCAAGGCCGGCTTCCCCGACGACGTCTTCCAGACGCTGCTGATCGGGTCGAAGACCATCGAGCGGGTGCTGCGCGACGACCGGGTCGCCGCCGCGACGCTCACCGGCAGTGCCCCGGCCGGGCAGTCGGTCGCCGCGATCGCCGGCGACGTCCTCAAGCCGACCGTGCTCGAGCTCGGCGGCAGCGACCCGTTCATCGTCATGCCGTCGGCGCACCTGGACCGGGCGGCCGAGGTGGCGGTGACCTCGCGCAACCAGAACAACGGGCAGAGCTGCATCGCCGCCAAGCGGTTCTTCGTGCACCGCGACGTCGCCGAGGAGTTCACCCGGCTGTTCGCCGCCAAGATCGCCGATCTCACCGTCGGCGACCCGCGGGACGAGGGCACCCAGGTCGGCCCGCTGGCCACCGAGTCCGGACTCGAGGACGTCGAGAAGTACGTGCAGGACGCCGTCGGCAAGGGCGCCACGGTGCTGGTGGGCGGGAAGCGGGTGGACCGGCCCGGCTGGTTCTACGAGCCGACCCTGCTGAGCGGCATCACGCCGGAGATGGACCTCTACGCCGAGGAGGTGTTCGGGCCGGTGGCCGCGCTGTTCACCGTGGACTCCCTGGACGAGGCGATCGAGATCGCCAACAGCCACCCCTACGGGCTGGGCAGCAACCTGTGGAGCGAGGACGAGGACGAGCGCGCGCAGTTCGTCCGCGACATCGCCTCGGGCATGGCGTTCGTCAACGGGATGACCACCAGCTACCCGGAGCTGCCCTTCGGCGGCGTGAAGCAGAGCGGCTACGGCCGCGAGCTGACCGAGGTCGGCATGCGGGAGTTCATGAACGCCAAGACGGTGTGGATCGGGCCGCCGAGCAGCGAGCAGGGCGAGGGCGACACCGCGGCGTCCGCCTCGGAGTGAGGAGCGGACCGGGGTGCGGGGGGGGGGCTGGTCCCCGCGCTCCGGTCCGGCCAGACTCGGCTCGCCGGGCGGACGGCCCGCCACCGGCGGTCGGGAGGGACGCCCATGTCGGATCCGGGCATCTTCGGGACGGACGGGACGGACCCGGAGGAGGCCTCCGGGCTGCTGGAGGCCGAGGACACGCTGGAGGACCCGCGCGGGGTGCGGGACGTGCTGGACACGGGGTGGTCGCCGCCCGAGCGGCCGTGGGGCGTGGAGGACTGGGGGACCACGGAGGCCGAGGAGTCCGCCGGCGAGAGCCTGGACGGGAGGCTCGCGCGCGAGCTGCCCGACGGCACCCCGGACGAGGGCGACGGCCTGGGGGACAGCTCCGACACCGACGGCGAGCTGCTCGACGACGAGGTGGGCGACGTGCAGGCCGGCCGCCTGGTCGCCGCCGACGAGGGCGGCGACGCGGACACCGACGACGAGCTGTGGGCGCGCGACGAGGGCATCGACGGCGCCGGGGCCTCGGCCGAGGAGGCGGCGGTGCACGTGGTGCACGAGCGGGAGTCCTGACGGGGAACGGTGCCGGAGGAGGCCCCGGCACCGTTCCCGGCCCCGTGGCTCAGGACGGGTCGAGCGCCACCTTGGTCCAGCCGCCCTGCCGCTGGTCGAAGGTCTCGTACGCGTCGAGGACCGACGGCATGTCCTCGACCTCGGTCAGCACGGTCGCCGGGTCGATCGCACCGGTGCGCACCAGGTCGAGCAGCTGCGGGATGTACCGGCGGTGGTTGCAGTTGCCCATCTTCACGGTCAGGTTCTTGTTCATGGCCGCACCGATCGGGAAGCTGGTCATGTCCGGCGGGTAGACGCCGATGATGCCGATGCTCCCGGCCTTGGCCACCGCCTCGACCGCCCACTGCAACGACTGGCTGGGCGCGTCGCCGGGCACCCACGTCGAGCCCTGCGGGTTCTGCTCGGGCGCCACCTGCTCGCGCTCGCGCTCGAACTCCGCGGCCTGCTGCTCGGCCGCCTCGGCCGCCGGCCCCTCCTTCGGCCGCTGCGCGTCCACGCCGACGGCGTCGATCACCCGGTCGACCCCGATCCCGCCGGTGAGCTCCTTGACGACCTCGACCGGGTCCTCGGCGTTGAAGTCGACCGCCTCGGCGCCGCGGGCGCGGGCCTGCTCGAGCCGGGACCCGATGCCGTCGACGACGAGCACCCGCGCGGCACCCTGCTGGAAAGCGCTGGTGACGGCGAACTGCCCGACCGGTCCGGCGCCCAGGACGAGCACCGTGTCGCCCTGGCCCACCTCGGCCAGGCGGGCGCCGAACCAGGCGGTCGGGTAGATGTCCGACAGCATGATCGCCGCGTCGTCGGACACCTCGGGGGGCAGCCACACCGGACCTACGTGCGCGAACGGGATGCGGGCGTACTGCGCCTGCAGCCCGTCCACCGGACCGGTGCTCTGCGGGCCGCCGAAGAAGCAGGTGCCCGCGGTCGGCCCGTTCGGGTTGGCGTTGTCGCACTGCGCGTAGTAGCCGGCGCGGCAGTACGAGCAGGTGCCGCACGCGACGGTCGAGGGGATGACCACCCGGTCACCCGGGCGCAGGTTGCGGACGCCCGGGCCGGTTTCGCGGACGACGCCGACCGCCTCGTGGCCGAGGATCGTGCCCTCGACCATCCCGCTCATCGTCCCGCGCACGAAGTGCAGGTCGGTGCCGCATATCGCGCTCGCGGTGATCTCCACGATCGCGTCGGTCGGGTCCTGGATGGTCGGGTCGGGGACGTCGTCGAGCCGGATGTCCCCGACGCCGTGCCACACCACTGCCTTCACGTGTCCTCCTGAGGTCCGGCGCACCGGCGGCCTGGGATCGGTCTGCGGGCGTCGCCTCCACCGCGCTACCCGTGCACGTCCGGGACACGCCTCGATCGGCGCGTGTACCTGCAGGGACGAGGGGTAGGTCGCGGGCAACCGGTCGTCGAGCCGACCAGGCCGGTTCCCACACTCCTGAGGAGCAGTCCCGTGGCCCTGGACTACCCGACCCTGCCCGGCGACATCGACCACCTGATCGCCGACGACCACGCGATCGTCGAGCGCCAGTTCCAGCACCTGGAGGCCGGGCGCGGCAACCGGCGGGTGCTGGTCGACCAGATCTCGCTGGAGCTGGCGCTGCACGCGTTCGCCGAGGAGACGGTGCTCTACCCGATCTGGCCCGAGATCGGCATGACCGACGAGCACGAGGACGCCGAGCACGAGCACCAGCAGATCAAGGAACTGCTCGTCACCCTGGGCCGGACGGAGCCGGGGGAGACCGACTTCGAGGAGTCGCTGACCCGCCTGATCGGCCTCGTCCGCCATCACGTGGACGACGAGGAGAACGAGGAACTGCCCGAGTTCCGGCGCAAGGCCGGGCCCGAGCGCATGGCGCAGCTCGGCGAGCAGTTCCTCGCCGCCAAGCGGCAGGCGCCGACCCGGCCGCACCCGCACGCCCCCGACGAGGGCCTGGCCGAGCGGATCGCCGGGATGCTCGCCAAGCCGCTGGACCACGTCCGCGACCTGCTGTCGGGCAAGCAGAAGGAGGCCGCGACCGACGCCTCCGGTCTGCTGAACCCGCAGGCGCAGGCGATCGTCGACGCCCACTCGTCGCTGGGCCCGCTGCCGTTCGAGATCCTCACGCCCGACCAGGCCCGCAAGCAGCCGGGTCCGAAGCAGGCGGTCGAGAAGGTCATGGCCGAGCGGGGGATCGAGGGGCCCGAGCCGGTCGGCTCGGTCGAGGACCTGGAGATCCCCGGCGGCGCCGGCGGCACCCAGCGGCTCCGGGTCTACACGCCGGCCGGTGCCGGCACCGCGCCCCTCCCGGTGATCATGTGGATCCACGGCGGTGGGTGGGTGCTGTTCGACATCGACGACCACTACGACGCCTCCTGCCGGGGTCTGACGAACAGGACCGGCGCGATCGTCGTCACGCCGGACTACCGGCGGGCGCCCGAGGCGGTCTTCCCCGCCTCGCACGACGACGTCCTCACCGCCTGGCACTGGGTCACGCAGAACGCGGCATCCTTCGGCGGCGACGCCTCCCGGCTGGCCATCGGCGGGGAGTCCGTCGGCGGCAACATGGCGGCGGCTACCTGCCTGCAGCTGGCCGCCAACGGGCAGCCGCTGCCGCTGGCCCAGGTGCTCGTGTACCCGCTCACCACCGGCGAGCAGTTCGGCGAGTCGATGGTCGACGCCGCCGACGGCCGGCCGCTGAACCGCGCGTTGCTGAGCTGGATGGCCATGCACGCCTTCCAGGGGAAGCCGGACGCCGCCCAGGACCCGCGCATCGACCTGCTTGGCTGGACGGAGGCCCAGCGGGCGCAGATGCCGCCCACCCTGGTCATCACCGACGAGCGCGACGTGCTCCGGAGCCAGGGGCAGCAGTTCGCGCAGGACCTGGAGGCCGCCGGCGTCGCGACGACCCACCGCTACTACGCGGGCGTCATGCACGAGTTCTTCGGCGCCGCCGCCGTGCTGGACGAGGCGGAGCAGGCGCAGCAGGAGGCGGCCGCCCACGTCACCCGGGCCTTCGGGCCCGCGCCGTTGGCCGGTGGGTCCCGGTGACGGCGGCGCTGCGGATCGCCGTCGACGAGACCGTCGGCGGGCTCGAGGTCGTCCACCAGTTCACCGGCGCCATGCCGACCGGGGTGACGGTGTCGCACGCCGGGCGGGTGTTCGTCTGCTACCCGAAGTGTGGCGACGACGTCGGCTTCACCGTGGGCGAGCTGCGCGACGGCCAGGAGGTCGCCTACCCCTCGCAGGAGCTCAACGACAACCGCTCCGACGCCGACCCCGAGCGGCTGGTGTCGGTGCAGAGCGTCGTCGTCGACCCCGCGGACCGGCTGTGGATCCTGGACACCGGCAGCCCGATGTTCCAGCCCACCGAGCACGGCGGGCCCAAGCTCGTCTGCGTCGACCTGACCACCGACGAGGTGGTCCGCACCATCCTGTTCCCGACCGACGTGGCGCTGCCGACGACGTACCTCAACGACGTCCGCTTCGACCTGCGCCGCGGGGACGGGGGGACGGCGTTCATCACCGACTCCTCGGACCAGGGGCCGAACGGGATCATCGTCGTGGACCTCGCGTCCGGAGAGTCCTGGCGCCGGCTGCACGAGCACCCGAGCACGAAGGCGACCACGCCGCCGGACCTGCGGATGGTGGTCGAGGGCGTCGAGTTCCTGGAGCGCTCGCCCGACGGGGAGACCTCGCCGGTGACCATGGGGGCCGACGGCATCGCGATCGCCGCCGACGGCAGCCGGCTGCACTACTGCCCGCTGGCCGGGCGCCGCTGGTACAGCGTCTCCGTCGACGCGCTCGTCGACCGCGGGCAGGACGACGACGCTGTGGCCGCCACCGTGCAGGACGAGGGCGACAAGGGCTGCGTCAGCGACGGCCTGGAGACCGACGACCAGGGGCGGCTGTACGTGACCGACGGGGAGCACGACGCCATCCACCGGCGGCTGCCCGACGGCTCGTGGGAGACCGTCGTGCACGACCCGCGGCTGCTGTGGCCGGACACCATGAGCGTCGCGGCCGACGGCTTCCTCTACGTCACCGCGAACCAGCTCTACCGGCAGGACAAGTACCGCGGCGGCGAGGACCAGCGGCGCAAGCCCTACGTGCTGTTCCGCACGCGGATCGACGCCGGACCGGTGCGGCTGCGCTGAGGCGCCGGCCGCGGGGGGAGCTCAGGAGCCCTGAGCCCCCGCGGCCGCGGCACGGCGGACGAGGTCGTCGTACACCGAGGGGTCGTCGGAGTCGACGACGGGGTAGCCGCCGTCCTCGTCCGGGTGCATCGCGATGCCGGGGTTGTGCACGTCGGACCCGTCGGCGAGGAAGAAGTGCGGGCTCCCCTGGACCCGCTCCCGGTTCGCCCGGTAGTCGGCCATCATCGGTCCGCGGGCCCGGCCGTCGTCGAGCGCCGCGGCGATCGCGTCGTCATCGACCAGGTCGCACGACCGGGCGACGTCGACCACCTCGTGCAGCATGCTGATGCACCGGCTGTCGCGGAAGAACGCCAGCCGCAACGCCATGTCCAGCTGCTCGGCAGCAGCCGCCGACTGCTGCTTCGCCGCGTGCACCGCCTCGTCCGCGGGCAGGACGGTCACCGGCCAGCTCGACGGCTCGCCCGCCCACGGCGACATCCCGAGGCCCGGCTCGAGCTGCCCCACGACCGGGATCTCCGCGTCCAGCATCCGCTGGGGGATGGCGAACCGGTTGACGTCCTCGAGCAGGAACAACCGGTGGTCGACCCGCACCGCGTCGTCCAGACCCAGCCGGCTCCGCGCGGCGAGGAAGCGGTGCAGCGCCACGGTGGACCAGGCGCAGATGACGTCGGTGTAGACGACGACCGTGCCGGGGGCGACGGTCAGCGGCTCGGTCACGGGGAGGTCCTCTCGTCCGGACGCAGTCGTCCTCACGGGCTCGGAGCGGCGGTCGTCCGCCCGGCCCTACCCGCGGCCGGCGCGGCTCAACTCTTGTTGCCCGGCTCGTGCCGCCGCGTCTCGAAGGTCTTGTGCCCGTTGGGGCAGGGCGGGATCTCGTCGCCCTGCGTCACGTGGACCTTCTCGCTGCAGTGCGCGCAGTAGAAGTCACCGGTCTTCTGCGCCCGTTCCCCGGCGTGTGCCGCTATGGCCCGCTCCCGTCGTCGTCCCGCTGGTGGGGGACCGGTACCCGCGTCCGTCCGGGCCGACGCTCGCGTGTCGGTGCGGGGGGGGGGGGGGGGGGTAGCGGTGACCGGCATGGCGAAGAACAACGACCAGGACGTCCAGCGTGCCGCCGCGCGGCGAGCCGAGCGCGAAGGTGTCGCGCCCAGCGCGGCGGGCGCCACCACCGGCGCGTCCAAGCAGGCCGAGCACCACACCCACGGCGACGACCGCCACGAGCACTCGGACGCGAAGGGGAAGAGCAAGACCTGACGGTCCCCGGCTCGACACGGCGCTCGGGACCCGCCGCGAGCGCCGGCGCGCCCGTCGCCCCTCGTCCACTCCCGAGCCGGTGCGCGGACCCGTCCCGCCGGACGTGCGGTCAGCGGAGGCGGGACCGCCAGTCGGCGGGGACGCGTCCGCGGGGGCCGGGGGCCGGCTGGTCGACCGGGCGGTGCTGGGGCGGGGCGAGCGGCGCACCGGTCACGGGGCGCTCGGCCGCGAAGTTCCAGAACCAGTCCTCGCCCGGCTCGAAGCTGCGGACCACCGGGTGGCCGGTCTCGCCGGCGTGCGTGCGGGCGTGCCCGCTGGGCGAGGAGTCGCAGCAGCCCACGTGCCCGCACGCCGCGCACCGGCGCAGGTGGAACCACCAGCCGCCGGAGGCCTCGCACTCCACGCACCCGGGGCCCGACGGCGGCACGGCCGGGTCGATCGAGGGACCGGTCATCCGCTCACTCCCGTCTGCAGGCGACGCACGGGGCAACCGTACGGACGGCGCCCCGCCCGAGGAAGCCTCCGGCGCCGGGGAAGAGGGGTGCGCCGCAGGTCGTCCCGCGACTAGCGTCGTGGGCGGCACCCGGATACGCGGGCCCGGTGACCTCCCCGGACGCGCCCGCCCTGGTTCCGGCGCCGGACAGGAGTCGCAGATGGGCACACCGGTCCTCCTCAGCGTGGACGACGACCCGGGGGTCTCCCGCTCCGTCGCGCGCGACCTCCGGCGGAGGTACGGCGAGGAGTTCCGCGTGCTCCGGGCGTCGTCGGGCCCCGAGGCTCTCGACGCGCTCAAAGAGCTCAAGCTGCGGGGCGACGTCGTCGTCGCGCTGCTGGCCGACTACCGGATGCCGGAGATGGACGGCATCGAGTTCCTCGAGCGGGCGATGGACCTGTTCCCGCGGGCCCGCCGCGCGCTGCTCACCGCCTACGCCGACACCGACGCCGCCATCCAGGCGATCAACGTCGTGGACGTCGACGCCTACCTGCTCAAGCCCTGGAACCCGCCGGAGGAGAAGCTCTACCCGGTCGTCGACCAGATGATCGAGGCGTGGCGGGACAGCCCCGAGGCCGTCGTCGAGGGCGTCAAGCTGATCGGCCACCGCTGGTCGGCGCCGTCCTTCCGCGCCCGCGACCTGCTCGCCCGCAACGCCGTCCCCTACCGCTGGTTCAGCGCGGACGAGAGCGACGGGCAGCGCCTGCTCGTGGCCGCCGGCGCGACCGCCGACGACGTCCCGGTGATCATCACGGCCGACGGCACGGTCCTCAAGTCGCCGTCGGAGAGCGAGCTCGCCTCGGTGGTGGGGCTGAGCACCGCGGCGGAGCAGGAGTTCTACGACCTCGTCGTGGTGGGCGGCGGCCCGGCCGGCCTGGGCGCGGCGGTCTACGGCGCGTCGGAGGGGCTGCGGACGGTGCTCGTCGAGCGCGAGGCGACCGGCGGTCAGGCGGGGCAGAGCAGCCGGATCGAGAACTACCTCGGCTTCCCGAACGGCATCTCCGGCGGCCAGCTCGCCGACCGCGCCCGGCGCCAGGCGCGCAAGTTCGGCGCCGAGCTCCTGCTGACCCGCGACTGCGTGGCGCTGGAGGTGCACGGGCCCAAGCGTGTGCTGCGCTTCGACGACGGCAGCGCGATCGCCGCGCACGCCGTCGTCCTGGCCACGGGGGTGTCCTACCGCAGCCTCGACGTGCCGGGCGCCGACCTCCTCACCGGCCGCGGCGTCTACTACGGCTCGGCCATGACCGAGGGCCCCGCGTGCGCCGGGGAGCAGGTGGTCGTCGTGGGCGGGGCGAACTCGGCGGGGCAGGCGGCGGTGTTCTTCGCGCGGTACGCGAGCGCGGTGCACCTGCTCTGCCGGGGGCCGTCGCTGGAGGCGTCGATGTCGCAGTACCTGGTCGAGCAGCTGGCCGCCATCGACAACGTGCACGTGCACACCTGCACGACGGTCACCGAGGCGCACGGCACCGACCACCTCGAGGAGGTCACCATGCAGGACGTGCGCACCGGCGAGCACACCACCGTGCCTGCCGGGCACCTGTTCGTCTTCATCGGCGGCGAGCCGCGCACCTCGTGGCTCGACGGCGTCCTGGTCCGCGACGACCGCGGCTTCCTGCCCACCGGCCCCGGACTGGTGGACGACGGCCACCGGCCCGGCGGCTGGGCGCTGGACCGCGAGCCCTACCTCCTGGAGTCCAGCGTGCCGGGGGTCTTCGTGGCCGGCGACGTGCGCGCGGAGTCGGTCAAGCGGGTCGCCTCCGCCGTCGGCGAGGGCGCCCTGGCCGTCACGCTGGTGCACCGGTACCTGGGGGAGCGGTGACCACGGGGCAGCGGCTGGCGCCCGCGGAGCTGCGCGAGCTGTTCCTGTTCGAGGACCTGGACGACGAGCAGCTGGCCTGGGTGGCCGCCAACGGCGACGTCGTCGACGTCGCCGCCGGGGCGGACGTCTCGGTCGAGGGCGAGCCCGCCGAGTGCTTCTTCGTCCTGCTCGAGGGGCAGATGACGATGGTCCGGCTGGTCGGGGGCAGCGAGGTCGAGACGGTGCGCACCTCGCACCGCGGGGTGTTCTCCGGCGCCGTCCAGTTCTACTTCGGCGACCGGCTCGAGCAGCGCTACCCGGCGACGGTCCGGGCGATCAGCGACTGCCGCTTCCTGGCGCTGCCCGCGGCGCCCTTCGCGGAGGTGTTCCACGAGTGGTACCCGATGGCGGTGCACCTGCTCGAGGGCATGTTCGTCGGCCAGCGGAACTCCGCGGAGCTGGTCGGGCAGCGCGAGCGGCTGCTGGCGATGGGCAAGCTGACCGCCGGGCTGACGCACGAGCTGAACAACCCCGCGGCCGCGGCGGCCCGCGCCACCGACGCGCTGCGCGAGCGGTTCGCCGGCATGCGGCACAAGCTGGCGATGCTGGCCGGGGGTGCGTTCGACGGCGAGATGCTGCGCGCGCTTACCGGGCTGCAGGAGGAGTTCCTCGGCCGGGTGGCGACCGCCCGCGAGCTGCCCGCCCTGGAGCGGATGGACCGCGAGGAGGAGCTGGGCGACTGGCTGGCCGACCACGGCGTCGACCGGCCGTGGGAGCTGGCCACCGTCTTCCTCGCCGCGGGCCTGGGCCCGGCCGACCTCGACCGCGTGACGCAGGCGGTGGAGCCGACGTCGCTCGAGGCGGCGCTGCGCTGGCTGGGCTACGCGGTCGAGACCGAGACGCTGCTGCTGGAGGTCGCTGACAGCACCCAGCGGATCTCCGGCCTGGTGGACGCCGCCAAGCAGTACTCGCAGATGGACCGGACCCCGCACCGGCCGACCGACCTGCACGCCGGGCTCGACGCCACGCTGGTGATGCTCGGCGGGAAGATCAAGCCCGGCATCACCGTGGTCAAGGACTACGACCGGAGCCTGCCGGAGGTCCCCGCCTACGCCGGCGAGCTCAACCAGGTGTGGACCAACCTCATCGCCAACGCGCTCGAGGCGATGGAGGGCGAGGGGACGCTGACGCTGCGAACCGCGCGCGACCGGGACTCCGCGGTGGTCGAGGTCCGCGACACCGGGCCCGGAATCCCGCCGGACCTGCGCGCGCGGGTCTTCGAGCCGTTCTTCACCACCAAGCCGGTCGGGCAGGGCACCGGGCTGGGCCTCGACCTCTCGTGGCGGACCGTGGTCAAGCGGCACGGCGGCGACCTGCGGGTGATCTCCGAGCCCGGCGACACGCGCTTCCAGGCGCTGCTGCCCCTGTCCGACCCCACCACCTGAGCGGCGCGCGCTGGGAGACTGGCGCGGGTGTTCGACGTCGACTGGATGGGGCTGCTGGCCCGCGAGGTGCTGCGCGAGCGGACCGCCGCGCTGATCGCCGAGAGCTGCGCGTGGGCAGTGGGGCTCTCCGACCGCCCGCACCTGCGGCGGAGGGCGGGGGTCCCGCAACCCAGCGGGCCGACGCTGGGGGAGCGGGCCGCCGGCGGGCTGCCGGTCAGCAGCGACGACGACGGGCGGCTCGAGCTCGGCGACGCGGTGCCCGGCAGCTTCCAGGACGCGCTCAACGCCCTGACCCCCGACGGCGGCGTGCACGCCGAGCGGTTCGACGACGAGGTGCTCGTGCCGTTCGTGCACGCCACCTGCGTGACGGCGGCCGAGCGCGCCCGCAGCCGCCGGCCGGACGCCTGGGCCGAGCTCGCCGACGACGTCGGTGAGGAGGCCGACGACCTGGGCGCGGTCATCCGGGCGGCGGAGTGGGAGGCCCCGCTGCGGATCGAGGCCGAGCAGCTGGTGCTGGCCGCGCTCGGGGCGATGCCGCTGCTGGAGGTCGAGACCGAGGGGTTGCCGCTGTCGCTGGTGCGGGCCGCCGAGGCGGTCACGCGCGCCGCCGTCCCCGTGCCCGAGGTGCCCGCGCCGGACGACGGCCTGGCCGGAGCGCTGTTCCTCGCCCGCGCGGCACTGGAGGAGTCCGGGTGCACCGTGCCCGTGCCGCCGGCCGAGGCGGACCTGCTGCTGGCGGCCCTGGCCGACGCCGGGCTGGAGGCGGCCGAGCTGCCCGCCGTCCTGCCGCACCTGCCGGTGGAGGACGGCACGATCGTGCGGATCACCGCTTCCCTCGCGGAGGGCTGAGCCCGCGGGTTTGCCGCGCCGGGGCACGTGGGCACCCGCGCGTCGTGGACGCCGACATCGAGCTGACGGTGGACGGCGTGCGACGCCGGCTCACCGTCGACACCCGCACCACCCTCCTCGACGCGCTCCGCGAACGCCTCGGCAACACCAGCCCGAAGAAGGGGTGCGACCACGGGCAGTGCGGCGCGTGCACGGTGCTGCTGGACGGCGACCGGGCGCTGAGCTGCCTGGCGCTGGCGGTCGCCCACGACGGCGCGGAGATCACCACCGCCGACGGGCTCGCCGCCGACGGCCTGCACCCTGTGCAGCAGGCGTTCGTGGAGAAAGACGCGTTCCAGTGCGGCTACTGCACGCCCGGCCAGATCTGCTCGGCCGTGGGTGTGCTGGACGAGGTCCGGCGGGGCTGGCCCAGCCACGCGAGCGCCGACCTCACCGCGGACCCGGAGCTGACGCACGACGAGGTGGCCGAGCGGATGAGCGGCAACCTGTGCCGCTGCGCGGCCTACGTCAACATCGTGCCGGCCGTGCAGCAGGCCGGCGGGGTCACCCCGTGAAGCCGTTCGCCTTCGCCCGTCCGGCCGACGTCGCCGAGGCGGTCCGCACCGTCGCGGCGGAGCCGGGCGCGGTGTTCCTGGGCGGCGGGACCAACCTGGTCGACCACCTCAAGCTCGGCGTGGCGCGTCCCGAGCTGGTGGTCGACGTCCGCACGCTCACCTCCCGGGAGACCGTCGACCTCGAGGACGGCGGCCTGCGGGTCGGCGCCGCGGTGACCAACAGCGAGCTGGCGGCCGACCGGCGCGTCCGGGAGCGCTACCCGGTGCTGGCGCAGGCGCTGCTGGCGGGCGCGACGGGGCAGTTGCGCAACCTGGCGACCACCGCGGGCAACCCGCTGCAGCGCACCCGCTGCGTGTACTTCCAGGACGTCACCACGCCGTGCAACAAGCGCGAGCCCGGCAGCGGGTGCACAGCGGTGGGCGGCTACACCCGCTACCACGCCATCCTCGGCACCCCCGGGGCGCTGCCCGACCCGACGGCGCCGGAGACCTGCATCGCCACCCACCCTTCGGACATGGCCGTGGCCCTGGCGGTGCTGGACGCGCAGGTGCACGTCCAGGGACCGGCCGGCGCCCGCGTCGTCCCCTTCGCCGAGCTGCACCGGCTCCCCGGCGACGACCCCTCCCGCGACACGGTGCTGGAGCACGGGGAGCTGATCACGGCCATCGACCTGCCGCCGACGCCGGAAGGTGCGCGGTCGGCCTACCGCAAGGTCCGCGACCGCGCCTCCTATGCCTTCGCCCTGGTGTCGGTGGCCGCGGTCGTCACGGTCCTGGACGGCCGCGCGACCGACCTGCGGCTCGCGCTCGGCGGTGTGGCGCACCGGCCCTGGCGGGCCCGGCGCGCCGAGGAGGTGCTCCGCGGCGAGGAGCTGACCGAGCAGCGCGTCCGGGCCGCCCTGGACGCCGAGCTCGCGGCCGCGCAGCCCCAGCCGGGCGTCGACGGCGGCAACGGCTTCAAGATCCCGCTCGTCTCGCGGACGGCGGTCGCGACCGTGCGGGACCTGATCCAGGAGGACGCGGCATGACCGGTCTGCTCGAGCCCCGCGCGATCGGCCAGGCCCTCGCCCGGCGGGACGGCGAGGCCAAGGTGCGGGGCACCGCCACCTACGCCTACGAGACGCCGGTGGACCGCCCCGCCTTCGCCCAGGTCGTGCAGGCCACGATCCCGCGCGGGCGGGTGACCTCGGTCGACACCTCCGCCGCGGAGGCGCTGGAGGGGGTGCTCGCGGTCGTGACGGCGGAGAACGCGGAACGGCTGGCCTCCACCGACGACCGCGAGCTCGCGGTGCTGCAGGACCGCGAGGTCGCCTTCCGGGGCCAGCCGCTGGGCCTGGTCGTCGCGGAGACCTCGGAGCGGGCCCGCGAGGCCGCCGACCTGGTGCGGATCGGCTACGCGGAGGAGCCGCACTCCAGCGAGCTGTCCGTCGACGACCCCGACCTGTACGCGCCGGAGCAGGTCAACGCGGGCTACGAGACCGACACCGCCGAGGGCGACGTGGCCGCGGCGATGGCGACCGCGCACGCCACCGTGGAGCAGACGTACGCCACGGCGATGTACCACAACAACCCGATCGAGCCGCACGCCACGACGGCCCTGTGGGCGCCGGACGAGGACGTCCCGCTCACCCTCTGGGACTCCACCCAGGGCGTCCACCCCTCCCGCGCCGCGGTCGCGGATCTCTTCGGCCTGGACCAGGAGCAGATCCGGGTGGTCTGCCCGTACGTCGGCGGCGGGTTCGGCTCCAAGGGCACGCCGCACGCCAACGTCGTCCTCGCGGCGATGGCGGCGCGCGCCGTCCCCGGCCGCCCGGTCAAGCTGGCCCTGACCCGCCAGCAGATGTTCTTCCTCGCCGGTTACCGCACCCCGACGATCCAGCAGCTGCAGGTGGCCGCCGACCGCACGGGCCGGCTCCAGGCCATCGCGATCGACGTCGTGGAGCAGACGTCGCGGATCAAGGAGTTCGCCGAGCAGACCGGCGTGCCCACCCGGATGATGTACGCCTCGCCGAGCCGGCGGACCACGCACCGGCTGGCCGCCCTCGACGTCCCGGTGCCCTCGTGGATGCGGGCGCCGGGGGAGTGCCCGGGGATGTTCGGTCCCGAGGTCGCGCTGGACGAGCTGGCCGACGCCCTCGGGATGGACCCGGTGGAGCTGCGGATCCGGAACGAGCCCGAGGTGGACCCGGAGACCGGCAAGCCGTGGTCGAGCCGCAACCTCGTGGCGTGCCTGCGCGACGGCGCCGAGCGGTTCGGCTGGGCCGACCGGCCGCCGTCGCGGCACCGCGACGGCGACTGGCTGGTCGGCACCGGGGTGGCCTCGTCGGTCTACCCGACGATGCGGCAGGCGACGTCGACCGCCACCGTCCGGTACGAGGCCGGCCGGTACGCCGTGGAGATCGGCGCCGCCGACCTGGGGACCGGCGCGTGGACCGTCCTCCCGCAGATCGCCGCCGACGCGCTCGGCGTCCCGGTCGACGGCGTCGAGGTCCGGATCGGAGACACCCGCTACCCGACGGCCTCGGTGGCCGGCGGGTCCTCGGGCACGAACACCTGGGGCTCGGCGATCGTCGTGGCCGCAGGCGCCTTCCGGGAGAAGTTCGGCGGCTCCCCGTCCGACGGCGACGAGGCGTCCGGCGACGTCGACCAGGCCGCGCAGGACTCCGACCACGCGGCCTACGCCTTCGGGGCGCAGTTCGCCGAGGTGCGGGTGCACGCCGACACGGGTGAGATCCGGGTGCCGCGGCTGTACGGCGTCTTCGCGGCCGGCCGGATCGTCAACCCGCGGACCGCGCGGTCGCAGCTCGTCGGCGGCATGACCATGGGCATGTCGATGGCCCTGCACGAGACCAGCGTCTGGGACCACCGCATCGGCCAGGTCGCCAACCACGACCTGGCCGAGTACCACATCACGGTCAACGCCGACGTCGCCGACGTGCAGGCGCACTGGGTGGACGAGCACGACCCGTACGTGAACGTCATGGGCAGCAAGGGCATCGGCGAGATCGGCATCACCGGCACGGCGGCAGCGGTGGTCAACGCCGTGCACCGGGCCACCGGCGTCCGGGTCCGCGAGCTGCCGGTGACGCTGGACAAGCTGCTGCCCGGCCTGCCCTGAACCCGCGCAGGGCCGCGATGGACCGATCGATCGAAGGGGACGACATGACCGCTGCCGCACAGATGCTCGCCAGCTACCCGAAGGACCTCGGCGGCATCGACCGCGACGCCCTGGTCGAGTGCATCGAGGCGTGCGTCGCCTGCGCCCAGGCGTGCACCGCCTGCGCCGACGCCTGCCTCAGCGAGGACATGGTGGCCGAGCTGCGGACCTGCATCCGCACCGACCTCGACTGCGCGGACGTCTGCGAGGCCACCGGGCGGGTGCTGTCCCGCCACACCGGGTACGACGCGAACCTCACGCGTGCGGTGCTGGAGGCGTGCGCCGCCGCGTGCAAGGCCTGCGGCGACGAGTGCGCCGCGCACGCCGGGATGCACGAGCACTGCCGCATCTGCGCCGAGGCGTGCCGCCGCTGCGAGGAGGCCTGCCGCGCGCTGCTCGCCCGGCTCGGCTGAGCGCCGGTCCCGTCGGGCCCTTGGCCCCTGTCGAGCACGGCCGTCGCGGGGCCAGCCTGGCGATCGCTGACCCAGCACTCCGGCTCGGGGGGCGCCGGACTCACCGACGATCGGGTGGACCCATGACCTCCACGACCGGCACGCCCGCCGACGCCGACCGCGCCCTCAAGGCCCGGCACCGCGCCATGTGGGCGACCGGGGACTACCCCGGCCTCGCCGACGACCTCCTGCTCGAGCTCGGCCCGCTCCTGGTGGCAGCCGCCGGGATCGGTGCCGGGGACCGCGTCCTCGACGTCGGCGCGGGCACCGGGAACGTCGCGATCGCGGCCGCCGAGGCGGGCGCGCGCGTGATCGCCTCCGACCTCACCCCGGAGCTGCTCGAAGCGGGCCGGGCCCGGGCCGCCGAGCGCGGCGTGGAGCTGGAGTGGCGGGAGGCCGACGCCGAGGCGCTGCCCTTCTCCGACGGCGAGTTCGACGCGGTGCTCTCCTGCATCGGCGTCATGTTCGCCCCCCACCACCGCGCCGCGGCCGACGAGCTGGTGCGGGTGTGCCGCCCCGGCGGCCGCATCGGCCTGCTCAGCTGGACACCGGAGGGCTTCATCGGGCAGATGTTCGCCACCATGAAGCCCTACGCGCCGCCGCCCCCACCCGGGGCGCAGCCCCCGCCGTTGTGGGGCAGCGAGGAGCACGTGACCGAGCTGCTGGGCGACCGGGTGACCGACGTGGTCGCCGAGCGCCGGGCCCTCGCCGTCGACCTGTTCGCCGCGCCGGAGGCGTTCCGGGACTACTTCAAGGCGCGGTACGGCCCGACCATCGCCGTCTACGGCGCGCTGGCCGACGAGCCGGAGCGGGCCGCCGAGCTGGACGAGGCACTGGCCGACCTGGTGCGGCGGTTCGACCAGGGGCAGGGGCTCGAGTGGGAGTACCTGCTGCTCACCGCCACCCGGCGGGCCGAGGTGCCGAGCCCCCGCTGACCCGGCTCACAGCTGGGCGGCGACCAGGGGTTCGAGGGTGAGCTCCGGCTTGTTCTGCTGCAGCACCCGCAGGCCCCACTTGTCCGGGAAGACGGCGAGCAGCTCGCCGTCGCCCCTGCGCAGGATCTCGGCGTTGCGGGCGGCGGCGAGGATGCCCGGCGCCGAGGCCTCGTCGGTGCGCAGCGCCAGGCTGTGGGGCAGCCGGTCCAGCTCCACCGGGGCGCCGAACTCGTGCTCCATCCGGTGGGTGGCCACCTCGAACTGCATGGGGCCGACGACGGCGAGCACGGGGGCGCCGTCGCCGCGGCGGTCCGAGGTGAGCACCTGCACCACGCCCTCGCTGTCGAGCTGCGCGATGCCCTTGCGGAACTGCTTGTGCTTGGCGGCGTCCTTGCTGTGGCAGACGGCGAAGTGCTCGGGGGCGAAGGTGGTGAGCGGCGGGAACTGCACGGGCTGCTCGGCGTAGAGGGTGTCGCCCACGCCCAGGGCGTTGGCGTTGACCAGGCCGACGACGTCGCCGGGGTAGGCGACGTCGATGCTCTCGCGGTCGCGGCCGAACACGTGCTGGGCGTACTTGGTCGCGAAGGGCCGGCCGGTGCGGGCGTGGGTCACGACCATGCCGCGCTCGAAGACGCCCGAGGCGATCCGGATGAAGGCCAGCCGGTCGCGGTGCGCGGTGTCCATGCCCGCCTGCACCTTGAACACGAACGCGCTGAACGGGTCGGTGAGCTGGCGGGTCCCGCCGTCGGCGGTGGGCATGCCGTGCGGCGCGGGCGCCAGGTCCACGAGCGTGTCCAGCAGCGCGCCGACGCCGAAGTTGGACACCGCGGAGGCGAACAGCACCGGCGTCGTCACGCCGTCCAGGAACAGCGACTGCTCGTGGTCCTGGCCGCTGGCCTCGAGCAGCTCGGCCTCCTCCACCGCCCGCTGCCACGCCTCGCCCTCGCGGGCCAGCGCGGCCGCCGCCGGCAGCGTCTTCTCGGGGGCGATGGTCGCGCCGCCGGCCGTGCGGGTGAACCGCCGGTAGGAGCCGTCGGAGCGGTCCAGCACGCCGCGGAAGTCACCGGCGATGCCCACCGGCCAGGTCAGCGGCGTCGGCGTCAGGCCGGTGCGCTCGGTGATCTCGTCCATCAGCTCCAGGGCGTCCATGCCCGGGCGGTCCCACTTGTTGATCACCGTGAGCACCGGGATGCCGCGGTGCCGGCAGACGGCGAACAGCTTCATCGTCTGCGCCTCGAGGCCCTTGGCGGCGTCGACCAGCATGACCGCGGCGTCCACGGCGGTGAGGACGCGGTAGGTGTCCTCGGAGAAGTCGGCGTGGCCGGGGGTGTCGAGCAGGTTGATGACCGCGTCGCGGTACTCGAACTGCAGCGCCGCGGAGGTGATGGAGATGCCGCGCTGCTTCTCGATGTCCATCCAGTCCGACACCGTGCCGCGCCGGCCGGCCTTGCCGTGCACCGCGCCGGCCTGGCCGATCACGCGGGCGTGCAGGGCGAGGGCCTCGGTGAGCGTGGACTTGCCGGCGTCCGGGTGGCTGATGACGGCGAACGTGCGCCGCCGGCCGGCCTGGTCCACGGCCTCCCGCCCGGCCCGGGCACCGCCGGCGCGCTCCTCGACGACGCTCATCGGGTCGTCGTCCGGGCAGCGCGGGACACGGCGGGGTTCACGGGGGACACGACTGGACAGTATCCGCGCCCGACGCCGTCCCCCGCTGCGTCGTCGGTCACCCGCACCCGAGGGCCTTGCCGGGCGGGCGCGGCGGGGCGAGGGTGGCGCCCATGCCTCGCGGCGCGGTGCACCACCCCTGGTTCGCCCGGCTGTGGGTGCGGATCGCGGCGGCGATCGAGGTCCAGGGCGCAGCGGAGCACCGGGACCGCCTGCTGGCGGGGACCTCCGGGCGCGTCCTCGAGGTGGGCGCCGGCACCGGGGCGAACTTCGCGCACTACCCGCCGACCGTCGACGAGGTCCTCGCCGTCGAACCCGAGCCGCACCTGCGCGAGGTCGCCGTCCGGACCGCCGAGCGGCTCGCGCACCCGCGGGTGCTGGTCGTGGACGGGACCGCCGAGCACCTGCCGGCGGACGACGGGTCCTTCGACGCCGCCGTCGTCTCGCTCGTCCTGTGCAGCGTCCCGGACCAAGCGGCGGCGCTGGCCGAGGTGCACCGGGTGCTGCGCCCGGGCGGGCGGCTGCACTTCTGGGAGCACGTGCGCGCCGACGGCGGCCGGCTCGCCCGCGTGCAGCGCCTGCTCGACCGGACGGTGTGGCCGGCGGTCGGCGGCGGCTGCCACACCGCGCGGGACACCGAGGCGTCGATCACCGCCGCCGGGTTCGCGCTCGAGCGGGTCGAGCGCTTCCGTTTCCCCGAGACCCGGGTGCCCTCGCCGACCGCGCCGCAGGTCCTCGGCACGGCCCGGCGGCAGGGCTAGCGCGTCAGACCTCCTCGACGGCGAAGGTGCGGGAGGGGGAGACGAACTCGTCCTGGGCCTCCACGAGCAGGATCTCCCGGGACTGCGCCGCCTCGGTGCGCGCCAGCAACCCGAACACCGACGCGGCGGCCGCGGCCAGGGCGTCGGCGGGGGAGCGGCTCTTGAGCAGGTGGGCCAGGAACAGCGCGGCGATCGCGTCGCCGGCACCGTTGACCGAGAGGTCGAGGCGGGGCGTGCGCACCCGGTAGTGCCGCCCGCCCTCGGAGGCCAGCAGGTCGACCGCGTCGGCGGGGGTGTCCTCGGCGTCGACCGAGGTCGTGAGCACCACGCGCGGCCCGAGCGCCTGGACCGCGGCGACGGCGTCCTTGATGGAGGTCAGCGAGCGGGTGGTCACGCCGGCGAGCAGGTCGAGCTCGTAGTGGTTGGGCGTGACGACGTCGGCGGCCGGGACGGTGACCTCCCGCATCAGCTCCTCGATGCCGGGCCGGACGAACACCCCGCGCCCGACGTCGCCGATCACCGGGTCGCAGCAGTAGACGGCGTCCGGGTTGGCCGCCCGCACGCGCGAGACGGTCTGCAGGACGGCGTGCCCGATGTCGGCCGAGCCCAGGTAGCCCGAGAGCACCGCGTCGCACGAGCCGAGCACGCCGCGGTCGGAGATGCCGTCCACGACCTCCTCGACGGCCTGCCCGTCGAACACCCGGCCGGTCCACTTGCCGTAGCCGGTGTGGTTGGAGAACTGCACCGTGTGCACCGGCCAGACCTCGACGCCCAGGCGCTGGAGCGGGAAGACGGCGGCGGCGTTGCCGACGTGCCCGTAGGCGACGTGGGACTGGATGGAGAGCACGTTCAGCACAGGGAGAACGTAGCCGCGGGGCGCGAGTCGCGGCGGGGCGGACGGGGTAAGCGGCCCGCCCCGGCTCCCTGGAGGCAGCGATGACCGCACGCGAACCGCAGGAGATCGCCCGCGTGGCAGCTGCCACCGGCGCGAAGAAGGTGCACCGCACGTGGGACAAGGTGCTGGTCAGCGCCTTCCTCGCCGGTGCCTACATCGCCTTCGGCGGGCTGGTCGCCATCGCGGTCTCCTCCGGGCTGGACGCCGACACGTGGGGGACGCTGCCCACGCTGTTCACCGGCGCCACCTTCACCCTCGGCCTGGTGCTCGTGCTCATCGCGGGCTCGGACCTCGCCACGGGCAACATGGCGCTGGTCCCGCTGGGCGCCATGCGCGGCAAGCTGGGCGTCGGCGACGTCGCGAAGAACCTGTCGCTGGTGCTGCTGGGCAACCTGCTCGGCGCCCTGCTCGTCGCGTTCTTCCTCGCCGTGCAGACCGGCGTGATCGGCGACGCGGACGCCGGCGGCAACGCCGGCCTGACCTACGAGCGGCTGGCCGGCATCGCCGAGGGCAAGGCGCTGGGGGAGTCGCCGTGGCAGACGTTCCTGCGCGCGGTGGGCTGCAACTGGCTGGTCTGCCTCGCGGTGTGGATGTCGCTGGCGGCGACCACCGTCTCGGGCAAGATCCTGGCGATCTTCTTCCCGATCATGGCGTTCGTGGCGATGGGCTTCGACCACGTCGTCGCCAACATGTTCTTCCTGCCCGCGGCCATCTTCGCGGGCGTGCCCGACATCGGCTGGGGCGAGACGCTGCTCAACTGGCTGCTCGCCGGGGCCGGCAACCTGGTCGGCGCCGTCGTCTTCGTGTCGACGTCGTACTGGTACCTCTTCCTCAAGGACCAGCCCGACGAGCAGCCCGACCCGGCCGGCGCGGAGAGCGCCGAGCGGGCCTGAGCACTCAGCGCGTCGGCAGCCCGGCGGCCAGCCAGGCGGTGAACCCGCCGACGACGTCGGTGGCGCGGTGCAGCCCCAGCGACCGCAGCGCGTCGGCGGCCAGGCTCGAGGTGTAGCCCTCGGAGCACAGGACGACGACCTCGACGTCGGACCCGGTGGCCTCGGGCAGCCGCGCGTCGCTGGCCGGGTCGAAGCGCCACTCCAGGACGTTGCGCTCCACGACCAGCGCGCCGGGCACCTCGCCCTCCCGGGCGCGCTGGGCAGCGGGGCGGATGTCGACCAGCAGCGCGCCGCGCGCCACCCGGGTGGCCGCCTCGGCCGGGGTGACCCGGTCCAGGCGGGCCCGGGCGTCGGCCAGCAGCTCGTCTATCGTCCGCGCTCCTGCGGGGCGGGCGGTCGTCGGCGCGCTCACCAGTCCACCCCGGCGCGCTCGGTGCCGGTGCGCCGCAGCGCGCCGCCGTCCACCTCGTAGCGGTTCATCCACGACAGCCCGGGCGTGTACACGTGCACGCTGACCGCCGGCGCGGGGCCGGTGTTCGTGACCTGGTGGACGTGGTGGCGGCCGAAGTGCCGGACCCGGCCGGCCGTCAGCTCCTCGGCGGCCTCGCGGACACCGTCGCGGGCGGCGGTCACGACCCGCTCGTGCAGCGCGCCCTGCACGACGGCGAAGGCGCCGGCGGAGGTGCCGTGGTCGTGCAGGGGCGTGCCCTGGTCCGGCAGCCAGGAGAGCAGCCAGACCTGGGCCTCGTGGAGCTCGGGGTGCAGGGAGGGGTCGACCAGGTCCGCGGCCCTCGACGACGGGAGCAGGTGGGTCCAGCGGCTGCCGGCGCGGTACTCGACCAGGTCGGTCCAGCGGTCGGAGGCCACGGCCAGCGCGGCGGCGAGGCCGGCGGCGCCGGTGCGGCGGGCGGTGCCCCCGCGGGGCCGGGTGGAGAGGGTGCCGGGCAGGAGGGTGCTGTGCGTCATGGGGACATCCAGGGGGAGGGGCGCGCTCGAGGACCCCGGACCGGTGCCGGGGGAGCGCGGGGGTGGAGGTGGCCGGGCGTGCGTCAGCAGGCCGGACACAGCGCGCTGGCCGTCCGCAGCAGGTCCACGGCGGACCGGCGGCACAGCTCGTTCGCGATGACCACGTCCCGATAGGACCAGGCGAGCCATTGCCTGTCAAGCGCATCGGGTTGGTAGGGAATCAGCGGCGCAGCCCCGCGCGGGCCGCAGCGACCTGGACGCGGGCCCGCTCGAGCCAGCCGTCCAGCGCGCCGGGCGCGTCCCACGCCTTCTCCATCAGGTAGAGCCCCCGGGTCGGCGTCGTCGCGCCGAGCTCCACCAGCACCGGCTTGAGCAGCAGCTCGGGCGCCAGCGCGTGGGTGGGACCGCCGCCGAGCATGAGCGGCACCGCGGTGACGCCGGCGAGGTCGCCGGTGCCGATCTGGTCGAGGAACAGCTTGAGCAGGCCGGTGTAGGTGGCCTTGTAGGTCGGGCTGGCGACGACGGCCAGCTCCGCCGCGCGCACGGTCGCCACCGCCTGCTCGACGGCCGGGTCGCCCCAGCCGAGCAGCCCCGGCCCCAGGTCGACGACGTCGATGACGACGTCGGCCGGCGCGCCGGTGAGCCGCTCGACGACCAGCTCGGCGGCGGCCCGCGTGCGGGAATTCGGCTTCGGGTTGCCGACGACGGCGACGGTGCTCACGGGCAGCTCCTCCGAACCGGTACGGGCCGAGCGCACCTTATCGATCGGATTGCTCGGGTTACCCCGGCCTAGGCGCCGGGGCGCGCCGGCAGCAGCCGCTCCTCGTGGTCGAGCTCGCGCTCGAGGATGCGCAGGCTCTCGTCCGGCAGCCGGCCGGTGTCCCGCCAGTGGAGCAGCTCGGCGCGCTGCGCGTCGATGACCGAGCGACGCACCCGGAGGGCCGCCTCGTACTCCCGTGACATGGGGATCTCGCCGGCCTCGGCGGTCTGCAGCAGGTCCAGCCGCTGGCGGTAGCGGGTCAGCCGGGTGGCCAGCTGCCCGCGGATGGTGGTGATCACCTCGTCGTCGACGTGGTCGTGCCGCTCGGCCTCCAGCTCGGCGAGGTGCGCCAGGCCGGCCTCCACCGAGGCCGCCCGCGCCTCGTTGCGCAGCCGCGCCTCGTCCGCCTGGTCGGCGCGCAGCCCGAGTGCCCGCACGACCGGCGCGAAGGTCAGCCCCTGACCGACCAGGGTGACCAGGACCGCGAGCAGGGCGCAGAACAGCAGCAGGTCGCGGTCGGGGAACGGTGCCCCGGACTCCGTCACCAGCGGGAGCGAGAAGATCGCGGCCAGGCTGATGACGCCGCGGGTGCCCGCCCAGCTCAGCGCCACGATCTCGCGGCCGGTCAGCCGGCCGTGCTCGTGCGCCTCGGGGTCGTCGGCGACGCCCTGGCTCAGCCGCACGTGCAGCGACTGCGGCAGGTGCTCGGTCAGCCACAGCCACAGCGGCCGCAGCAGCAGGACGACGCCCACGGTGACCAGCGACGCCGTCCAGACGGTGGAGGCCTCGTAGGCGGCCAGCCCGTCGATGATGCCCGGCAGCTGCTGGCCGATCAGCAGGAAGACGATGCCCTCGAGGACGAAGTCGACCAGCCGCCAGACGGCGTTGGTCTGCAGCCGGCTCGCCCCCGAGGCCCAGCTCGGGTTGTGGTGGCCGATGACCAGGCCGGCGATCACCACGGCGAGGACGCCGGAGACGTGCACCGCCTCGCCGAGCAGGTAGGCGACGAAGGGCGTGGCCAGCGAGATGGCGTTGGACGACAGCGGGTCGCTGCGCAGCCGGCGCAGCGGCCGCACGCCGACGGCCACGGCCATGCCGACCGCGATGCCGCCCACCGCCGACACGAGGAACTGCCCGACCGCGCCGGGCGCGGAGAAGCCGTCGCCCTGCGCGGCCGCGATCGCGACGCCCAGGATGGTCAGCGCCGTCGCGTCGTTGAGCAGGCCTTCGCCCTGGATGAGCGTGATCAGCCGTGGCGGGAGGCCCACTTTCCGGCCGACCGCCAGGGCGGCCACCGGGTCCGGCGGTGCCACCGCGGCGCCCAGCGCGATGCCCGCCGCCAGGGTCGCCCCGGCGACGAACAGCTCGAACGCGACGCCGATGAGCAGGGCGGTGGCCAGGACCAGCAGCACCGACAGGCTGACCACCGTGCGCAGGTTGCGGCGGATGGCGGTCAGCGAGGAGTCCAGCGCGGCGCTGTAGAGCAGCGGGGGCAGGACCAGCAGCAGCACCAGCTCGGGGTCGAGGGTGATGTTCGGGCCGGGGAGGACGGCGTAGGCGATGCCGCAGAGGGTCAGCAGCGCGGCCTCCGGGAGGCCGGTGCGGGCGGCCACCCAGTGGGCCGCGACGATCACGGCGACCCCGCCGAGGACCAGGAGGAGCAGGGTCTCGGCAGGCACCCGCCCAGTCTCAGGGGGCGTGAACCGATCCGCCGATCGGTACGAATGCTTCCCGGAAGGTGTGCCATCGACCCGAGGAGCAGCGCGTGCGACCGACCGCCGGGTTCCCGCTCACCGTCGTCCGCGGTGCGCGCGCCGTCGCGGCGCCTCCGCCGGATACCGTGGCAGCCGTGGAGGAACCGGCGAGCCGGCCGGAGAACCCGGCCGCCGTGGCGCTGCTGGCCCGCGTCCGCGCGGGCGACCGGCGCGCCGTCGACGAGCTCTACGAGCTGTTCGGTCGGCAGGCGTTCGCGCTGGCCCGCCGCATCCTGCTCGACGACGGGCTGGCCGAGGACGTCGTGCAGGAGGTCTTCCTGTCGGTCTGGCGCAACCCGGCCGCCTTCGACGAGCGGCGCGCGGCCGTCTCGTCGTGGCTGCTGGCGATGGTGCACCACAAGGCGGTGGACGCGGTCCGCCGCGAGGAGGGACACCGGCGGCGCGGCCGCCGGGCGGAGGACGACATGGCGCTGAACGCACCGACGGCCACCCGCGACGCCGAGGAGCAGGCGGTCGACCGGGTGGTCTCCCAGCAGGTCCGCACGGCGCTGGCCGAGCTGCCCGACGCGCAGCGCGAGGCGCTGGCCCTGGCCTACTACGGCGGCTACACGCAGCGGGAGGTGGCGGCGCTGACCGGCGTGCCGCTGGGCACCGTCAAGACCCGCATGCTCTCCGGGATGCGCAAGCTGCGCGCCACCCTCGACGGCAGCGCGGGGGCTGCCGCCGAGGGCCGGGGCGCGGCCGCGCCGACCGACGGGAGCGCCCGGTGAGCGCCGCCCGTCCCGGCCCCGGGCACACCGAGGCCTTCGAGGAGCTGGCCGTCGGCTGGGCGCTGCACGCCCTGGAGCCGGAGGACGCCGAGCTGTTCCTGCCGCACCTGGACGGCTGCGCGCGCTGCCGCCAGGTCGTCGACGAGACCGCCGACGTGATGGCGGGGCTGGCCACGGCCGCGCCGTCGGCCGAGCCCCCGCCGGGGCTGCGCGAGCGGCTGCGCGAGGAGGTGGCCCGCACGCCGCAGGACGACGTCGTCGGAGCGCCGGCCGCATCCGCGCCGCAGGCCCAGCCCGCGGCGCCGCCGGCCGTCGTCGTGCCCGCGGCCGTGCCCGCGCCGCGCCGTCGCTGGACCGCGGTGCTGGCGGCCGCCGCCGTCGCCGCGGTGGTGGGCCTGGGCGGCTGGACGGTCGTGCTGCTCGGCGACCGGGACGAGGCGCGCGACCTGGCGGCCGCGGAGTCGGCGGTGGTCGAGCAGCTGCTGCGCCCCGGCCCGGCGACGGTCGTCCCGGTGACCGGCGACGACGGGCGGACCGTGGCGACGCTGCTCACCCGCGACGACGGCGTGCAGGTGGTCAGCTCCGCCCTCGAGCCCAACGACCGCGATGCCGAGACCTACGTGCTGTGGGGTCTGGACCGGGGCGCGCCCGAGGCCCTCGGCGCCTTCGACGTCGACGGCCCGGACCTGGAGCTGGACACCCTGGAGGCCGAGGGCGCCGACGCGTTCCCGAGCTACGGCATCAGCATCGAGCCCGGCCGCCAGGCACCCGAGGCGCCGACCGACGTCGTCGCCCGGAGCTGACCGACCGGCCGGACCCCGGAGGACCGTCGTGCCCGCGCCCTCCGCCCCCCAGCCGCGGCCGGGCAAGCCGCTGCCCGACGTCGTGGCCCCCGGCCTGGACGTCCTGTTCTGCGGGATCAACCCCTCGTTGACGTCGGCGGAGCGCGGGCACCACTTCGCCCGCCCGGGCAACCGGTTCTGGCCTGCGTTGCACGTCGACCGGCCCACGCGGACGGCGGCCGAGCTCGATCGGGAGGAGCTGCGCGCCGGGGCCACCGCGCTGGCCGCGCTGGTCGACCGGTACCGGCCCCGCGTCCTGGCCGTCCTGGGCATCGGTGCCTACCGGCTGGCGTTCGAGCGTCCCCGGGCCGGACTCGGCGAGCAGTCCGAGCGGATCGGGGGCGCCCGCACCTGGGTGGTGCCGAACCCGAGCGGGCTCAACGCGCACTTCCAGCTCGCGGACCTCGCCCGGCTCTACGGCGCGCTCCGCGCCCCCGCGACGACCAGGGCCCCTGAGCCCGCGAGGCGGCGCGGCGCGGGAGGATCACCGCATGGCTCGCCTGCTCGTCGTCCACCACACGCCCTCACCCGCGCTGCAGGCGGTGCTCGAGGCGGTGGAGGAGGGCGTCGCGCTGGCCGAGGGGACCGAGCTGGTCCTGCGGCCGGCGCTGTCGGCGGGCCCGGCCGACCTGCTGGCCGCCGACGGGGTGCTGCTCGGGACGCCGGCCAACATCGGATACATGTCCGGTGCGCTCAAGCACTTCTTCGACACCGTCTACTACCCGTGCCTGGAGGCGACCGTCGGCCTGCCGTACGGGGTCTACGTGCACGGCAACGACGACACCGCGGGCGCCCTGTCCAGCATCGCCCGCATCACCGGGGCGCTGCGCTGGAAGCAGGTGGCCGCGCCGTTGAGCCTCACCGGTGCGGCGTCCGCGGCCGACCTGGACGCCGTCCGCGAGCTCGCCGCCACCGTCGCCGTCAGCCTCCCGGGCTGAGAACGCCGACGGGGGCCACGGCGCACCAGGCGCCGTGACCCCCGTCGGGGATCGGTTCAGATCAGATGGGGCGGACGTTCTCCGCCTGCGGGCCCTTCTGGCCCTGCGTGACGTCGAACTCGACCTGCTGGCCCTCGTCGAGCGAGCGGTAGCCGTCGCTGACGATGGCGGAGTAGTGGCAGAAGACGTCGGCGCCGCCGCCGTCCTGGGCGATGAACCCGAAGCCCTTCTCCGCGTTGAACCACTTCACAGTGCCCTGAGCCATGTCGTTCTTCTTCCGTGCTGGAGGTGACCGGAGCGGCAATTCGCCGCTCCGGGGCCGCCGCACCGACCGGCAGGACCGAGAGGAACGTCAGGGCAGAGACGACTGCGGACGTTCGAGAACGAGCAGAGGTACAACAGCGACCGGGTGGAACAGTACCCCGGGATCGCCGGCAGGCGGTCGAGGGCCCCGGGGACGGCGGCTCAGCCGGTGAGCTCCAGGGTCTGCATCGTCTCGGTGCGCACCCGGCTCAGCAGCTCCGGGTCCTGCGACAGCGAGCGGCCGTAGGAGGGGATCGCCTCCTGCAGCAGCGGCTTCCAGGCGGGGATCTGCTCGGGGAAGCAGCGCTCCAGCAGCGTCAGCATCGCCGCGACCGCCGTCGAGGCACCGGGGGAGGCGCCCAGCAGCCCCGCGATGGTGCCTTCCGCGCCGACGATCAGCTCGGTGCCGAACTGCAGCATGCCCTTGCCGGTGGCCGGGTCGCGCTTGATCACCTGGACGCGCTGGCCGGCGGTGATCATGTCCCAGTCGGCCTGCTCGGCCTCGGGCACGAAGCCCTGCAGGGTCGTGTGGCGGGCGGACCGGGACTGCAGCAGCTCGCGGATGAGGTAGCGGGTCAGGGCCAGCTCCGTGCGGGCGACGCCGAGCATCGAGCCGAGGTTGTTCGGCCGGACGCTGAGCGGCAGGTCGAACATCGACCCGGCCTTGAGGAACTTGGGGGAGAAGCCGGCGTAGGGGCCGAACAGCAGCGAGTGGTCGCCGTCGATGAGCCGCAGGTCCAGGTGCGGCACCGACATCGGCGGCGCGCCGACGGCGGCCTGCCCGTAGACCTTCGCCTGGTGCTTGCTGACCAGCTCCGGGGAGGTGGTCCGCAGGAACATGCCGCTCACCGGGAAGCCGCCGAAGCCGGCGATCTCCGGGATGCCGGTGCGCTGCAGCAGCGGCAGGGCGCCACCGCCGGCGCCCACGAAGACGAAGCGGGTGCGGACGGTGCGCGGCTCGCCGGTCCGCGTGTCGCGGACGGTCACCCGCCAGCGTCCGTCGGTCTCCCGCTCGATCTCGGTGACCTTCTGGTTCGTGTGCGCGGCGACGCCGCGGGTCTCGGCGTCGGCCAGCAGCAGCTTGGTGAGCGCGCCGAAGTTGACGTCGGTGCCCGACACCGAGCGGGTGGCGGCCACCGCTTGGGTGCGGTCGCGGCCGGACATGACCAGCGGGATCCACTGCGCGAGGACGTCGGGGTCCTCGGTGTGCTCCATGTCGGCGAACAGCGGCTGGGCCTTGAGCGCGGCGTAGCGAGCCCGCATGTAGCGGCGGCCCTCGTCGCCGGTGACGAAACTGACGTGCGGGACGGGGGTGATGAACTCCTTGGGGGAGCCGGTCATCCCGCCGCGGACCAGGTGCGACCAGAACTGCCGCGAGACCTGGAACTGCTCGTTGATCGAGACGGCCTTGGTCGCGTCCACCCGGCCGTCCGGACCGGCGGGGGTGTAGTTCAGCTCGCACAGCGCGGCGTGCCCGGTCCCGGCGTTGTTCCAGGCGTCCGAGCTCTCCCCGGCCAGCGCCGGCCCCGCCTCGAAGACGGTGACCGACCAGTCGGGGGCGACGACGCCGAACAGCGCGGCGAGGGTGGCGCTCATGATCCCACCACCCACGAGCACCACGTCGGGGTTCGCGCTGTCAGCTACTACGCCGTGATCCGAAGTCACTTCTGCCTCTCTGGCCTACCGCGGGAGGGCGCCCACGGAGCGCCGCACCCTAGATGGTCGGACGAAATGACCGCCGACGTGAGCCGCGGCGGTGTGAGGTATCTCGCGCAGCACCCCGCCGAGCGACGGACGGGCACTCTTCCAGAGGGGCCGGCGCGGCTCCCGGGAGGGCTAGCGTTCGGCCATGGCCTCCGCCCCCGACGACCCGGCCCGCGCCGAGCGCGAGCTGGAACGTTCCATCCGCACCGACCTGACCGCCGACAGCAGCTACGGCGGCTACCTGGGGCTGGACCAGCTGCTCGCCGCGCAGCAGCCGCGCAGCCGGCCGGAGCACCACGACGAGCTGCTGTTCATCGTCCAGCACCAGACCAGCGAGCTGTGGCTCAAGCTGGTGCTGCACGAGCTGGTCGCCGCCCGCGGCTACCTCGCCGCGGACGAGCTCGACCCGGCGCTCAAGTGCCTGGCGCGGGTGAAGAACATCCAGCGGACCCTCACCGAGCAGTGGTCGGTGCTGGCCACCCTGACGCCCCGGGAGTACGCGCAGTTCCGCGGCGCGCTCGGGAACGCCTCGGGGTTCCAGTCCCACCAGTACCGAGCCGTCGAGTTCCTCCTCGGCAACAAGAACGCCGCGATGCTGCAGGTGTTCGAGGGGGAGCCCGCGGCCCGGCAGCTGCTCGCCGAGCTGCTGGAGGCACCGACGCTCTACGACGAGTTCCTCCGGCTGCTGGGCCGGGCGGGCTTCGACGTCCCCGAGGCGGTGCTCGCCCGCGACGTGCGCGAGCCGTGGCGCTTCGAGGCCGGGCTGGTGCCGGTGTTCCGCCGGATCTACGAGTCGACCGAGACGCCGTGGGGCGTGTACGAGGCCTGCGAGAGCCTGGTCGACATCGAGGACAACTTCCAGATGTGGCGGTTCCGGCACCTGCTCACCGTCCAGCGCACGATCGGCGCCAAGACCGGGACCGGCGGCTCCTCCGGTGTCGGCTTCCTGCGGCGCGCGCTGGACCTGACCTTCTTCCCCGAGCTCTACGCCGTCCGCACCGAGATCGGCACCTGACCGGCCCCTCACCCCGCGGGCGGCGGCCGGTGGGGCGGAGCCGGTGAGCGGGCGACGGCGTCGTCCGGCGGGCTGAGCGAGATCAGCCCCCGGCGCACCGCGTCGATGACGCTGCCGGCGACGAAGAGGTCCTCCTGGGTGGACGTCCGGGTGCGGCGGACGTCGTCGGTGAGCCGCCGCAGCGCCTCGTCGGCCGTCCGCAGCGCGTCGGGGTCCGCGCTCTCCGCCCGCACGGAGCGGAGCGCGCCGGCCAGCGCGGCGAGGACGCGGGCCGTCGCCGGGCGGAGCGCCGGGCCGAGCGCCACCTGCTCGAACTCGGCGCGCTCGGTGTCGGCGAGCACGTCGGTGAGCTCCTCGACCAGCAGGGTCAGCCGCTCCAGCGCGCGGGCCTGCCGCACCTGCTGCCCGGCGTCCTCGGCGTAGCGGCGGGCCTTCCGGTTGCCGCGCTGCGACTCCAGCGCCTGCCCGACGGCGGCCCGCATCTGGGCGAGCAGCGGGTCGATGGTGCGGGTGCGCTCCCGCCAGCCCTCCTCGGTCGGCGGGCTCTCCTGCCGCAGTCCGTCGGCGAGGTCGTCGAGCTGCTCGGCGAGCTCGGTGCGCAGGAGCTGCAGCTGGGCCTGCGCGGGAGCGAGGGGGAGCGGCGGGAAGGCCGCGGTGACCGCGAGCCCGACCAGGGCGCCCAGCAGGGTCAGGCCGCAGTAGCCGAGCACGTAGGCGGTGGGGTCGCCGCTGCCGATGACCAGGACGAACAGCGCCGACGTCGGCACCCAGCTGCGGGCGCCGCCCAGCCGGGACCATCCGGCCACCAGGACGCCGACGGCGACCACCAGCGCGATGGTCAGCAGGTTGGGCCCGGCGAGGGCCTCCGCGGCGAGCGCGACCGCGGCGCCGAGCGAGATCGCCGTCACCGCCTGCGCCGCCTCGCGGGCCGATCCGGTCAGCGTCGTCGACGTGGCGATCACCGCGCCGAGCGGGGCGTAGTACGGGTAGTCGGCCGCCGGTCCGGGGACGAGCCGGACCAGCGCCCAGGCCAGCGAGGCCGCGAGCGCGGCCTTGAGCGCCATCCCCAGCCGGGGATGGCGGGCCCAGACCCGGCGCGCCCGGCCGAGCACCTCCGTCGGCGTCCGCATCCGGGTCGCTGTGCCCCGGACGGCGGCGTCCGGAACACGCCCCTCCCACCCCCGCGGGCGACGCGGGACGGAGGGCGGCGGCACCGGCGCCGAGCACGGGCTAAAATGACTCGTCGTCCCCGGGAACGCGCCGATCCGGCCGGGACCGCAGGACATCCGACCCCCACCCCTCAGCGCGTGCCGGCTCCTCGTCGCGCACGTGCCGGCCTCTCCGCTAGGACTGCAGGTTCTCGCGACGCCGTCCGATCCCGTCACGAGAGGCGACGATGACTGCGACCGACATCGCCCAGCCGGCCCCCCAGGGGACCGGCGACCCCGCCCCCGCGCCGGCCACGAAGCCCCGCGCCAAGGCGGCCGCCAAGCCCAAGGCGCCCGCGAAGCCGAAGGCCGCCGCCAAGCCCAAGGCGCCGGCGAAGCCGAAGCCTGCTGCCGCTGCGGCGGAGCCGGCCGACGACGAGCCGGCCGCCGACGACCTCCTCGAGGCCGCGACCCCCGGTGAGGCCGTGACCATCGCGACGACCGCGCAGGTCGACGAGGAGGACGACGCCGAGGCGCCCGAGGCCGACGGCGAGGCCGCCGCAGGCGCGCCCACCGGCGAGTTCGAGTGGGGCGACGAGGAGGAGTCCGCGGCCCTGCGCAAGGCCCGCAAGGACGCCGAGATGACGGCCTCGACCGACGCCGTCCGCGCCTACCTCAAGCTCATCGGCCGGGTGAAGCTGCTCACCGCCGAGGAGGAGGTCGACCTCGCCAAGCGGATCGAGGCCGGGCTCTACGCCAGCCACAAGCTCGCCGACGCCGCCGCCGCGGGCGAGACCCTGCCGGTGACCCGGCGCCGCGAGCTCACCTGGGTGACCCGGGACGGCGAGCGGGCCAAGGACCACCTGCTGGAGGCCAACCTCCGCCTGGTGGTGTCGCTGGCCAAGCGCTACACCGGCCGCGGCATGGCGTTCCTGGACCTGATCCAGGAGGGCAACATGGGCCTCATCCGCGCGGTCGAGAAGTTCGACTACACCAAGGGCTTCAAGTTCTCGACCTACGCGACGTGGTGGATCCGGCAGGCCATCACCCGCGCCATGGCCGACCAGGCCCGCACCATCCGCATCCCGGTGCACATGGTCGAGGTCATCAACAAGCTCGGCCGCATCCAGCGGGAGATGTCGCAGTCCCTCGGCCGCGAGCCCACCCCGGAGGAGCTGGCCAAGGAGCTCGACCTGACCCCGGAGAAGGTGCTGGAGATCCAGCAGTACGCCCGGGAGCCGATCAGCCTCGACCAGACCATCGGCGACGAGGGCGACAGCCAGCTCGGTGACTTCATCGAGGACTCCGAGGCCGTCGTCGCCGTCGACGCCGTCAGCTTCGGCCTGATGCAGGACCAGCTGCTGAGCGTCCTGCAGACGCTGTCCGAGCGGGAGGCCGGCGTGGTCCGGTTGCGCTTCGGCCTCACCGACGGCCAGCCGCGCACGCTGGACGAGATCGGCCGCGTCTACGGGGTCACCCGCGAGCGGATCCGGCAGATCGAGTCCAAGACGATGAGCAAGCTGCGCCACCCCAGCCGCTCCCAGGTGCTGCGCGACTACCTGGACTGAGCAACACCGGACGAAGGCCCCGACCGGTCGGTCGGGGCCTTCGTCGTTCCCGCGTCAGTCCGTGGCGGCGGCCCATTCCGCAGCGGTGGTCTCGTCGTAGTACCGGGTGAATCCGCAGCCCTCGCCGATGAAGCCCCGACCCTCGACGTCGCTCAGCACGCCCGAGACGAGCAGGCGGGTGCCGTGGACGTAGGTCTCGACGGACTCTCCCTCCGGCGTCCGCGGGTAGGGCCCGTCCATGTGCAGGGTCACCGTCTCGCCGGCGCCGCCCCGGTACCAGGCGTGCACGCGGAAGGTGACCGAGTAGTAGCTCTCGGCCTCGGTCTCTCCGGGCAGCGGGGCGAAGCGCTGCTCCCCGATCCCGGTGATCGTCCCGTCCAGGGCGAAATCCTTCGCAGCGATCAGGGTGGGGGAGTACTCGGGGCAGCTCGCAGCGTCGGTGGCCGGTAGTGGGCCCGCCGGCAGCTCCCCGGCCGCGATGGCGGCCCACTCCGCAGCGGTGGCCTCATCGTGGTAACGGGTGTAGCCGCAGGAGAAGCCGAAGAGGGCCATGTCCCCGGTGGCGGTCGGCGTGCCGGATGCGCGCTCGGTCGGGGCGAGCACCCCGGACACGAGCAGGCGGGTACCGATGCCGTACGTCGAGACGCTCGAGTCCTCCGTGTCGGGCCCGTCCAGGACCACGTCCACCGTCGCGCCGGAGCCGCCGGCGTACCAGGTCTGCACCCGGAAGGTGACGGTCATCTTCTGACGAGCCATCTCCGGACCCAGGTCCGTGCCCGGCTCGACCCCGGTCACGGTGCCGGCGAAGGCGAAGGCGCCCTCCTGGGTGAGATGGCCGGCGAGCCCGACGGGCGAGTAGCCCTGGCAGTCCCCGCTCGCGCTGCCAGGGAGGGCGCCCACACCGGTCGGCGGCGCGGTGTCGGCGACCACGCGCGAGGTATCCCCGGAGCCCGGGTCCCATGCTGCGACGGTGCCGCCCCCGACGGCCACCACCGCGGCCACGAGCAGGGCCGCGCACGTCCGCTGCGTGCGTCGGCGGCGCTGCGCCGTGTGCACGGCGACGGCGGCCAGGCCACCCGCGTCCGGGGCGCCAGCCGCCTCGGCGGCGAAGAGCTCGCGGAGCCGGCGCTCGATCGGGTCGGTCATGGTGCCTCCTGGACGGTGTCGATGACGGCGGTGGACCGGAGACCGGCCAGGGCGCGGGAGGCGGTCGCCCGCACGGAACTCGCGGTTGTCCCCATCGCCTCGGCGATCGCGGCGTCGTCGAGGTCGGCGGAGTAGCGCAGCACCAGCACGGTGCGCGCCCGTGGGGCCAGGTCGGCCAGCAGCGTGCGCATCTGCTCCCGGGCTGCGAGGGCGTCACCGGGAGCGGCTGCGGGGTCGAGCGAGGTGTCGGGCAGATCGGTCGGGCGCTCGGTGCTCGACCGACGGCGTCGCCAGCTCAGGTGCGCGTTCACGAGCATCCGCCGGACGTACGCCGCCGGGTCGTCCGCCGCTGTGACCTTCCGCCAGTGCCGGTAGGCGTCAGCCAGTGCCGTCTGGGTCAGGTCCTCCGCGAGGTACCGGTCGCCGGTCAGGACGAACGCCAGCCGCAGCAGGGGAGCTCCCTGTGCCGCCACGAACTCCTCGAACGTCATGCCCTGCTCCCGTCAGTGGTCTCCACCTGGTCAGACGCATCGACCCCCGCCCGGCGCTGCACGCGGGGCGGACGGATCCTGCAGGGTCGGCCTGGCGGGACGCCGGCAGGAGCGCGCCGGAGAGACGACGAAGGCCCCGACCGTGCGGTCGGGGCCTTCGTCGTTCAGGAGGGTGCGAGCCCTCCGCGGATCACGTCGCCTCGGCGTCCAGGGCGTCGGAGACGCGGCGGTGCGCCGCCCAGATCTCCTCGGGCATGTCGCGGAACAGCGAGAGGTGCTGCTCGCGGTGCGCCATCTCCTGCTGCCAGCGGTGGGTGTCGATCGACAGGAGCGTCTCCAGGTCGTCCGGACGCAGGTCGTCCATGCCCTCGAGCTGCAGCTCCTCCTTGGTCGGCACGATGCCCACGGGGGTCTGCCGGCCGGTGACCTCGCCGTTGCGCAGCTGCATGAGCCACAGCAGCGGGCGCAGGTTGTCCCGGTAGCCCGGCCACAGGAAGCGGCCGTCCTCGCCCCGCTGGAACCAGTTCACGTGGGCGAAGACCGGCTGGTCCTCCGCGGCACCGATGATCTTCAGCCAGTGCTCGGCGTACCGGCCCTCGGAGTAGGCCATGAACGGCCGCATCGACATCGGGTCGTACCGCAGGACGCCCTCGGTGCCCTCGGCGGCGAAGGTCGCCTCCGCACCCAGGGTCAGGCCGTCGTAGACGCCCTCGGCGAGGTCGGTGATCGCGCGGATCAGCGGCTCGCGGTCACGGGTGCGGCCACCGAAGATGATCGCGTCCACCGGGACGCCCTTCGGGTTCTCGTAGTCCGGCGCGATGTTCGGGATGTTCGCCAGCGTGGTGGTGAACCGGCTGTTCGGGTGCGCCCAGGGCTCGTCCTTCGCGTCCTCGGACCGCTCCGAGATCAGCTCGCCCTTCCAGTCGCGCCACCCGTCGGTGTCGGCCGGCGGGTTCTTCGACTTGCCCTCCCACCAGACGTCCTGGGTCTTCTCGTTGTAGGCGACGTTGGTGAAGATCGTGCCGGTGCCCTCGGAGATCGCCTCGACGGCCGTCGGGTTGGTCACCTCGTTGGTGTCCTTGGCGACGCCGAAGGCGCCGAACTCGGGGTTGATCGCGTAGACGCGACCGTCCTCCTCGTCGACCCACAGCCAGGCGATGTCGTCGCCGTAGAAGTGCACCTGGTAGCGGTCGCCCAGGGCGTCGGGCGACAGGATCATGGCCAGGTTCGTCTTGCCCGACGCGCTGGGCATGCCACCGCAGATGTGGTACGTGCGGCCGGTCTCCTTGTCGGTGATCCCCAGGAGCAGGAACTGCTCGGCCAGGAACTTGCCCGACGCCCAGCCGTCGTAGGTCGCCTGGCGCAGGCCGTGGGCGATCTTGCCCAGCAGCGCGTTGCCGCCGTAGGAGGAGCCGTAGTGGAGGATCGTGCGCTCGTCGGCGATCGTCACGAAGTAGCGCTGGTCCTCGGCCGTGCCCTGGCCCAGGCTGTCCAGGTCGCCGGTCACGTGCACGCCGCGGACGAAGTAGTCCTGGTCGGCGAGGTCGTTGACGTACTGCACGCCCACCCGCGCCATGCGGATCATGTGCAGGACCACGGTGCGGGTGTCGGTGAGCTCGACGCCGGTGGCGAAGGGCTGCAGCGGGGATCCGGGCGGGGCCATCACGTAGGGGACGACGTACATCGTCTTGCCCGCGGACCTGCCGGCCATCCGCTCCTCGAGCATCGGGCGCATCTCCGACGCGGGGCGCCAGTTGTTGTACTCGCCCTTGTCCTCGGGGTTGTTCGTGGCGACGACCGTCCGCTCCTCGGAGCGGGCCGTGTCCTTCGGGTGGCTGCGGGAGTAGTACCGCCCCTCGCCCGCCGGCAGGATCTCGCCCGCCTCCAGCGCCTCGGCCAGCAGCCGCGCGTCGTCGGAGGCGTTGACGACCTCCACCCGCTCCGCGCCGGTGTGCTGTGCCCAGTGCTTCACGTAGGACCGGACGGCTTCGTTCGTCAGTCCAGCTTCGTCCAGTACCGCGTCAATGGCAGTCACGAGGATCCTCTCCATCCGCTACGACCCACCTTCTCCTCCCGGGCACGATCCAGCCACCGCGCCCCTCGCATGAGGAGCGGCGCGGACCCCGGCCCGGGAGATGTCGGGTGATCGTGTCAGGCGTGTGAACTCCCGTGGACGGCGGGAGGCCTTCGGGGCGGGTGGGAGCATCCGGAAGGAGTACTTCCCACGCTCGCGCGTGTGAGCTGCGTAACTCGGGCACCACGGCGTCGTTGTCCCCAGCGGCCCCGTCCCCGCCTCCCCGGAGCTCACCGTGCGCCGTCTCGTCGTCCTGCTGCTCGCCCTCCTCGTCACCTCGGTGGTCGTCGCGCCGTCGTCCTCGGCCGGTGGGCCGGTCCGCTACGTGGCGCTGGGGGACTCCTACAGCGCGGCCTCCGGCGTGCTGCCGCCGGACCTCACGGCCCCGCCGCAGTGCCTGCGCTCGACGGCGAACTACCCGCACGTCATCGCGGCGGTCACCGGGGCGCAGCTGACGGACGTGACGTGCGGCGGCGCGGACACCGGTGACTACCTCGCCCCCCAGCACCCGGGCGTGGCCCCGCAGCTGGACGCCGTCACCCGCGACACCGACGTGATCACCATGACCATCGGCGGCAACGACAGCGGGGTGTTCATCAACGCGATCACCCAGTGCGGCGCCGCCGGGCTCTCGACCCTGGGCCAGGGCAGCCCGTGCCGGGACCGCTACGGCGCCTCCTTCGAGGACACCATCCGGAACACGACCTACCCCTCGCTGGTGCAGGTGCTGAAGGCCGTGCGCGCCAGGGCGCCGCACGCCGAGATCGCGATCCTCGGCTACCCCTCGATCCTGCCCGCGACCGGCGGGTGCTTCCCGCTGATGCCGGTCGCGGTGGGCGACGTCCCCTACCTGCGCGGCGTCCAGGCGACGCTGAACGACGCCGTCCGGCGGGCCGCGAACGCGGCCGGCGTGACCTACGTCGACCTGAGCCGGGCCTCCGAGGGGCACGACGCCTGCCAGCCCGTCGGCGTCCGCTGGGTGGAGCCGGTCCTTGCCGGCACCAACCCGGTCATCGTCCACCCGAACGCCCTCGGCTCGTCGCGCATGGCCGGCGAGGCGCTGGCGGCGCTGCGCCGCCTCTGAGCCCCCCAGCAGGAGGGAGCAGGCACGTGGCCGACCTCGGTGAGGTCTTCGCCGCCGCCGTCCGCCGGGTGCTCGCCGAGCACCCGGAGGACGAGGAGCACCGGATGCTGCACGCCCCCGCCCTGGCCGCCGGCGGCCGGTCGTACGGCTTCGCCAGCGGCGACCAGCTCACCGTGAAGCTGCCCGCCGAGCGCGTGCGCGCCCTGATCGCCGACGGGCGGGGGCTGCCCTGCTCGCCGCGCGCGGGGCGGCCCATGCGCGAGTGGGTGCAGATCCCGTCGCCGGACGAGGAGGAGTGCGTGGCGTGGCTGCGCGAGGCGCGCGCCTTCGTCACCGGCGCCCGGCACCCATGAGGCGCGTCACGCCCGAGCGGATTGTCACGGAACCGTAACGGTGGTTACCGTTGAGCGGTCCGGAGGTCGCAACCTCCCCACCCGGGGAAGCCGCCGGACGCCGTTGAGTCGCCCTCGTCCTCCTGGGACGCGGGCGAGCCGGGGACCCACTGCAGCACTGGGGTGAATCCTGCGCCGGGCACGTGCCCGCCGCGGGTAGGGCACTTCTGAGCCCGAATCCGTCAGCTAACCCGGTAAGCGGTATCGGAAGAACGGAGAGCCGCCGGATGGCGCGCCCCTGCACCACCGCACGACCCCGGTCCACCCGCCCCTCCACCCCGCGGGAGACCCCGCACAGCTGAGCGCTGCCTGCCGCTCCGCGCACGCGCCGTCCTCCTCCGGCGGCGACGTCCCGGTACGCCCGCGGTCCCGCACCGGCACCCCCGGTGGTCCGCCCCGCGGCGGTACGCCCTGGAGCCGCAGCGCCCGCAGACCGCACACCCGTCGCAGCCCCTCGTCGTCCCTGGTCGGACGCTGCTGCACGCATCCCCCCGGAGCACCCGCACCCATGCACCCCCGCACGCTCGTCTCCGGCCTGACCGGCCGGTTCTCCACCCCGTCCGCCGCCGGCCACCGCCGGCCCCCGGCCCGCACCCGCCGGCCGGCCGTCTACCTGGGCGTCGCCGCCACCGGCGCGGTCCTCGTCAGCGCGATCGCCGGCACCGGCCCGGCCGCGCAGGCCGAGCCGGTCGACGCGCAGTCGGTCAGCGTCGCCGCCCAGCTCGGGCTGGACGACGCCGCCGGACCGGTCGACGTGACCCAGGACCTCCAGTCGCTCACCGACCTCACCGCCAGCCGCAGCAGCCGCGAGGACGCCGAGGCCGCGGCCGCGTTCGCGCAGGCCGCCGCCGACCAGGCGGTCCTCGACCGGCAGCGGGCCGAGGCCGAGGCCGCCGCGGCCTTCGCGAAGGCGGCCGAGGAGGCCGCAGCAGCCCAGCGCGCGGCCGAGCAGGCCGCCGCGGAGCAGGCCGCCCAGGCCGCCCAGGCCGCGGCACGGGCGCGGGCCACCGCGCCGGCCCCCGCACCGAAGGCCCCGGCCGCGGCGGTCGCCGAGGCTGCGGGCTCCGTCGCCGCCACCGTCCGGGCGAAGATCAACAACACCGCCGGGCCGATCAACCCCCGGGCGCAGGCCGCCGCGGACAAGGTCGTCAGCAACGTGCCGGGCGCGGCGTCGATCACCCTGGGCGGCACCCGCGCCAGCGCTGCCGACCCGGGCGGGCACCCGTCCGGGCTCGCCGTCGACTACATGGTGATGAGCAACGGGGCGCTCGGCGACGCGATCGTGGCCTACCACGTCGCGCACTGGGACGAGCTCGGCGTGGAGTACGTCATCTGGAAGCAGCGGATGATGAGCTCGCCCGGCGTCTGGAAGCCCATGGAGAACCGCGGCAGCCCGACGGCCAACCACATGGACCACCCCCACGTGAACTACCGCTGACCGGGGTGGGGGGCGCTCCCGGGGCCGCGGCTACTGTCGACGGCCCCGGGCGGCGCCGCTCCGCCGCGCCCGCCCCGATCCCGGAGAGCCACCTGGAGGAACCCGCCGTGCCGACGACCGGTCGTGGACGGGGGAGCGACGAGGAGGAGTCGCCCGCGGCTCCGCCCATCCCTTCCTTCGCCTCGCTGCGCGCACCGCGCCGCAGCTCCCCGGCGATGGACGTCCTGGCGCCGCCCCCGGCCGCGCCCGAGCTGCCCCTGCCCCCCGTGCCGCCGCCGGTCCGGGAGCGGCCCGTGGGTGCAGGAGCGGTCCGGCCGCGGCCGGCCGAGTGGCCGGACCTGCTCCGGTTCGGGGTGCGGGTCGCCTCGGCCGCCCTGCGGCTGCCCGGCGTGCTGGTGCTCGAGCCCGCCCGCCGGCTGCGGCGCCTCCTGGGGGAGTAGCGCCGCAGCCCGGCGGGGTCAGCCGCGGACGCGGAGCAGGACCTTGCCGGCGGCCCGGCGCTCGTCGAGCTCGGTGACGGCGGCGACGACGTCCTCCAGCGGGTGCACCGAGCCCAGGACCGGGTCGAGCCGGCCGCTCTCGAGGAGCGGGTAGAGGTCCTCCCACTGCTCCTTCGGGAAGCCGGGAGCGCCCGTCGACCAGAACGCGCCCCAGCCGACGCCGACGACGGAGACGTTGTTGAGCAGCAGCCGGTTGACCTTGACCGTCGGGATCTCCCCGCCGGTGAAGCCGAGCACCAGGATCCGGCCCTCGCGGCCGAGGCTGCGCAGGGAGTCGGTGAACCGGTCGCCGCCGACCGGGTCGACGACCATGTCCACGCCGCGGCCGCCCGTCAGGTCCTTGACCGCGTCCCGGAAGCCCTCGGCCGGGACGACGTCGTCGGCGCCGGCCGCGCGGGCCACCTCGCCCTTGGCGTCGCTGGAGACGACGGCGAGCACGCGCGCGCCGTAGGCCTTGGCCAGCTGCACGGCCGCCGTGCCGAGGCCGCCGGCGGCACCGTGCACCAGCACGCTCTCGCCCTCGGAGAGCCGGCCGCGGCGGCGCAGCGCGAAGTGCATCGTCAGGTAGTTCATCGGCAGCGCGGCGCCCTGCTCGAAGCTCGTGCCGTCCGGCAGCGGGAACACCAGCGACGGCGGGGCGGCGACGACCTCGGCGAAGCCGCCCAGCGACGGGAAGGCCGCCACCCGCTGCCCGGCGCTGACGCCGCTGCCGTCGGGAGCGGAGCGCACCACGCCGGCCACCTCGCTGCCCGGGACGAAGGGCAGCGGGGGCTTCATCTGGTACTCGCCGCGGCTCTGCAGCACCTCGGGGTAGGTGACGCCGGCGACGTGCACGTCGATGAGGACCTTGTCCCCGGCCTCGGGCTCGGGGACGTCGACGACCTGGATCGCCCGGGGGCCGTCGAGGGTGGTGATCTGGGCGGCGCGCACGGGTCCTCCTGAGGTGGGGGTCGGGATGCCTCCGAGCTTGTCAGACCCGGTGCCGACCCCGCCGCTCAGGCGCCGGCCGGCGTCTCCTCCGCCTCGATCGAGGCGTTCCACTCCTGCTTGGTGGACTGCCAGCCGTCCTCGGTGTCGCCGCGCCGCCAGTAGCCCGAGATCGACGTCCACGCGGGGTCCAGGCCGACGAGCGCGCGCAGGTGCCGGCGCAGCTCGCGCACGGCGTAGGCCTCGCCGTGCACGAACAGGTGGCCGCGGCCGGCCGGGAGCTCGGTGGCCCGGACGGCGGCGACCAGCGCCTCGCCCGGGGCGGCGTCGCCGCGGTGCACCCACCGCAGCTCGGTGCCGGGCCGGGGGACGACGTCGGCCTGCTCCTCCTCGGGCCCCGCGACCTCGACGAAGGCCAGCGCGCGGGCGCCCTCGGGCAGCTCCTCGAGCGCGGCGGCGATCGCGGGGAGCGCCGCCTCGTCACCGGCCAGCAGGTGCCAGTCGGCGTCGGCCCGCGGGCGGTAGGCGCCACCGGGGCCCATGAACTGGATCCGGTCGCCGGGCTGCGCGGCGGCCGCCCAGGGGCCGGCCACGCCCGCGTCGCCGTGGTGCACGAAGTCGATGGTGAGCTCGCCGGCGTCGCCGTCCCAGGACCGCACCGTGTAGGTGCGGGTGACCGGCCACTGCTCCGGCGGCAGCTGCCCGCGGAGCTCCTCGACGTCGTAGGGCGCCGAGTAGCCGGCGCCGGCGGGCGGCAGCTGCAGCTTGACGTAGTGGTCGGTGAACTCGCCGCACGGGAGCCCGGCCATGCCCTCGCCGCCGAGGACGACGCGGACCACGTGCGGGGTCACGCGTGAGGTGCGCAGCACCTCGGCGACCCGCGCCGTCCGCGTGCGGGGTGGGCGGGCGGCCTGTCGTGCCTCGGTCATGCCCGCAACCGTAGTCCGGTGTCCCGGGCGCTACTTAGGGTGCCCTCACCAGGGGGTCGTGGCCTGCAGCACCGCCTCGGTCAGCGCGCGGGTGCGCAGCGCCGTGACCTGCTGGTACTCGGGGTCGGCGACCATCCGGCTGAACGCCTCCCGCGAGGGGTAGCGGATGCACAGCACGGCGTCCCACTCCTGGCCGGGCTCGGCGACCAGGGCGGTCGACCCCTCGCCGGCGTAGAGGATCTCGCCCCCGTAGCGGGGGAGGAACGTCGTGCGCAGCGCCTCGGCGTACTGCTCGTAGGACGCCCGCCCGTCCTCGGCGTACCGCAGCAGGTTGAGCATCACGACGGGACCGCCCGGGTCCTCCTGCAGGTACCGCTTCAGGTCCGTTCCGCGCGGGTCGACAGCCATGCCGGCACGCTAGCCGCCGGCCAGCCGCCGCACCGTCTGGACCACGTAGACGACCGACAGGACGAAGAAGGCCGCCCCGACCGCCGCCCGCACCTGGTCGTCGCTGACACCGGAGCGCCGCGCCACAGGAGCCGCCACGGCGTCGGCGACCCTCGCGCGCCAGCCCTGCAGACCGGCCTTGCCGAACGAGATGGCATCCATGCGACCGGCCCTACCCCGACGGCGCCTCGCTCAGCCGCCGCGCGCCGGCTGTCGGACCGGTCGAGGACACTGCCCGCGTGGAGCGGATCGTCCTGGTGCGGCGCGGCCGGGAGGTCGAGGTCCGGCAGCCGGCCGGGTCGACCCGGGTGCCCGCCGAGGAGCTCCCCGCCCTCGTCGCCGCGCGCGAGGCAGGCCCCGAGCCGGTGCGCTGGGTCTGGGACTGCACCACCCGCTGGTACCCGGAGCTGCTCGCCCGCGGGGTGCGGATCGCGCGCTGCACGGACCTGCGGCTGAGCCACGCGCTGCTGCGCCGGTCACCGGCCGTCGACCAGGCCCTCCTGGCGGACGAGGAGACACCCGGCTGGGACGCCCTCCAGCCGGTCACCGCCGTCGACACCGGGCTGTTCCCCCTGGCGGACCCCGCCGACCGGCTGGACGCCGTCGCCGAGGACGCGCGGCAGCAGGCGGCGCTCGCCGCGTCGGCCGAGCGCGGCCGGCTCGGCCTGCTGCTCGCCGCGGAGTCCTCCGGGTCGCTGGTCGCCGCGGAGATGACGCACACGGGCCTGCCGTGGCGGGCCGACGTCCACGACCGGCTGCTCACCGGGCTGCTGGGCCCGCGGCCGGCTGCCGGCCGGCGCCCGGCGGTGCTCGAGGGCCTGGCCGCGGAGGCGCGGGCAGCCCTGGGCGCCCCCGACCTGAACCCCGACTCGCCGGCCGACCTGCTGCGGGCGCTCCGGGGCGCCGGCCTCGAGGTCCCGGACACCCGCTCCTGGACCTTGGAGCAGCTGGTGCACCCGGCGCTGCCGGCGCTGCTGGAGTACCGCCGGCTCTCCCGGCTGATGACGGCCAACGGCTGGGCGTGGCTGGACGCGTGGGTGCGCGAGGGCCGGTTCCGGTCGTGGTTCGTGCCCGGTGGGGTCGTCACCGGCCGGTGGGCGTCGAACGGCGGCGGGGCGCTGTCGGTGCCGGTGCAGGTCCGGCCGGCGGCGGTCGCCGACGAGGGGTGGCGGTTCGTCGTGGCCGACGTCGCCCAGCTCGAGCCGCGGGTGCTGGCCGCGATGAGCGGCGACACGGCGATGGCCGAGGCGGCGCGCGGCACCGACCTGTACGAGGGCATCGTGGCGGCCGGGGTGGTCGCGACGCGGGCCGAGGCGAAGGTCGGGGTGCTCGGCGCGCTCTACGGCGGGACCCGCGGGGAGAGCGGCCGGATGATGCCGCGGCTGGCCCGTCGCTACCCGCGGGCGATCGGCCTGGTCGAGGAGGCGGCGCGGGCGGGGGAACGCGGCGAGGTGGTGCGCACGCTGCTCGGCCGCGGCTCGCCGTCGGCGGGGTGGGACCGCCCGGCCGACCTCGGCGAGCCCCCCGACGACGACGGCGGCTCCCGCGAGGACCGCGACCGGCGGCGCCGCGCCCGGGGGCGGTTCACCCGCAACTTCGTCGTCCAGGGGACGGCCGCCGAGTGGGCGCTGTGCTGGCTGGCCGACCTGCGCAACCGGCTGTGGCAGCTGGGGGAGGGCCGGCTGGCCGACCGGCCGCACCTGGTGTTCTTCCTGCACGACGAGGTGCTCGTGCACACCCCCGAGCACCTGGCGGACGACGTGGTCGGGGCGGTGCGCGGATCGGCGGCCGAGGCGGGCCGGCTGCTGTTCGGCGGGTTCCCGCTCGACTTCCCGTTGGACGTGTCGGTGGTCATGTCCTGGGCCGACGCGTCCTGAGCCGGGCGTTCAGGCGCCGGTGATCTCGCGCAGCGCCTCGTCGTCCCGGGCCGCCCGGGTCGCGGGGTGCGGCACTTGGAGCACGACGGGTCGGACCAGACCTCCACGCCGCCACCCCCAGGGCGGTGCGCAGGCCGCTCGAGCGCCGTGGTGGAGTGGCCCGCGGTGCCGCCGGGACGTCGGCGGGCCGGGAGGAGTGGGATGACCGACCTGCTCGCGGTGGACGTCCTGCCGGAGGGGCTCTCCACCGCGACCCTCGTGCTCGTGCTGCTCGCCGGGCTCACCGCGGGGTTCATCGACGCCGTCGTCGGCGGGGGCGGCCTGGTGCAGCTGCCGGCGCTGCTGCTGGTCCCGGGGATCAGCCCCGTCGAGGCGCTGGCGACGAACAAGCTCGGCTCGGTGTTCGGCACGACCACCAGCGCCGTCACCTACTACCGCCGCGTCCGGCCCGACCTGCGCACCGCGCTGCCGATGGCCGGGATCGCGCTGGTCGGCAGCTTCTGCGGCGCCTCGGTGGCCGCGCTGCTCCCGGCGAGCGTCTTCAAGCCGGTCATCGTCGTCGCGCTGGTCGGCATCGGGGCGTTCACCCTGCTGCGGCCCGCGCTCGGCGACGTCACCGCGCTGCGGCACTCCGGGCGCCGGCACCACGGGACGGCGGCGCTGATCGGCGCGGCCATCGGCTTCTACGACGGCATCCTGGGCCCGGGCACGGGGTCGTTCCTCGTCTTCGCGATGGTGTCGCTGCTCGGCTACGCGTTCCTCGAGGCAAGCGCCAAGGCCAAGATCGTCAACTGCGCCACCAACCTCGGCGCGCTGCTGTTCTTCGTGCCGCACGGCTACGTGTACTGGGGGCTGGGCCTGCTGCTGGGCGCCGCCAACACGGTGGGCGGCTACCTCGGCGCCCGCACGGCCACCGCCCGCGGCAGCCGGTTCATCCGCGTCGCGTTCCTCGTCGTCGTCAGCGCGCTGGTGCTGCGGGTCGGCTGGGACGTCTGGCAGGAGAACGTCCGCCCGCACCTGTGAGCGCGGCGGCTCAGAGCGAGTTGGGCCGCCCGGTCAGCTTGTCGCGCAGCTTGTCGACCAGCCCCACGCCGGGACCGAGCGTCTTGTGGAACAGCGCGCTGTGCGGGGCGCTGGGGTGCGGCCGCGTCGGTGCAGCCGCCATCGCCGCCTGCACCTTCGTCCCGATGCCGACCAGCTCCTCGCGGGAGAGGTGCGCGCGCAGCAGCGGGAACTGCTCGCCCTCCTCGTCCTGCACGTGGTCGCGCATGACCTCCTCGAGCCGCCCGAGCGTCGTGAGGAAGCGCGGCTCGCCCGGGTCGATGCCCTCCAGCTCCTTCATGACCTCGACGAGCTCCTGGTGCTCCTCGATGTCGTGCTCGACGCGGCGTTCGCCGTCGGGCAGGTGCTCCCGCATCGCGGGGTAGACGTGCATCTCCTCGGCGATCGCGTGCCGCATCAGCTCGGCGATCACCATGTCGGCCATGTCCCGGCGCTCGCCCTGGTCCGCCGACGGGATGCGGCCGATCAGCGCCAGCACCTCGTGGTGGTCGGTCGTGAGGATGTCGACGACGTCCCGGTCGCCCGTGCTCGTGGTCATCCCGTGCTCCTCGTCCGCCTGTCCGCTGCCGGGTGCGGACTACCCGTGCGGGCGCACGAGCACGCGTGCGGGCGGCGCGTCGGCTACGGCTGTCCGCCGACGACGACGTTCCACTCCCGGACGGTCCAGCCGGACACGAGCCCGTGGCGGACGTACGGGTCCTGCTCGGCGAAGCGCTCCACGACCTCGCGGGGTGCGGTCCACACGAGCAGCGCGCGGTCGTACGGGTCGGGCAGCGCGCCGGCGAGCAGCAGCTCACCCCGCTCGTGCGCCGCGCGCGCCAGCGCCAGGTGCTCCTCGCGCAGCGCCGCGCGCCGCTCCAGGTAGTCGGGGACGAGGGCGTACTCCAGCAGCAGGCGCATGCCACCCATCCTCGGGTCAGCCCCGGCGGGAGCGCCCGCGCGGTCCGCCCTGGCGCCCGCCGAGCGCGCGGCCGGCGGCCCGGCCCGCGGTCCGGCGGCCACCGGACGAGGGACGGCGGTCGCGGTCCCCGCCCGGGCGACCGGACGGCGCGCTGCACGGCCGGCAGGTGGTGAACCACGGGGCGATGGACGAGCCGCAGGAGGTGCAGGTCCCGGACCGGCCCAGCGCGATCGCGTCGGGGAGCAGCTCGGTGATCATCTCCGCGCACTCCTCCTCGACCCACGCGGCGTCGTCCCCGTCGAGCCCGGCGACGCCGGGGAACTGGCGCAGCAGGGTCTGGGCGTCGCGGGCCGCGGCGGCGGCCTGTTCGTACTCCTCGACCGACCCGCCGCGCGGGACGTCGGGCAGCACGGTCTCCGGGGGGACGGGGATGCCGACGGCGTGCTGGAGCGCGGCCTTGGCCAGCACCAGCCAGCGGGTGCGGCGGGGCGGGTTGTAGTCGATGGCCAGGTTGACCAGCCGCCAGACGGTCTCCAGGTCACCGGCCGCACCGAGCGGACCGCGCAGCAGCGGCAGCAGGGCGTGCACCCGCAGCACCAGGCTGGTCACGTCGTCGGCGGTCATCGCCTGGTCGCGGGTGGCGGCCCGCGCCCACGCCATCCAGCGCACCAGCGCCTCCGGCAGGTCGACGGCCTCCATGGCGCCGAGGTCCTCGAGCTCGGGCCGCAGCCGCGGCGCCCGCTTGGGCAGGTCGCTCATCTCGTCGCCGCGGGCCACGGCGGCGCCCTTGGCCACCAGCGCGCCCACCGGCTTGAGGCCGCTGACGCCGATGAGGATGCCCACCGTGCCGTGCCCGGTCAGGCCGTAGCGGCCGGCCCGGCCGGCGATCTGGGCGGCCTCCCAGGTGCGCAGCGGCCGCATCTCCTGGCCGTCGAACTTCGTCGTCTCGGCGAACAGCACGGTGGTGGCCGGCACGTTGATGCCGTGGCCGATCACGTCGGTGGTCACCAGCACGTCGAGCTCGCCGTCGGTGAACCGCTCGATGACCTCGCGCCGGGTGGCCGGGGGGAGGGCGCCGTAGAGCACGCCGACCTTGCCGGGCCGGTGCTGGTCGAGCTCGGCGGCCGCGGCGTAGACGGCCTTGCGGGAGAAGGCGACGACCAGGGTCTGCGGCCGGACGCCGTTCGGGCGCACCGGGGCGCGCAGCACGTCCAGGCGCGAGAGCCGCTTGTGGTTGACGACCTCGACGTGCTCGGCGTCGGACACCAGGGGCTTGAGCACCAGGTAGGCCTCGGCGGCGGAGATCAGGTGCATCGTCCGGTACTCGCCGGTCAGCAGCAGCCGCGCCCAGTGGTGCCCGCGGTCGGGGTCGGTGACCCAGTGCGCCTCGTCGAGCACCAGCATCTCGCCGCGCGGCGGAGCCTTCTCGACGGTGCAGCAGACGATCGGCGCGAACGGGTCGATCTCCTCCTCGCCGGTGGACAGGCCGACCGTGCCCTCGGGCAGCAGGGCGGAGAGCTTGGCGTACGCCTCGTGCGCCAGCTGCCGCAGCGGCGCGGCGTAGACGCCGGAGCCGGCCTCGGCCAGGGCCTGCAGCGACTCGTAGGTCTTGCCGGAGTTGGTGGGGCCGAGGTGGAAGACGACGTCCTCGGGCCGGGTCTCGCGGGTGGGCAGTGCGGGCTCGGCGCCCTCGACCCAGCTCTGCTGGGCCAGCTTCTCGGCGGCGGCTGCTGCCCGGTCGCCGTCCCGCGCGGCGCGCTCGCGCCCGGCGGAGCGCTCGCGGCGGCGGGCCGTCTGCGGGAAAGGGGTGGAGGTGGACTCGGGCAAGCAGGATTCCTTCGAGGATGCGTCAGGAGACAGGGGTCGACGCCGGCGCGGGCGGACCATCACCCTCCCCAACAGCGGGGAGGGCGCGTTCATGCCCGGCGCCGCACCCGCGCGGGAGTGCGGCGCCGGGCGACGGCCGGGGGATCAGGGCTGGACGAGGATCCGGATGGGGTTGCCGTCGCGCTCCTGCAGCCGGCGGATGCCCTCGCCGACGTCCTCCAGCGAGACGACGTCGGTGATCGAGCGGGACAGGTCGAGCCGGCCGGAGGCCACCAGGTCGGCGAGGATCGCGATGTCGGTGCCCTGGTAACCGAGGTGGCCCAGCGCCTGCTTCCGGGAGAGCCCGAAGCCCAGCGTCGAGCCCAGCGAGGCGTCCTCGCCGCTGAGCCCGACCACCACGACCCGGCCCCCGTTCGCGAGCATCGCCAGGCCCTGCTCGAAGGTGGCCTTGATCCCGACGGCGTCGAAGGCGACGTCGAGCATCTTCCCCCGGGTGGCCTCGGCGATCTTCGACTGCAGCTCCGGGTCCCGGGAGTCGAAGGCGAAGTCGGCGCCGAGCTCCAGCGCCCGCTGCCGCACGGGTTCCTCGAGGTCGAGGGCGATGATCGGGTTGGCGCCCACGAGGCGGGCCAGCTGCACGATGTGCGTGCCGACGCCGCCGACGCCCCAGACCCCCACCGCCTCGCCGATGCGCACCTGGCCGGTGTGCACGACGGCGCCGAAGGGCGTGGACACCGCGTCGGCGAGGATGGCGGCCTGGTCCATCGGCACGCCGTCGGGCACCTGGGTGAGGCCGAAGGCCCCGGCGACCGTGTACTCGGCCCACGCGCCGTCGTAGGCGAAGGCCATCAGCTGGATGCTCAGGCACTGCCCGACGGGCCCGCGCACGCAGTTGGCGCACGTGCCGCAGGGCCGCCCGGCGGCGGGGATGACCCGGTCGCCGACCGACCAGCCGGTGACGCCCTCCCCGAGGGCGGCGATGGTGCCCGACGCCTCGTGCCCCTGGGTGACGACGTCGGGGGTGCCCAGGCCGCCGAAGACGCCGTCGATCAGGCTGAGGTCGGAGTGGCAGATGCCGCAGTAGGCGACCTTGATCAGCACCTGACCGGGGCCCGGCTCCGGGATCGGGACGTCCTCCACCGCCCAGGTCCCGGTCGCCTTGTAGAACCGCTGGGCCCGCATCGTTCCCGTCATCGAGCACTGCCTCCTGTCGGCGGTGGCCGCCGGATCGTCCTGCCGCGTCCCCCGAGCCGGTGACGTCGGTCGCGCTCGGGCGACCGTATCGTCGCGGCGTCGATCCCACCCCGAACCTGGAGGTCCAGTGCCCAGCGAGCCCGGACGCGCGCCGCAGGAGGCCGAGCCGACCGTGCTCGACGTCCTGGACCTCGAGGAGATCGACCGGGACCTCTACCGCAGCACGCTGGTCTTCGCCGACCCCTTCCCGCTGTACGGCGGCCAGGTCGCGGCGCAGGCGCTGCTGGCGGCCGGGCTGACGGTCGCCGAGGGCCGGCTGCCGCACTCGCTGCACGGCTACTTCCTGCGCAGCGGCGACGCCGCCCGGCCGACGGTCTTCCGCGTCGAGCGCGACCGCGACGGCGGCTCGTTCTCCGCGCGCCGCGTGGTGGCGGTCCAGGGCGGCGAGGTCATCTTCAGCATGGCGGCGTCCTTCCACGCCGGCGGCGCCGGCCCGGACATCCCGGTGCAGGAGATGCCCGAGGTCGAGGGGCCCGACGGGCTGCGCAGCCACGGCATGCCGCGGTTGTTCACCATGGAGAGCCGCCGGCCCGGCCAGTCCGACGACGGCTGGCGGCTGCCCACCCGCTTCTGGTCCCGGACGACGGTGCCGCTGCCCGACGACCACCTGGTGCACGCCTGCGTGCTCACCTACCTCTCCGACATCGGCACGGGGCTGGCGAACATGCCGCAGGACGAGGCGAGCCCCGGCCCGACGCTGGACCACGCGGTCTGGTTCCACCGGCACGCGCCCCTGGACGAGTGGGTGCTCATGGACATGGAGCCGGGCACGGTCTCGGGTGGACGCGGCTGGTACACCGGTGCGATCTTCACCGCGGGCGGCACGCTGGCCGCCAGCTTCACGCAGGAGACCCTCTTCCGGGCGGGCAAGAACCCGTTCCGCCCGGGCAGCTGACCGACCACCGCTGGGAGCGCCCGTGCCCGACATCCTGATCCCCGGCGCCGCGAGCGCGCCGGAGCTGCGCGGCTACCTGGCGGTGCCGCCGGTGGGGGAGGGGCCCTGGCCGGCCGTCGTGGTCGTGCACGAGGCGCTCGGGCTGACCGACGACACGCGGCAGCAGGCCGACCGGCTCGCCGCCGCCGGCTACCTGGCCGTGGCGCCGGACCTGTTCACCGCCGGCGGCCTGCTGCGCTGCCTGCGGACGACGTTCCGGGCGATGCTCCGGGGCCAGGGCGCGGCCTTCGGCGACCTGGAGGCCACCCGGCGCTGGCTGGTCGAGCGGCCCGACACGACCGGGCGGGTCGGCGTGCTCGGCTTCTGCATGGGCGGCGGCTTCGCGCTGCTGGCGGCCACCCGTGGCTTCGACGTGGCCGCGCCCAACTACGGGGCCATCCCGGAGGACGCCGAGGAGGTGCTCGCCGGCGCGTGCCCCGTGGTGGCGAGCTACGGCAGGCGCGACCCGGTGTTCCGCGGTGCGGCCGAGGAGCTGGAGGGCGTCCTCACCCGGCTCGGGGTACCGCACGACGTCCACGAGTACCGGGACGCCGGGCACTCCTTCCTGAACCGGCACGACCTGGGGCCGTTCAGCGTGCTCGAGAAGGTGGCCGGGTTCGACTACCACCACCCCTCGGCCGAGCACGCCTGGACGCGGATCCTGCGGTTCCTCGACGCGCACCTGCGTGCCGAGCAGCCGGCCGCGCAGGCCTAGTCGGCTGCGCCCGGCGGCACGCTGTCGGCGACGACGGCGCCGCGCTCGCCCAGCGGGCGCTCGGGGCCCACGGTGGAGTCGCGGGCGGTCTGGCGCTCGCTCTCCGCGTTGACCGTGGCGCCGACGATGACCAGGAAGACGGTCAGCCACAGCCAGAACATGCTGATCGCCACGCCGCCCAGCGAGCCGTAGGTCGTCTCGTAGGACCCGAGGCTCTGCACGTACGCGAACAGGCCGACCGACGTCGCCAGCCACAGCGCCGTGGCGACGGCCGCGCCGACGCTGAGCCACCGCCAGCGCGCCTGCGTGCGGTCGGGCGCCACCCGGTAGAGGACGGCGAGCACGAGGGTGAGCAGCAGCGCCAGGGTCAGCCAGAGCAGGGCCGGCCGGAAGGGCTGCAACAGGTCGGGCAGCCGGTCGAGCTGCCCCGACAGCGCCCCCATGCCGGCGAGGACGCCGCCGATGACCAGCGCGCCCCCGAGCACGAACGCGACGGCCAGACCCGTTCGGCGCAGGAAGCCGCGGGTCTCGGTCTCGGAGTAGGCGAGGGTGAGCGCGTCGATGAGGTAGGTCGCCGCCGTCGTCGCCGTCACCAGCGCGGCCAGCAGGCCGGTGAGGCCGCGGAAGGTGAGCACCTGGGTGGACGCCGTCGTGATGGTCGTCAGCTGCTCGGCGACGAGCGGTTCGAGCTCGGGCGGCAGCACCTCCGCGATCGAGGAGAGCTGGTCCAGCGCCTGCTCGGGGGTGTTGACCGCGCCGTAGATCGACAGCGCCGTCACCAGCAGCGGCGCGATCGACAGGATCGCGAAGAACGAGACCGCGGCGGCCAGCGCCATCAGCCGGTCGTCGAGGACGTGCCGCGCCGCCCGCGCGAGCACCTGCCGCCAGCCCCGCAGCGGGATGCGGTGCGGGGCGTGCGCGTCGTGCCCCCGGGCGCGCTCGGGTCGCGCTCTCGCCATGGCGGTGGTGATGCCCGCCCGGCGGCGCCCTCACGCGGCGCGGGAGCGGGGACCGGCGCGCTCCTGCTTGACTGGGCCGGTCCGCCGCACGGCGGCCTGCCAACGGAGGGACGGTCCATGCACCTCGGCGTCGACAGCTTCGTCTCGGCGGTGACCGACCCGGCGTCGGGCCGCCTCATCGGCCCCGAGGAGCGGATGGAGCACCTGCTCGAGGAGATCGAGCTCGCCGACCGGTCGGGGCTCTACTCGTTCGGCATCGGCGAGCACCACCGGCCCGAGTACTACGACTCCGCCCCACCGGTGATCCTGGCCGCCGCGGCCGCCCGCACGTCGCGGATCCGGCTGGGCAGCGCCGTCGCGGTGCTGAGCGCCGCGGACCCGGTGCGGGTCTTCCAGCAGTTCGCCACCCTCGACCTGATCTCCAAGGGCCGGATCGACCTCGTCGTGGGGCGCGGCTCGTTCACCGAGGCGTTCCCGCTGTTCGGGCTGAGCCTGGCCGACTACGACGAGCTGTTCGCCGAGAAGCTCGACCTGCTGCTGCAGATCCGCGACTCCGAGCGGGTCACCTGGTCCGGCCAGCACCGCCCGCCGCTGACCGGGCAGGGCGTCTACCCGCGGCCGCTGCAGGACCCGCTGCCGATCTGGGTCGGCGTGGGCGGGACGCCGGAGTCCTTCGTGCGCGCCGGGCTGCTCGGCCTGCCGCTGATGGTCGCGATCATCGGCGGGGAGCCGCGCCAGTTCGCGCCGCTGATCGACCTCTACCGCCGCGCGGGGGCGCAGGCCGGCCACCCGCCGCAGCGGCTGCAGGTGGGCCTGCACGTCTTCGGCTTCGTCGCCGAGAGCACGCAGGCCGCGGCCGACACCATCTACCCGGGGTGGCACGAGATGTTCGACAAGGTCTCCCGCGAGCGAGGCTTCTCGCCGCCGAGCCGGGCGCAGTTCGACGCGACCAGCGGCCCGAACGGCGCCTTCTTCATGGGCGACCCGGAGACCGTCGCGGAGAAGCTGGTGCGCATCGCCGGCCAGCTCGGTGGCGTCGACCGGGTCGCGATCCAGATGACCAACCCGCGGCTGGCGCACGCCGACCTGCTGCGCGGCATCGAGCTGCTGGGCACCGAGGTCGCCCCGCGCGTGGCGGCGTCGGCATGACCGCCGCGCGGGAGTGGACGCTCGACGGGCACGCCGGACGGCTGGCCGGCCGGACGTGGGCGGCCGCCGAGCCGACCCACGTCGTCCTGCTGGCGCACGGGTACGGCGAGCACACCGGGCGGTACGACCACGTCGCCGCGGCCCTGGTCGCCGCGGGCGCGAGCGTGCACGCCGTCGACCACGTCGGGCACGGACGGAGCGACGGCGACCGGGTGGTCGTGCAGGACTTCGAGCGGGTCGTCGACGACCTGCACCTCGTCGACCAGCAGGCGCGGGCGCAGCACCCCGGCCTGCCCGTCGTGCTGGTCGGGCACTCGATGGGCGGGCTGATCGCCGCGCGCTACGCGCAGCGGTACGGCGACTCGCTGGTCGCGGTGGTGCTCTCCGGGCCGCTGGTCGGGGAGTGGGGCGGCGCGGGGCTGCTGGACCTGCCCGAGCTGCCCGACGCGCCGCTGGACACCTCCACGCTCTCCCGGGACCCGGAGGTGGCCCGCGCCTACGAGGCCGACCCGCTCATCTGGCACGGCCCGTTCCAGCGGCCGACGATCGAGGCGATCGTCCGCGCGCTCGCGGCGGTGCAGGACGGGCCGTCGCTGGGCGCGGTGCCGCTGATGTGGGCGCACGGCGAGGACGACCGGCTGGTGCCGCTGGAGGGCTCGCGCGCCGGCATCGCGCACCTGCGCGGGGAGACCTACGTCGAGCGGCTGTACCCGGGTGCGCGGCACGAGATCTTCAACGAGACCAACCGCGACGAGGTCCTGGCCGACGTGGTGGCGTTCGTGCGCGACTCGCTGCAGCGGTAGCGGTGACCGGCGGGAACGACGCCCCGGGCGTGCTCGGCGTCTTCGGCCACCCCGACGACGAGTCGTTGTCCGCGGGCGGCCTGCTCGCCCGGTCCGCGGGAGCCGGCGCGCCGACGGCGGTGGTGACGACCACGTGGGCCGAGGACTCGGTGCGCGGACCCGAGCTGGCCGAGGCGGTGCGGCTGCTCGGCCTGGGTGCGCCGCGCATGCTCGGCTACGCCGACGCGCTCGTGCCGGAGTCGGCGCCCGGGAGCCCGCGCCTCGTCGACGCGCCGCTGGACGAGGTGGTGCGCCGGCTGGTCGCGCACATCCGGGAGCTCCGGCCCGACGTCGTGGTCACCCACGACTTCTACGGCGGGATGACCGGCCACCCCGACCACGTGCACACCTACCGGGCCACCGTGCTCGCGGTCGAGGCGGCCGGCCTCGAGCAACTGCACCCGGAGGCGGGGGAGCCCTGGCGGCCGCAGGCGCTCCTCCTGGCCACCCACCCGAACGCCGTCGTCGCGCAGCTGCGGGAGGTCGTCGGTGCGCGCCGGGCGGTGCACGGCGTCGCCGAGGAGGAGATCACCGACCGGCTCGACGCCACCCCGTGGCTGGAGCGGAAGGTCGCCGCGATCCTGGCGCACCGGAGCGAGGTGGAGCGGGGCGGCGTGCCCGCCCTGGTGGCCGCGCTGCCCGCGGGCGCCCGTGACACGTTGCTGGCCACCGAGCACTACATCCGCCGCACGCTCTAGTCAGGTCGCGAGCAGCGCCCGGACGGCGTCCAGGGTGTCCGCCTCGGCCGGGGTCTTGTCCGGGCGGTAGCGCAGCACGCGGGCGAACCGCAGCGCGACGCCGCCGGGGTAGCGGGTGCTGCGCTGCGCGCCGTCGACGGCGATCTCCACCACCAGCTCGGGGCGGAGCAGCACGCCCCAGGCCGGGCTCTCGCGGGCGAGGTCGGGGAAGGTGCGGGTCTGCCAGGCCAGCAGCTCGTCGGTCATGCCCTTGAACGTCTTGCCGACCATCACCGGCTCGCCGCCGTCGGGGTCGCGCGCGCCGAGGTGGATGTTCGACAGCGACCCGGTCCGCCGGCCGTAGCCCCACTCCGCGCCGAGGACGACGAGGTCGAGGGTGTGCACCGGCTTCACCTTCTGCCACGCCTTGCCGCGCCGGCCCGCCGCGTACGGCGCGTCCAGCGCCTTGACGACGACGCCCTCGTGGCCGCCGGCCAGCGCGTCGTCCAGCACCTGCGCGGCCTGGTCGGCCTCCGGCCGGCGGACGCCGGGCATGCGCAGCGCGGCGTGCGCGTCGTCGGCGAGCAGGCCCGCGAGGGCGTCGAGGCGGACGTCGAGCGGCTCGTCGAGCAGGTCGCGGCCGTCGAGGTGCAGCAGGTCGAAGAAGAACGGGCTGAGCAGCACGGCCTCGTCGGCCGCGTCGGAGCCGAAGCGGCTCATCGTGTCCTGGAACGCCCGCGGCCGGCCGTCGTCGTCCAGCGCCAGCGTCTCGCCGTCCAAGACCGCGCTGCGGCAGGGGAGGGCGCGCACCCGCGCGACCAGCTCGGGCACGCCGTCGGTGATCTCGCGCAGCGTGCGGGTCCAGACGCGGACGACGTCGCCGTCGCGGTGCACCTGGATGCGGGCGCCGTCGAGCTTGAACTCCACGGTGACCTCGCTGCCGAGGTCGGCGAGGGCGTCGTCCAGCGAGGCACCCGGGCTGGCGAGCATCGGACGCACGGGACGGCCCACCTCCAGGCGCACGGCCTCGAGGGCGGCCGTCCCGCCGGTCAGCGCCGCGCGGGCGGTCGAGGGCAGCCGGCCGGAGAGCATGAACGCGCGGCGGACGGTCGCGGGCGGCACGTCGGCGGCCGTGGCGACGGCGTCCAGCACGACCCCCTCCAGCGCGCCCTGGCGCAGCTCGCCGGTGAGCAGGCCGACGAGGAAGCGCTGCTCCTCCTCGGTGGCGGCGGAGAACAGCCCTGTGAGGACGGCGTCCCGGCGGGTGGCCGACCCCGTACCGGACGTCGTCGCCAGCTCGGTGAGGGCGGCGACCACCGCCGCGACGGTCAGCGACGCCTCGGCGGCCGGGGTTGCGGTGCGCGGCGCCAGGGTGCGCCAGCCGACGCCGAGCCGGCCCTGGCCCGTCTCGCCGGAGAGCCAGGCGGTGACCGGCTCGACCTCGTCCTCGCCGGCCCGGCGGAGCACCTCGGCGATGGTGGCCGCCTTCGCGGTGCGGGCGCGGGTGGACGCGACCCGGGTGGAGGCGGCGACGACCTCGGCGAGCAGCACGGGGGTCATCGTGGCAGCCGGTACCGACGGTCCGGGCCGCCCGGCGTGCACCGGAGGGGGCCGGCCCGGTAAGCATGGCCCCATGACCGCCAGCGCACGCGACTCCGACCTCGTCGTCTTCGGCGCCACCGGCTTCGTCGGGAAGCTGCTCGCCGCCAACCTCGCCGAGCACGCACCCGCAGGGCTGCGCATCGCGCTGGCCGGGCGCTCGCGCGCCCGGCTCGAGGAGGCCCGCGCCGCCCTGCCCGCGGCAGCGGCCGAGTGGCCGCTCGTCGAGGCCGACGCCTCGGACCCGGCGGCGATGGCCGCGCTGGCCCGCAGCACGCGCGTCGTCGTCACCACCGTGGGGCCGTACGCGCGGTACGGCCTGCCGCTGGTGGAGGCCTGCGCCGCGGCCGGCACGCACTACGCCGACCTCACCGGCGAGGTGCTGTTCGTGCGCGATGCCATCGACCGGGTCGACGTGGTGGCGCGCGGCACCGGCGCCCGGATCGTGCACGCCTGCGGCTACGACTCGATCCCCTCGGACCTGAGCGTGCTGCTGCTGGCGGCGCGGGCCGCCGCCGACGGGGCGGGCGGGCTGCGCGACGTCCGGCTGGTCGCCACGCTCAAGGGTGGCTTCAGCGGCGGCACGATCGACTCGATGCGCGCGCAGGTGGAGGCGCTGGAGAAGGAGCCCGCACTGCGCAAGGTGGCCGGGCACCCGTTCGCGCTCAGTCCTGACCGCGCCGCGGAGCCGCGGACGCAGCAGCCCAGGGACGCCGGCCTGCCCGCCCGGCTGCCCGACGGGCGCTGGACCGCGCCGTTCGTCATGGCATCGTTCAACACCCGCATCGTGCGGCGGAGCAACGCGCTGCAGGACTGGGCGTACGGGCGCGAGCTGAGCTACGGCGAGGTCATGGGCGTCGGGCGCGGCCCGGGCGGGGCGGTGGGCGCCGTCGGCGTGACCGCGGGCCTCGCGGCCACGATGGCCGCCATGTCCTTCTCGCCGACCCGCGGCCTGCTGGACCGAATGCTGCCGGCGCCGGGCACGGGCCCCAGCGAGGAGGTGCGGCGCACGGGCTGGTTCCGGATGGAGGTCGAGGCCGGCACGGAGAGCGGCCGCCGGTACACCGCGGTGGCCGCCGGGAAGGGCGACCCCGGTTACGCCGCGACGGCGGTGATGCTCGGGGAGGCGGCGCTGGCCCTCGCGCTGGACGGCGACCGGCTCCCGGACCGCGCGGGCTCGCTGACGCCGGCGACGGCGCTGGGCGAGGTCCTCGTCGAGCGGCTGCGCGCCGCCGGGCACACCTACGAGGTGACACCCGCCTGACCCGCCGCCGCGGTGCTCGGCGGCGGCCGGCTGCCAGGTGATCCACGGGATCGGCGCAGGTCGGGCCCAGGCAGCGACCCCAGGCTGCCCTCGAGAGCCGGAGCGACCGGCTGACGACGAGGAGCCGCCATGCGCAAGAAGCTGATCATCGCCGCCACCGCCGGAGCGCTGAGCCTGGGTGGGCTGGCGGTCGCCGTACCGGCGCTCGCCGATGAGGGGGGCGCCGCCGGCTCGGCGGTCGAGCGGATCACCGACGCCCTGGCGGGCCTGGTGTCCGACGGGTCGATCACCCAGGAGCAGGCCGACGAGGTGGCGAGCACGCTGAGCGAGGCCGGGATCGGGCAGGGTCACGGGCCGGGTGGCGGCTTCCGCGGCGGGCCCGACCTGCAGACCGCGGCGACCGCCCTCGGCATGACCGAGGACGAGCTGCGCACCGCGCTGGAGACCGAGGGCACCACGCTGGCCGACGTCGCGGAGCAGCAGGGCGTGGCCGTCGACGCGCTCGTCGACGCGCTGGTCACCGCGGGGGAGGAGCGCATCGCCGACGCCGTCGAGGACGGCCGGCTCACCCAGGAGGAGGCCGACGAGCGGCTCGCCGACCTGGAGGAGCGCATCACCGAGCGGGTGGAGAGCGCGCTGCCGGCGCCGGGTGAGCGCGGCATGCGCGGGCACGGCGGCCCGGGTGACCGGGGCGGGGACGAGGCCGAGGAGACGCCGGCCGACTGAGCCGGACCGCCTGGGTGGGTGGAGCGAGGGCCGGGTCCGCGGTGCGGGCCCGGCCCTCGCGTCCCGATCGCACCGAGCGCGGCCCTGCGGGCCCGCACCGGTGGTCGGTGCGGGCTGGGGCGTAGCTGTCGGTCGCCCTCAGGCGGGAAGGAGGAACGGCTCCGGCAGTCGGATCTCGCTGCCGTCGGGGCGCCAGGTGCGCCATCGGCCGTCGGGTCGTCGTTCGACGCGGAAGCCGGAGTGGACCTTGGTGTGGTGCCGTTCGCACAGCAGCGCCGAGTTGGCCAGCGAGGTGTCGCCGTCGTCGATCCAGTGGATCAGGTGGTGGACGTCGCACCAGTGGCTGGGCGCATCACAACCGGCGAAGACGCACGTGCGGTCGCGGATCTCGACGGCGCGGCGCAGGTGGGGTGGGACGACGCGATGGGTGCGGCCGAGGTCGAGGGGTTGGCCTTCGGGGCCGATGACGATGCGGGTGACGTTGCCGTCGCAGGCCAGCCAGCGGGCGCGGGCGGCGGAGATGACCCCGCCGAAGCCGGTGCGACCGGCGCCTGCTCCGGCGGTCGAGGTGTCCACGAGGTCGTCGAGGTCGATGGTGACCGCGACGTGCGGCTTGACGGTCCGCATGGTCGGCAGGCCGCCGGAGGCGAGCGCGTTGTCGGCGAGCTGGACGAGGGCGTCGGCGGACTGCTGGCCGCGGCTGCGGGTGTCCCCGGCGGGCCGGGAGGCTTGGCGGATCGACTCGATCGCGGCTTGCACCTTCTCACCGCCCACGGCGTCGAGCACGAACCGGCCGACCACGGTGCCGTTCCGGTCGCGGGTGATGGTCAGCGATCGGTTCTCGGTGGGGTCGGGTTCGGGGCCGTCGGGGTCGAGCCGGGCCAGGTAGTGCCCGACGGCCTGGCGCAGGTCGGCGTGCGGCGCGGTCATCGCCGCGTGGGTCAGGGCCTGGTCGATCTGCTCGACGTCGACGGCCTGGGCGTCCGCGGCGGCGAGCGTGCCCGGCGCGCCGATCGGGGCGATCGCGTCCACCGCCTCGGCCGGGACGGCACCTGCGGCGGCAGCTGCGGCGAGGGCGGGCAGCTGTTCAAGCGCCCGCCCTGCGCGGACCAGCCGGTTCGCCGTGGCCTGGGAGAGCCGGTGGTGACCGCGCAACCAGGAGGCCATCGTGGCCTTGCCGTCGTGCTCCGGGGCCCGGGTCAGCTCGCCCTCGCGCACCGTGCGCGCCAGCTCGGCCGACAGCCGGTTGGCGGCCACCAGCAGCGGCTCCAGCCGCTCCAGCACTGCCGGCCCGAAGAGGCCTTTCGTGTCCTCACCGGCCAACGAGTCCAGCGCACCGGACAGGCAGGCCAGGGGACTCGTGCAGCCCGTCGAACACATGTGCGAACACTACTGCTGTCCGGCGGTTCCCGCGGCGCGAATCCCCAGCTCAGCGGCCCGTACACAGACGCTGACCACGCCTTGACATGAGCGCGCCCTTCCGTCGTCCACCGGTCGGCCGGTACGGTCCGGCGCATGCGTCTCCCCGACGGTCTGGTGGCCGTGGTGAAGCGCGACTGCCCGACCTGCGTGCTCGTCGAACCGGTGCTCCGCGAGCTCGGCGCCGCGGTCTGGTGCCAGGACGACGCCGGATGGTTCGAGCACGACGACACCGAGCTGGAGCTCTCCTACCGGCTGGGCATCGAGACCGTCCCGACGCTGGTGCGCGTCGAGGACGGCCAGGAGGCCGCCCGGGTCGTGGGCTGGAGCCGGGAGCAGTGGGAGGCCCTCACCGGGCGGACCGGGCTCGGCGCCGACCTGCCCGAGCACCGCCCGGGCTGCGGCTCGCTGTCGGTCGACCCGTTCCGCATCGACGCCCTGGAGGCGCGCTACGGCGGCAGCGGCCTGGGCAGCCGGCGGGTGGAGCTGGCCGACCTCGAGGACGAGCACGAGGCGATGTACGACCGCGGCTGGACCGACGGGCTGCCCGTCGTCCCACCGACACCCGAGCGGGTGCTGCGGATGCTGCGCGGCACCACCCGCGACCCGCAGGACGTCGTCGCGGTCGTCCCGCCCGACCTGGTCGAGTGCACGGTGGAGAAGGTCGCCGTCAATGCCGTGATGGCCGGCTGCCTGCCCGAGCACCTGCCGGTCGTGCTGGCCGCGCTGGAGGCCGCCTGCACCGAGGAGTTCGCCCTGCACGGCCTGCTGGCGACCACCTACTTCTCCGGCCCGATGATCGTCGTCAACGGCCCCATCACCCGGCGGATCGGCATGAACAGCGGGGTCAACGCCCTCGGGCAGGGCAACCGCGCGAACGCCACGATCGGCCGGGCGCTGCAGCTCGTCGTCCGCAACGTCGGCGGCGGCCGCCCGGGCGGGATCGACCGCGCGACGCTGGGCAACCCCGGCAAGCTCACCTTCTGCTTCGCCGAGCGCGAGGAGGGCAGCCCCTTCGCCCCGCTCGCCGCCGACCGCGGCGTGCCCGGCGACGCGGTCACCCTCTTCGCCGGCTCCGGCGTGCAGCCCGTCGTCGACCAGCTCAGCCGCACCGCCGACTCGCTGGCCCGCACGTTCGCCGCCTGCCTGCGGGTCAACGGGCACCCCAAGCTGCCCATGGCCTTCGACGCGGTGCTGATCGTCTCCCCGGAGCACGGCCGGCTGTTCCGCGAGGCGGGCTGGGACCGGGCGCGGCTGATCGCCGAGCTGCAGGCGCTGCTCACCCTGCCGTCGGACGAGCTGGTGCGCGGGGCCGGGGGCATCGCCGAGGGCATCCCCGAGAAGCTCGCCGGCATGGAGCTGCCCAAGTTCCGCCCCGGCGGGCTGCTGGTCGTGCACGCCGGGGGCGACGCCGGCCTGTTCAGCGCCGTCGTGGGCGGCTGGGTGTCCGGGGACACCGGGAGCGCCCCGGTGACCAGAGAGGTGCGCGCATGAGAACCGTCTTGGACCCGACCGGCGAGCAGCGGACCACCGAGCGTGAGCTGCTGCCCCGCCCTGCCTCGCTGCGCGGCCTGCGCGTCGGCCTGCTCGACATCAGCAAGCCCCGCGGCGACGTCGTGCTCGACCGGCTCGAGGAGCTGCTCACCGCTGACGGCGTGATCGTGCGGCGCTACCGCAAGCCCACGTTCACGAGGACCGCGCCGGTCGACCTGCGGCACGAGATCGCCGAGCAGTGCGAGGTGGTCATCGAGGCGCTCGCCGATTAGGGCTCGTGCACGTCGTGCAGTGTGCACGACATCGCCGACCTCGAGCGCCGGGGCGTGGTGGGGGTCTTCCTCGCCAGCGAGGTGTTCGCCGACGCCGCCCGGCTGCAGGGCGCCGCGCTCGGGTTCCCCGCGCCCTTCGTCCTCGTGCCGCACCCGGTGCAGGACCGGACCGACGCGGAGCTGCGCGTCGCTGCCGAGGGTGCCTACCGCGCGGTGGTGGCGGCCGTGACGAGCGACGGGGCCACGTCGCCCGGCTGACCCCTGAGGACGGCCGCCTCGGTGTCGGCCCGCCGGCGCTCCTCGCGGCCGACGGCGAGCAGGCGCAGGGCCTCCGCACGGGCCTGCGCCCGGGCGACGGCGGCCTCCTCGGTCGCGCGCTCGCGGGTGCGGTCGGCGTCCTCGGCGGCCCGGCGGGCGGTCTCCCGCGCGGCCGCGAGCACCGCGTCGGCCTCGGCCCGGACGCGCTCCGCGTCCTCCTGGGCCGCGGCGACGGTGGACCGCGCCCGCTCGACCATCCCGGCCGCCTCGGCCTGCGCGGCGGCCAACGACCGGTCGGCGACGGTCTCGGTGGCGGCGGCCCGGCGCCGCGCGTCGGCGACGATGCGCGCGGCCTCGGCAGCGGCCGCCTGCCGGTCGGCCTCCGCCTCGGCCCGGAGCGCCGCGGCCTCGTCGGCGGCCGCGGCGAGCAGCGTGCCGATCCGCCGGGAGGCGCCGATGTACTCGCCGCCGCCGGGGGAGTGGGACAGCAGCTCGCGGGCCTCCTGCAGCGCAGCCGCCGTCTCGAGCTGGCGGGCGACCAGGTGCGCCCGTTCCCGGTCGGCGGCAGCGAGCTCGTCCTCGGCCCACTGCACGTAGGACTCGACCTGGAACCGGTCGTAGCCGGCAACCGCACGCCGGAACATCGGCGCGGCCTCCAGCACGGTCGGGAGGTCGCCGGAGACGTTCGGCCGCACGAGCTCGGCGGCGTGCCCGACGACGTCGAGGACGGTCCGGTCGTCGGTGCTGGTGTCGATGCTCATCCCGCTGCTCCCCTGGATCGCGCTCCCGGATCCGACGGTAGGTGCACCGCTCGGTAGCTGCCCGGTGACGCTGGGTCGTTCACCCGGACGTGCGGACGACCGGCCGGATCCGGGGACCTCCGGCCTCGCCCGGGCGGGTGAGGCGGTCGGCGGCGTGGTCGCCGTCGGCCACCCGCGGGCCGCAGGCTCGGTGCCATGCCGACCGACGCCGTCCCCTCCCCGGGAAGCCTCACCGTCCCGCCGTTCACCGGCTGGGAGGTCCTCGGGGTGGCGCTGGTCGTCGTCCTGCTCCTCGCCGTCGGCTTCCTCCTCGTCGGCGCGCTGGCGCCCGACCGGCGGCGCCGGTCCGACGAGTGGCAGGCCTTCCTCGACGGCCGCTCGCGCGTCCGGTCCGACCCGGGAGCACCGGCGCGGACGCCGGCCCCGGAGCGGGCCGGGCCGGACGTCCCGCACGGCCACCGGTAGCCGCGCGCGGACGACGAGTCCGCCCCGCGGGGGCCGGGTGAGGCCTGCGTTACAGTCCGAATCCAGTCGGGCGATGTGGGCCCGCTCACGGCGGGCGGCGGTGCCGCACCGGCCCGTCCGTCCCCGGGGAGGCTGTCGATGACCGAGACCGCGCAGACCGCCGACGCCGACGCCCCACCGCCTCCGGCCGTCCCCATCGGGGTCCGGGTCGGCGAGCTGGCCCGCGAGCTCGGGGATGCCCCGGCGGTCGTCTGCGAGGGCACCTCCCGCAGCTGGGCGGAGCTCGACCGGCGCACCAACCGGCTCGCCCGCGCGCTGCTGGCGCGGGGCGTCGCGCTGGGCGACCTGGTCACCATCGGCATCCCGAACAGCGTCGAGTTCGTCGAGGCGTGCGTCGCCTGCTGGAAGGCCGGCGCGGTCCCGCAGCCGGTCTCGGCGGCCATGCCGCCGCTGGAGCTGCAGGGCATCGTCGAGCTGGCGGACCCGCCGCTGGTCATCGCCCGCGGCGAGCTGCCGCTGGACCGCCCGATCGCCGACGTCGACGAGCTGATCGCTCAAGCGGAGGACGACGGCCCGCTGCCGGTCGTCATCTCCCCGGCCTACAAGGCGCCGGCCTCCGGGGGCAGCACCGGCCGGCCCAAGCTGATCGTCTCCGCGCAGACCGGCGTCGTCGAGCAGTTCGGCGGCATGGTGTGGCGGCACCGCCCCGGCGGAACGCTGCTCATGCCCGGCCCGCTGTACCACAACGGGCCCTTCACCAGCGCCATGGCGGGGCTGCTCGGCGGCTCGACGCTGGTGCTCATGCCGCGATTCGACGCCGAGGGCGTCCTGCGGCTGGTGGAGCAGCACCGCGCCACCTGGCTCTACCTCGTCCCGGCGATGATGAGCCGCATCTGGCGGCTGCCCGAGGAGGTGCGCGCCCGGTACGACCTCTCCTCGCTGGAGACCGTCTGGCACCTGGCCGCCCCGTGCCCGCCGTGGCTCAAGGAGGTCTGGATCGACTGGGTCGGCGGCGAGGTGCTCATGGAGCTCTACGCCGGCACCGAGGCGCAGGCCGGCACGATCATCAGCGGGACCGAGTGGCTGGCGCACCGCGGCTCGGTCGGCAAGGTGCTCTACGGCGAGATCACCATCCTCGGCCCCGACGGCGAGCAGCTGCCCCCGGGCGAGGTCGGCGAGGTGTACATGCGGCGCGGTGAGGGGCAGGGCCCCTCGTACCGCTACATCGGCGCCGAGGCGCGCACCCGCGGCGACTGGGAGTCCCTCGGCGACATCGGCTGGCTGGACGAGGACGGCTACCTGTACCTGGCCGACCGGCGCACCGACATGATCCTGGTCGGCGGTTCCAACGTGTACCCCGCCGAGGTCGAGGCCGCGCTCGACGAGCACCCGCAGGTCGCCTCCAGCGCCGTGATCGGGCTCCCGGACGACGAGATGGGGCAGGTCGTGCACGCCATCGTGCAGCCCGCTCCGGGCCTGGACGCCGTCGACCTCGACGACCTCCGCGCGCACCTGGCCGAGCGGCTGGTCCGGTACAAGCAGCCGCGCACCTTCGAGCTGGTGACCGAACCGCTCCGCGACGAGGCCGGCAAGGTCCGGCGCTCCCAGCTCCTGGCCGACCGGGTGCCCGCCCAGCAGTGAGGCACCACGCCCCGAACCGCACCACCGATCCGACGGGAGTACCGGCATGACCGCGACCGACGCACGAGCCGTGGGGGAGGACCTGCGCCAGCGGGTCACCGACTTCCTCGCGGAGCACGACCACACGACGATGGACCGGCTGGACTTCCTGCGGGCCCGGTACGACGCCGGCCTGGCGTGGGTCAACTTCCCGGTCGGCCACGGCGGCCTCGGCCTGCCCCGCGCCCTCCAGGCCCAGGTGGAGGCCCAGTTCGCCAAGGCGGGCGCCCCGGACAACAACCCGCGCGGCAACGGCATCGGCCTGGGCATGGCCGCGCCCACGATCCTCGCGTTCGGCACGGAGGAGCAGAAGAAGAAGTTCCTCCGCCCGCTGTGGACCGGCGAGCAGATCTGGTGCCAGCTGTTCAGCGAGCCGGGTGCCGGCTCGGACCTCGCCGCGGTCAGCACCCGCGCCGTCCGCGAGGGCGCCGACTGGGTGGTCAACGGCCAGAAGGTGTGGACGTCGAGCGCGCACAAGGCGCAGATGGCGATCCTGGTCGCCCGCACCAACCCCGAGGTGGCCAAGCACGCGGGGCTCAGCTACTTCCTCTGCAACATGGACGCCCCCGGCGTCGACGTCCGGCCGCTGCGGCAGATCACCGGCGAGGCCGAGTTCAACGAGGTCTTCCTGACCGACGTGCACATCCCCGACAGCCAGCGGCTCGGTGACGAGGGGATGGGCTGGAAGGTCGCGACGGCGACCCTCAACAACGAGCGCGTCGCCATCGGCGGGGGCGGCGGCGGCCGGGAGAGCGGGATGGTCGGCGTCCTGGCGAAGACCTGGCGCGAGCACCCCGAGCGCCGCGGCACCGGCCAGCACGACAAGCTCATGCGCCTCTGGGTGGACAACGAGGTGGCCCGGGTGACCGGCCAGCGGCTGCGGCAGAAGCTCGCCGTGGGCGAGCCGGGCCCCGAGGGCTCGGCGATGAAGCTGACCTTCGCCCGCATCGCCCAGGAGGCCAGCGGCATGGAGCTCGAGCTGCTGGGCGAGGACGGCCTGCGGGCGTCGGACTGGACCATGAAGCGCCCGCAGCACGTCGACTTCACCGGCCGCGACGCCACGTACCGCTACCTGCGCGCCAAGGGCAACTCCATCGAGGGCGGCACCTCGGAGATCCTGCGCAACGTCATCTCCGAGCGGGTGCTCGGACTGCCCTCCGAGCCGCGCGTCGACACCGGCATCGCCTGGAAGGACCTGCCCCGATGAGCGACCTCAACCTGCTCTACACCGACGTCGAGGACGACCTGCGCAGCAGCGTGCGCGACCTGGTCGCGGCGCGCAGCGAGCCGCACGCCGTCGCCGCGGCCTACGACGGCGACCGGTCGCTGGTCGACCCGCTGTGGCGCGCCGTCGCCGGTGACCTGGGCCTGGCCGGGCTGCTGGTCCCCGAGGAGCGCGGTGGCGCCGGCGCCTCGGCCCGCGAGGCCGCCGTGGTGCTGGAGGAGCTGGGCCGGGCGGTCGCGCCGGTGCCGTTCCTGACCAGCAGCGTCGTCGCCACGACGGTGCTGCTCGCCGCCCCGGCCGGCGGCCCGGCCGACGAGCTGCTGGCCGGCCTGGCCGCCGGCGAGCGCACCGCCGCGCTGGTCCTGCCGTTCTCCGCCGGCCCCGGGGAGGAGGCACCCGGCTTCACCGCGGACGGCGAGGGCCGGGTGAGCGGCAGCGCGCGCAGCGTGGCCGGCGCCCTGGAGGCCGACGTCCTGCTCGTGCCGGTGCGCAGCGCCGGCGGCACCGCGGTGCTGGCCGTGCCCGCCGCGGACGCCCGGGTGGAGCCGGTCGTCTCGCTCGACATGACCCGCCAGCTCGCCGACGTGACCCTCGAGGGCGTCGCCGGCCAGGAGCTGCTGGGCGCGGACGCCGGTGCCGGCGCGGTCCGCTCGGCCCTGGAGACCGGTGCGGCGCTGCTGGCCTCCGAGCAGTACGGCGTCGCGCAGTGGTGCCTCACCACGACGATCGCCTACCTCAAGGACCGCCGTCAGTTCGGCCGCGTCGTGGGTGGCTACCAGGCGATCAAGCACCGGCTGGCCGACCTCTACGCGGCGGTGGAGTCCGCGGGCGCCGCGGCCCGCTACGCCGCGGCGGCCGCGGCCGAGGGCGACCCCGAGAGCGCCGTGGCCACCGCGGTGGCGCAGTCGTTCTGCTCGGAGACCGCGGTCAAGGCGGCCGAGGAGGCCGTCCAGCTGCACGGCGGGATCGGCATGACGTGGGAGCACCCGGCCCACCTTTACCTCAAGCGCGCCAAGGCCGACCAGATCGCGCTGGGCACCCCGGCCGCGCACCGCGCCCGGCTCGCCGAGCTCGTCGACCTGCCCGCGCCGGCACCGGTGGGCTGAGCCCGCAGCGGACGACGACGGGCCCGGTCCCGGGGGGAGCACCCCCGGGGCCGGGCCCGTCGTCGTCGGTCGGTCAGGCGGTACGGGTCCGCGTGGCCGCGCGGCGGGCCAGCAGCAGCGCCGCGACCAGCAGCAGCACGCCGAGCACCGTCAGGACGATCGGCAGCACCGTCCCGACCAGGTTCAGCAGCCGGGCGTCGTCGGCGACGGTGTTCCCGCGGTCCTGGATGGAGTCGTCGGTGGAGTAGACGTCGATGGTCGCGAACGGCACGTCGACCGTGGTCACGCCCAGGTCGAGCGAGCCGGTGATCTCCTGCGTGCTGCCGCCGGCGATCGTGGCGCCGAGCTCCTGGTCGGCGTCCACCAGGGTCGTGGTGCGCGAGGTCCAGGCGATCGGGATCTCGGCGGGCAGCGAGGGCAGCACCGCGGGTAGCGCGGCGAGCAGCTCCGGCGACACCAGGCCGTCCAGTCCCGGGGCCAGCGCGGCGAGCACGTCCTTGGGCAGCGAGGTGGGCAGGTTGAGCGCTCCAGGGTTGGCCAGCTCGCCCTCGGACACCGACTCGTACCGGTAGACGTCGCGGCCGCCGAAGACCTCCTCGCCCTCGAAGGTCACCGGGGCGGCCTGCAGCGTGTTCTGGTCCCAGTACTCGTAGACGCCGTCCTCGGGCCGCGGGTCGATCGGCAGCGTGAAGACCAGGCCCTCGGCGTCGGTGACGTCGTCCGCACCCTCGGGGGCCGGACCGGCCTCGTCCGTCTCGCGGTCGACGGCGAACCGCACCTCGGTCACCGTCGGTTCGGCGTCACCGACGGTCCGCGTGTCCCTGCGCAGGACGATCTCCGTGTCGCCGTCCACGGACTCGGACAGCACCTCGCGGACCGCCGTGATGGGGACGTCCGTCGCGATCACCTCGGTGGCGCCGCCGGACAGCACCGCCGGGTTGATGCCGTTGTAGGTGCCCTCGAACTCGAGGGTGACGTCGAGGTCCTCGGGCAGCTTGGTGACCGAGGGGACGACGACGAAGCGGACGACGGCTGCGGCGACGATCAGGAGCACGCCGACGACGGCGAGCACGACGGAGGAACGGGTCAGTCTCACGGGGGCGGTCTCCGGGGTCGGGCGGGTTCGAACCTGACGAGTCTGCGGACGACTCGACTGTGACCTGCGTCCGGTACCCGCGCCGCCCGTCGGCCCAACCCGGCGGCGTGACGTCGCCCACCATGCAGTTCCGCAACAATTCGACCGAGGGCCTGCTACCCCGGGTCGCGCCGCCGTGCACCCGGCGGGAGCGGGGCGTCGACGTCGTAGTGCACGCCGACCATGCGGATGACGAAGCAGAGCACCGCGGCACCGACGCCGGCCACCGGACCGCGGACGCCGGCCAGGTCGGCGACCACGACGGCGGTGGCGCCGACCAGCGCCGGGACCGCGTACAGCCCGCTGCTGAGCACCGACGGGACCTGGCGGACCAGCACGTCGCGCAGCGTGCCGCCGCCGACCGCGGTGATCGCGCCGACGAGCGCGGACTGCGCCGGGCCGAAGCCGAGGTCGATCGCCTTCAGCGCCCCGGTGACGGCGAACAGGCTCAGCCCCACCGCGTCGAGCACGTTGATCGCGCGGTTGATGCGCGCGAGGTGGGACCAGGAGAAGAAGGCGACCAGCCCGCCACCCGCGGCGACGGCGAGATAGCGCCAGTCGAGGAAGGTGGCCGGCGGCAGGGCGTCGAGGAAGACGTCGCGGATGGTGCCGCCGCCCAGCGCGGTGATCATCCCGAGGGTGACCACCCCGACGATGTCGAGCCGGGTGGCGCGCAGCGCGGTGAGCGCGCCGTTCAGCGCGAAGGCGAAGGTGCCGACGAGGTCGAGCACCAGCAGCGCCGTGGAGGCCATGCAGGCAACGTAACCGGGGCGCTCAGCCGGCCACGGCGAAGACCGGCCAGCCGATCTCGGTGCGCCAGGCCGAGGGGTCGTCGGTGTCCCGCGGGCCGACCAGGTAGGTCTCGCGCACGGGCCCTGCGACGGCGAGCAGGTGCCCGACCACCCACCCGCCGAGCTCCCCGTAGGTGACGTCGATGTCCTCGTGGCCGCCGACGTGCACGGTCACCGCGAGCTCGGCCGCCGGCAGGGTCACCGGGTGCACCCGGCCGGCGCGCGGCGGGTCCGGGACGGCGCGGTGCACCAGCACGTGCCCCCGGCCCTCCTCGAACAGCGCGTTGTCGTACAGCCCGCCGGGGGCGCCGGCCCCGGGCGGCACGACGGCGTCGAGCTCGGCCATCGCGCCGGCGTACCAGTCCACGACGTCGTCCAGCGCCACGTCGTCCTCTACGGCGGCGACCGTGCGCGCCGGTTCGCGGTACAGCTCGACGGCCAGGCCGGCCGGCTCGGGGCGCAGCAACCGGCGCAGGGAGACCACGGCCGCGCGGGTCCGCTCCAGCTCCTGCTCCAGCCGCTCCAGGTGCCCGGCGACCAGCGCGGCGCGGTCACCCGGCTCGGGTGCGGCGAGGATGCGCGCGACGTCGGCGAGCGGGACGTCGAGCTCGCGCAGCCGGTGGATGACCTGCGCGGTCGGGATCTGCCCGGCGTCGTAGAAGCGGTAGCCGCTGGACCCGTCGACGACGGCGGGCTCGAGCAGCCCGGCCTCGTGGTAGCGGCGCAGCGTGCGCACGCTGAGGTGGGTCAGCCGGGAGAACTCGCCGATCGAGAGCACCTGCGCACTCTGCACCCTCCCCCCGGGGGAGCCTCCAGCGGTTGACCCTCCCACGGGGGGAGGGCCCACGGTGGCGGCATGACCGAGACCACGACCATCCAGCCCACCGACCTCCCCGCCGTCATCCGCGACTACCTGGCCGCGCACCTCGCCGGCGACGTCGACGCCGCGCTGCGCAGCTTCGCCGCGGACGCCGTCGTCGTCGACGAGGGGCACACGTACCGGGGCCACGAGGCGATCCGGGGGTTCCTGCAGCACGCCGGTGCGGAGTTCACCTACACGACCGAGCTGACCGGTGCCGAGCGCATCGACGACGAGCACTGGGTCGCGGTGAACCACCTCGAGGGCGACTTCCCCGGCGGCGTGGCCGACCTGCGCTACCGGTTCACCACCGCCGGCGGGCTGGTCGCGGAGCTGGTCATCGCCCCCTGAGCCGGACCTCCCCGCGTCGCCGGACCGCCGGTGCCCGATGCTTGACCGGGCAGGGCACCGAGCGGGACGAGGGACCACGGCAGATGACGTCGACCATGAGCACCGTCGTCCGGCAGATCGGGCCGGCGGTGATGCTGCCGATGCTGGTCTACGAGATCGGCCACGGCGCGGTCATGCCGGTCGTCGCGCTCGTGGCGCTGGACTCGGGCGCCTCGACGACGACGGCCGGCCTCATGCTCGCCGCCATCGGCATCGGCACCATCCTCGGTGACGTCCCGGCCGCGTGGCTCGCGAACCGCGTGGGCGAGAAGGGCGCCATGCTCGCGGCGATGCTCGCCTCCGCCGCGGCGATGCTCTCTGTGCTGCTCACCGACTCCGTCGCGGCGCTGGCCGTCGCGTTGCTCGTCCTCGGTGCCTGCGGGGCCACGATGCACCTCGCCCGCCAGTCCTGGGTCGCCGACGTCGTGGCCGTGCACCACCGGGCGCGGGCGATGTCGACCCTGGGCGGCGTCTTCCGCATCGGGCTGTTCATCGGCCCGTTCGTGGGCGCCGCGGTCATCTCGGTGTGGGGCACGCGCTCGGCCTTCGCCGTCGCGGTCGTCGCCTCGCTGCTGGCGGCGGTGGTCCTCGCGTTCGCGCCGGTCACCGGCGGCGGCGGCGCGGCCGTGGCGCACTCCGGTCCGGTGGGCGTCCGGGAGATGTTCCGCCGGCACCGGCGGCTGTTCCTCACCCTGGGCGTCGCGGTCGCCTCGATCAGCGCCATCCGCGCGGCCCGGGTGGCGGTGATCCCGCTGTGGGCCGAGCACATCGGGCTGGACGCGACCACCACCAGCGTCATCTTCGGCATCGCCAACGCCGTCGACATGGCGCTGTTCTACCCGTCGGGGCACGTGATGGACCGGCTCGGGCGGTTGTGGATCGCCGTCCCCTGCATGGTGGTGCTGGGGCTGGGGACCCTGGCCCTGCCGCTGACCGGCAGCGCGGCGACCCTCACCGCCGTCGCGATGGTCATGGCCTTCGGCAACGGGATCGGCTCCGGGATCGTCATGACCCTGGGCGCGGACACCTCGCCGGCCGAGGACCGCCGCTCGTTCCTGGCGATCTTCCGGCTGATCAACGACGTGGGCAGCGCGCTCGGCCCGGTCGTCCCCGCGGCGATCGCCACCGTGGCCACGCTCGGGGCGGGCATCGCCGTCATGGGCGGGGTCGGGCTCCTCGGCGCGGTCGGGCTGGCCCGCTGGGTGCCGCGGTACTCCACCTACGCCACGCGGGCGATGGTGCGCGACCACCACCGCCGGCTCGCCGAGGAGCAGGCCGCCGTCCGGCCGGGCTGACCGAGGCCCCGCCGCGCTCGCGGACCCGTACCGGCGTGGGATGCTGCGCCGGACGGGGACGGGACGGGCCGGGGGGTGGCCGTGGAGCGGAGGGCGCCGGTGCCGGTCGCGCCGCTTCCCGCAGCGGCCGACCGCCCCGGGACCGCGGCGTCCGGCCTGACCGCCGCGCAGGTGGCCGAGCGGGTCGCGGCCGGGCAGACCAACGCCTCCACGGTGCGGACCAGCCGGACGGTCGGCGAGATCGTGCGCGCGAACGTGCTGACCTTCTTCAACGGGCTGCTGGCCGCGCTGTGGGTCGTCGCCGCGCTCACCGGGACGTGGCAGAACGCGCTGTTCGGCGGGGTGGTCGTGGCCAACGCCGGCATCGGCATCGTCCAGGAGCTGCGGGCCAAGCGGACGCTGGACCGGCTGGCGGTGCTCAACGCGCCCACCGCCCGGGTCGTCCGGGACGGCGCCACCGCCGAGCTCCCCGTGGCCGACGTGGTCCTCGACGACCTGCTGGAGCTCCGGGCGGGGGACCAGGTGCCGGCCGACGGCGTCGTGCGGTCCACCACCGGGCTGGCCGTCGACGAGTCGCTGCTGACCGGCGAGGCCGACGCGGTGGCCAAGGAACCGGGGGAGGCGGTGTGGTCCGGCGCGATCGTGGTGGCCGGGCGCGGCACGGTGCAGACCACCGCCGTGGGGGACGACGCCTACGCCGCCCGGCTGGCGACCGAGGCGCGACGCTTCACGACCACGTTCTCCGAGCTGGTGGCCGGCACGAACCGGTTGCTGCGCTGGATCGCCGTCGTCCTGCTGGTCGTCGCCCCGGCCGTGCTGTGGAGCCAGTTCCGCAGCGAGGACAACGTCGGCTGGCGGGAGGCGGTCACCGGCACCGTCGCCGCCCTGGTGGGGATGGTCCCCGAGGGGCTGGTCCTGCTCACCACGCTGGCCTTCATGGTCGCCACGGTGACGCTGGCCCGCCGGCAGACGCTGGTGCAGGAGCTCCCCGCGGTGGAGGGGCTCGCCCGGGTCGACGTCGTCTGCCTCGACAAGACCGGCACGCTCACCCACGGCGACGTGCGCTTCGACCGGCTGGAGCTCCTGGACGGCGCGGACGAGGCGGAGCTGCGGCGGGGGCTGGGCACGCTGGTGGCGGCCGACCCGGCGAACGCGACCGCGGCGGCCCTGGCCGCCGGGTTCCCGGCCGGCGGGACGGCGAGCCAGGTGGTGCCCTTCTCCTCGGCCCGCAAGTGGTCGGCGGTGCGCACCGACGAGGGCACCACCTGGGTGCTCGGCGCGCCGGAGATGGTGCTGCCCGCACCCGGTCCCGGTGCCCCTGCCGAGGCCCGGGACCGCGCCGACGAGCTGGCGGCGCAGGGCCGGCGGGTGCTGCTGCTCGCCCGCTCGCCGGAGGCCCCCGGCGTCTCCGGCGACGACGCCGTGCTGCCGGCCGGGCCGGTGCCCGCGGCGCTGGTGCTGATGGCCGAGCACGTGCGGGAGGACGCGGCGGAGGTGCTCGGCTTCTTCACCGAGCAGGGCGTCGCGCTCAAGGTCATCTCCGGGGACAACCCGCGCACCGTCGGCGCCGTGGCGGCGGCCGTGGGCCTGCCCGGCGTGACGGGGGCGGACGACGCGGTGGACGCGCGCACGCTGCCCGACGACCCGGACGCCCTGGCCGGCGCCCTGGAGCGGGCGAGCGTCTTCGGCCGGGTCACCCCGCACCAGAAGCGGGCCATGGTGCAGGCGCTGCAGCGGTCCGGGCACGTCGTGGCCATGACCGGCGACGGGGTCAACGACGCGCTCGCCCTCAAGGACGCCGACATCGGGGTCGCCATGGGCAACGGGTCACCGGCCACCCGGGCGGTGGCGCAGCTGGTGCTGCTCGACGGCCGGTTCGCGCACCTGCCCGACGCGGTGGCCGAGGGGCGGCGGGTGATCGCCAACATCGAGCGGGCGGCGAACCTGTTCCTGGTCAAGAACGTCTACTCGCTGGTGATGGCGCTGATCACCGTGGTCACGCTGGCCGCCTACCCGCTCGCGCCGGTGCACCTGACGCTGATCTCCACCCTCACCATCGGCGTCCCCGGGTTCTTCCTCGCCCTGCTGCCCAACCGGCGCCGCTACGTGCCGGGCTTCCTCCACCGGGTGCTGCGGTTCTCCGTGCCCACGGGGCTGCTCACCGGCGCGGCGGCCTACACCGGCTACGTGCTGACGCGCGAGCTCGACGACGGCGCCGGGATCGCCGGAGCGCGGACGACGGCGACGGTGGTCGTGCTGGTCGTCGCGCTGTGGACCGTCGTGGTGCTCGCCCGGCCGCTCACCGCCTGGAAGGTGGCCCTGGTGGCCGCGCTGGCCGGGACGGCGGTGCTGGTGCTGGCCGTCCCGGCGCTGGCCGAGGACGTCTTCCTGCTCGAGGTCTCACCCCGGGTGGTGCTGCTCGCCGCGGCGGTCGCGGTGCCGGCCGCGCTCCTGGTGGAGCTGGCCGCGCGGCGGGGCGGGCTGGCAGCTCAGCGGGGCTGACCCGACCGGCCGAACAGGGCGGCCAGGGCGGCGTCGGAGGCGGCCAGGGCGTCGCGGTCGTGCGTGCTGCTGCTGGCGACCAGCTCGGCGGCGCCCGTGCGGTCGAGCAGCTCGGCCAGCCGGCCGGCCACCTGGCCGGCCGTCCCGGCGATCGCCGCGGCGGCGGTCCGCTCGAGGTACTCCTGCTCCCGGGCGGTCCGGTGCGCCGCCGCCACGGCCGCCACCGGCTCGAGGGGCGGGAAGACCCCCGTCGAGCGGGACCGGGCCATCGCCCAGGCCTCGGGCAGCAGCAGGTCGGCCGCCTCGGCGGCGGTGTCGGCGACCAGCACGTCCAGGCTGATCGAGACGCGCGGCACCGGCTGCTGCACCGAGGGCCGGAAGTCGCGGCGGTAGGCGGCGAGCGCGGACATCCCCGGCTCCGGATCACCGGCGACCCCCAGGACCGGACCGCCGACGATCACAGGCAGGCCCAACGCGGCCGCCACCTGCAGCCCCTGCCCGGTGGCCAGCACGTGCACCGGCACGTCGCCGGCCGGTCGCGGGTGCGCGGTGATCTCCGCCGTCCCGGTCAGGAAGGCGCGCAGCTCGGCGAGGTCGGCGGCGAAGTCCCGCTCGGTCTGCCGCAGGGCCCGGCGCACCGGCGCGGTGAAGCCGGGGGAGCGGCCCAGCCCGAGGTCGACCCGGCCGGGCGCCAGCGCGGTCAGTGTGGCGAACTGCTCGGCGACCACCAGCGGCTGGTGGTGCGGCAGCATCACGCCGGCCGAGCCGATCCGGATGGTCGACGTCCGCCCGGCGACCGCGGCCAGCAGCACGGCGGGTGCGGCGCCCGCGACGCCCGGGACGCCGTGGTGCTCGGCCACCCAGAACCGGTCGAAGCCCAGCGCCTCGGCGGCCGCCGCGCGCGCGAGCGTCCCGTGCAGCGCGTCGGCGTCGGTCTCCCCGGCGCGCGTGCGGGACCGGTCCAGCAGCGAGAGCCCCACCCCGGTGTCGATCACGCCGGGTCCAGCACCGGCGGGGCGGGTGCTGTTCCGGTCAGGCCCTGCCGGCCGGCGCCGCGTCGCGCTGGGCGGCCTCGCGGGGCAGGGCGAGGGTCGCGACCAGGGCGGCGGCGAGGACCAGCGCGCTGAGCGCGAAGGCCCACTGGAAGGAGGCGACGTCGGTGAGCCAGCCCGCGACCAGCGGCCCGGTGATCGCGCCCAGGTCGGCCGACATCTGGAAGACGGCGACCACCCGGCCGCCACGCGCCGGGCTGACGTCGGCGACCAGGGCCGCGGGGGCGCTGGCGAGCAGGGCGGCGGCGAGGCCGAACACCGCCATCGACAGCAGGAACAGGCCCAGTTGCGGCGGGGCGACCAGCACCAGCATCGACGTCGTCGCCAGGGTGGAGCCCAGCAGCAGCGAGGGGCGGCGGCCCCACTCGTCCACCAGCCGCCCGGAGCGGAGCAGCGCGATCGCCTGGGCCAGCGACCCTGCGAGCAGACCCGCGCCGGCCCACGCCACGGTGCGCCCGAGCTCCTCGGTCACGTACAGCGGGATCAAGGAGTTGCGGACGCCGAACAGCACCCACCCCACCCCGAGGTTGGCGACCAGCGCCGCGACGTACGCCCGCGACCGCAGCGCGGTGCGCAGGCCGACCGGGCCCGGGTCCAGGTCCACGCCCGGGGACGGGGCCGTCTCCTGCGCGGGCGGCGTGCGCAGGAGCACCAGCCCCACGCCGGTGGCGACCAGCAGCGAGCCGGCGTAGAGGAAGAAGGGCAGCCGCGGGGAGAGCTCGGCCAGCAGGCCGCCGGCGGCCGGCCCGGCGATGCCGCCGAGGATGAAGCCGCCCTGCCAGGTGGCCGCGGCGCGACCCCGGTGGGTCGGCGGCGCGACCCGGAAAAGCAGCGACAGCGCGGCCACGGTGAACATCGCGCTGCCCACGCCGCCGGCCGCGCGGAGCGCGAGGAACACGGTGAAGGAGCCGGCCAGCCCGGCCGCCCCGGTGGTGACCGCGACGATCAGCAGGCCCGCGGCCAGCACCAGCCGCTCGCCGAACCGCTCGACCAGCGAGCCGCCACCGAACGCCGAGACGAAGCGGAAGAAGGCGAAGGCGCTGACCGCCAGGCCGACCGCCGTGCGGCCGACGCCGAAGTCGCGGGCGAACAGCGGGATCGCCGGCGCCACGATGCCGAAGCCCAGCGCGACGACGAAGGCGATGATCGCGAGGACGCCGACCTCCCGGGGCAGGTCCCCGCGCCCCACGAGCCGCACGACGGTCGATCCTGGCACGCCGCCGCGGGCGCTCCGCGCGGTGGTCGGTCAGGACCGCGGGCGCCAGCCGAGCGCCGGGCCGAGACGGGTCGCGATGTCGGTGAGCATCTGCTCGTAGTCCACGTCGGCGAAGCTGAAGGGCAGCGCGAACGCGACCTCGCTGACGGCGCGGAACGCGGCGTGCGCGTGCAGCTGCTCGGCGATCTGCTCGGCACTGCCGATCAGGTCGGGCGCGAAGAGCATGCGGGCCGGGCCCTGCGGGGAGGCGGTGCGCGGCAGCCGCTGCGCCACGTACGCCTCGTACTTCTCGCGCTGCGCCGGCGTCGCGCTGTCGGTCGGGATGACCACCAGCCCCTGGGAGACCCGCGCGGCCGCCCCGGCCGGGGAGGCGGCCCGGAACGCGTCGACGTGCGAGCGCTGGACGGCCGCAAAGTCCGGCGCGGCGTCGCCCTCGACCTTGACCACGCTGCTGGTCAGGAAGTTCATGCCGTGCTCGCCGGCCCAACGGGCCGAGCCCAGGCTGCCGCCGCCGTACCAGAGCCGCTCCCGCAGGCCGGCCGCGTGCGGCTGCACCCGGTCGGACCACTCCTCGACGACGCCCTCGCGCCCGGCGAACGAGCTCGCGGGCTCACCGGCGACGAAGCGCAGCAGCCGGGACACCCGCTCGTAGGAGAAGTCCTCGTGCTCGGCGGTGTCCGGGTAGAGCGCCTCCCGGACGTCGTCCCACCGCATCGGCGGGCCGACGCTCACGCCGGGATTGAGCCGGCCACCGGACAGCACGTCGACCGTGGCGAGGTCCTCGGCCAGCCGCAGCGGGTTCTCCCACGCCAGCGGGATCACCGCGGTGCCGAGCTCGATCCGGCTGGTCCGCTGGGTCGCGGCGGCGAGCACGGCGACGGGGGAGGAGATGCCGTACTGCAGGTGGCGGTGCCGCACCCAGGCGCTGTCGAAGCCGAGCCGCTCGCCGAGCTCGATGACCCGGAGCGTCGTCTCGTGCCCGGACCGCGGATCGGCGCCGTCGAAGCTGCCGATGGTCAGGAAGCCCAGCTTCTGCAGCGGCTGCGAAGGGTCGGGCACGCGGGGCTCAGGCCGGCTCGGGGACGCCGCCCGGGTCCCCACCCGGATCGTCCGGGGTCGCCTCGATCGGGGGCGGGGGCAGCTGCTCGGGCGCGTCGGGCAGCAGCTCGCCCGGGTCGTCGGGGATGGGCTGGTCCGGATCGATCTCCGGACCCGGCTCCGGCAGCGGGCTGACCATGCAGGCAGTCAACCAGCGCTCCGGCGGGGGCGCAGCCCGCCCGTGCCGACCAGAACGGACGCCCGACCCGAAGGGGGGACGCGGTGTCCCGGTGCCGCCTCCGGGGGCACCGCTCGGGGATGATCGCGCGGTGAGCGGGGACGGCGGGGGGGCGCGCACGCCCGCCGACCGTGTGCGCCGGCCCAACGACGTCGTCCAGCTGGTCACCGCCGCGGCCGGGCTGGCCCTGCTGGTGCTGGTCACCCTGACCACGCCCGACGCCGTCGCCACGCTGGACCGCACCGTGCCGACCGTGCTGCGCGACCCGCTCCGGACGGTGTTCTCGCTCCTGTCGGTGGCGTCCTCGCTGGCGGTGCTGGCCGTGCTGGTGACCGTCGCCGTCGACGCCGCCCGGCACCGGCGTGCGGCGCTGCGCCACGCGCTGCTCGCCGGGCTGCTCGGGCTCGGGCTCGGCGCGGCCGGGGAGCGGATCGGCGACGCCGCGGGCGGCGTGGTGGCCGGCGTGCTCACCGGCCCCCGGGACGACGCCGCCCTGGTGCCGGTGGTCGCCAGCATCGCCTTCCTGGTGGGGGCGGACCTGCAGCGGCGGCGCCGCTGGCGGACACCGAGCCGCTGGGCGGTGGCCGCCGCGCTGTTCTGCGGGGTGGCGCTGGGCAACCTGACGCTGCAGGGCACGGTGGCCGGCGTCCTGCTGGGCGCCGTGGCGGGGCTGGCGGTGCGCATCGCCACCGGCGTCGCCCCGGCCCGGCCGGCCGACGAGGTGATCCGGGCCGAGCTCGCCCGCGCCGGCGTCGTGGTGGGCGACCTGGAGGTCGTCGAGCAGGCGGCCGGTCTGGTGCGGCTGACCGGCACCGACGGCACCGGTCCGGTGTGCATCACCGTCGTCGACCCCGACGGGCGGGGCCTGCCCCTGGTGCGGCGGGCGGGACGGATGCTCCGGTTCCGCGCCGCCGTGGTCGGCCGACCCTCGCTGAGCCAGCGCGGCGACCTCGAGCGGCAGGTGTCCAGCGCGGCCCTGGCCGGCGCGGCCGGGGTGGCGGTGCCCACCGTCGTGGCGCTGCTCGCCGTCGGCCCCGCGCTGGTGCTGGTGGAGCGGCCGCTCGAGGGCACGCCGCTGCCCGAGGCCGGGGAGGACGCCGCAGCGGGGCTCGCCGCGGCGTTCGCGGCGCTGCGCCGGCTGCACGGCGTCGGGCTGGCCCACGGCGCGCTCACCCCGGGCACCGTGCTGCTCGACGCGGCCGGGGCGGCGGGCTTCAGCGACCTCCGGGCGGCCCAGCCGGCGGCCGGCGAGCTGCAGCGCGAGCTCGACGTCGTCGCCCTGCTCGCCGGCGGCGCGACCGTCGTCGGGGCCGACGCGGCCGTGGCGGCGCTGCGGGCCGACCGCGCGCCGGAGCCGATCCCGCCGCGGGTGCCGGCGCTGCTGCAGCCGGTGGCGCTGCCCGCGTCGGTCCGCCGCAGGGTGCGCGGCACCGACGTCCTGGCCGAGCTGCGCCGCGGGCTGGCCGGGCCTGACGGCACCGTCGCCGCCGCGCCCCGGCTCGAGCGGTTCTCGCTGCGGGCCATCCTCACGGTCGGCGCCTCGACCGTCGCGGCGCTCCTGCTGGCCTCGCAGCTGTCGCAGGTGAGCGTGGTCGACGAGCTGCGGCGCGCGGACCCCTGGTGGCTCCTGGTCGCGCTCGGCGGCTCGGCGCTCACCTACCTCGGGGCGGCCCTCGCGCTGATCCCGTTCGTGCCGGTCGCCCTGTCCCTGGTGCGCACCACGCTGGTGCAGGTCTCGACGGCGTGGCTCACCCTCGTGACGCCGCCGACGGTCGGGCACGTCGGCCTCAACATCCGCTACCTCCAGCGCGCCGGCATGACCGTCGCGGCCGCCGCGGCCAGCGTCGCGGTGAGCCAGGTGGCCACCGTCGCGGCGACGGTCGTGCTGCTGCTCGTCGTCGGCTGGGCCAGCGGGGTGTCGACGGCGCGGCTGTCCCTGGTCCCCAGCGGTGACGTGATCCTCGTGCTGCTCGCCGCCGTGGTGGTGGTCGGCGTCCTGGTGGCGATCGCTCCCGTGCGGCGGCTGCTGCAGCGGCGCCTCGAGCCCCTGCTGCGCCAGTCGCTGCCCCAGCTGCTCACCGCGGCGACCGAGCCGCGCCGCCTGGTCACGGCGCTCGGCGGCATCCTGCTGCAGAACGCCGGCTACGTGCTGGCCCTCGACGCCTCGCTGCGCGCCTTCGGCGTCTCGCTCGCCGTGCCCACGGTCATCGGCGTCTACCTGGTGTCCTCGGCGGTGGGCTCGGTCGCGCCGACCCCGGGTGGTCTGGGTGCCGTGGAGGCCGCGCTGATCGGCGGGCTCACCGCCACCGGCGTCCCGGTCGCGGCCGGCGTGGCCGCGGTGCTGGCCTTCCGCACCGTCACCTTCTGGCTGCCCGCACCCGTCGGGTGGGTCGCCTTCGTCCACCTGCAGCGCCGCCGGTACGTCTGAGCGCCGGCATCACCCGGCCCGGCCGAATACCGCCGTCTCCCAGGCACCGGTCCAGGGCTCCCGGCTGTGCTCCAGCCGCAGCCGCCCCGGCCGTGCCTCGATCGTCTCGGCGAAGACGCTGCCGTACACCCGGCCCTCCCGCTCGCGCCGCACGAGCAGCGCCTCGGGCTCGGGTGCCGGCGTCTGCTGCTGGACCAGGCCGCGCCAGCCGTCGGGGAAGGAGGCCGCCGCGAACGGCTCGCGCCACAGCTCGCCCTTGCGGTCCTCCGGGCCCCCGGAGGTGAAGACGGTGGTGCCCTCGGCGTGCGCGGCCTCGACCAGTCGGTCGCCGTCGTGCTCCCAGCTGGTCAGCCGGCCGGGCTCCACCAGGACCAGCAGGAAGCCCGCCATGCCCTCGATCCGGACGTGCGGGACCCAGCCCGCGCCGTGCACGGCCGCCAGCAGCGGGAGCACCCCGCGGCTCGGTGCGCCGGGTGCGGCCGGGCGCTCGTGGTACCGGTTGAGCACCAGCGCCGTCACGCCCGTGCCCACGTCGGTGGCGCACCAGGTGCCGCCGGCGACGCGGTCGCGGCCACCGACGACGTCCGGGAACTCCGACCACCACCGCCCGGGGGCGTCGAATTCCCGGGTCGTCATCTCGTCGCGGACGGCGAGGACCTCGGCCGCCCCGGCGCCGGACCGGCGCACCACCACCGTGCACATGGCCCGCATCCTCCCGGTCGGCCGCCGGAGGACCGCGACCGGTGGGGTCACCGGGCAGGCGGGGGTCTCGACAGGCGCCGGGGGAGCGGGTCCCGGGCGCGCCCGGGCACACCCAGGACCAGGTTCAGCGCGGCCGCCACGGCCACGCCGGCGGCGGCGCCGCCGAGCACGTCCAGCGGTGCGTGCGCCCCCAGGTACACCCGCGCGACGGAGTTGAGGACGGCGAGGAGGACGACCACCACCTGCCACCGGCGGGTCAGGTACGGCAGCAGGAGGACGGCGACGCCGAACGCGACGACGGCGTGCCCCGACGGGAACGAGTCGCCGGCCGAGGGCACGTCGCGGAGCACCGCACCCGGGATCGTCGTCCCGGGCCGTTCGCGGTGCACCAGGTCCTTGAGCACCTCCTTCTCCACGAGCAGCTTGAGCGGCACCAGCAGGACCAGGGCCGTCGCCAGCCGCCACCGGCGGAGCGCCGCCGCGACGACGGCGAGCAGCAGCGGCACGCCCAGCACACCGAGCAGCTGGAAGACCCACAGCGGGGCGCGCCAGGCGTCGGACCGGTCGTTGACCAGTGCGAAGACCTGCCGCTCGACCTCGCCGACCGTCCCGGAGGAGACCGCCCGAGCGCACAGCGCCGCGGCCGCAGCGCCTCCCGCCGCCACCGCGGCGTCGGTCCACCGGCGGCGGACAGGCACCTCACATCCCGAACCGGTGCTCGAACCGGGCGGTGAGGAGGGCTCCGGCCGCGGCCGGCAGCCAGAAGGTGAGCAGGCGGAAGACGAGCAGGCCGGCGCAGGCGGCGGCCAGCGGCGCGCCGAGGCCGGTCAGGGCGAGCAGCAGGGCGAGGTCCGCGGCGCCGGGGGCCGCGGCCGGCGGCAGGACCGACCACACGAGGTGCAGCGCCCCGTAGAGCGTCGCGGTGGCCAGCAGCGGGATCTCCGCGCCGACGCTGTGCAGGGCGGCGGCCAGCACGGCGGCCTCCAGGAAGATGCCCGCGACGGTCCAGGCGAGCTGCGCGCCCCGCCGCCACGCCGGCCGCTCGCCGCCCGGGCGGCGCACCCGCAGCAGCTCCCGCACCGCCCGGGTCACCTCCCGGCCGTCCCGGCGGACCGGCGCCGGGCGGAACGGGGCGAGCGCCAGCCACTGGCCGGTGAGGACGAGGGCCCACGCGGCGAGGCCGAGCGCGATGGCGGGCCCCAGCGCCTCGGGGGTGCGCCACCCCGTCAGCCGGTGCTCGGCCAGCGCGATCACCACGGTGGCCCCCGCGACCAGGGCCGCCCCGACGACGCCCCCCGCGGTGAAGCGGGCCAACCCGGCGATCGCCGCCTCGGGCAGCACCCCCGCCCGCTCGAGGAAGCGGGCGGCCGCGCGCCGCCAGCCGTCGTGCCCGTGCAGCAGGGTGGCGCTGGCCGCGACCATGCCGGCGCCGAACGTGCGACCCACGGCGATCCGCCGGTCGACCGTCAGCAGCGCGGCAGCGGCCCGCGCGGTGCGCGCCAGGAGCGTCAGCCCCACCGCCGCGCCGAGCCACCGCCACCCGCCGTCCTCCAGCGCGTCCGCGAACGAGCCGGCGTCGCCGAGCAGCGGCAGCCCGACCAGGGCGAGCGCGCAGCCGGCCGTGACGGCCAGGCGGGCGGCCCACCCGGCCGGGGGGAACTCCGGGCGGTCCAGCGCGGGCAGCCCCAGCCGGCGGCGCACCTCGGTGCGCAGCAGGGCGAGCCGACCGGGACGGGCGCGCAGCGCGGCCCGGGTCGCCGCGGAGAGGCTGAGCGGGGCCAGGGCGGGCAGCGCGTCGGCCACCGGCTCCGGCCCGAGGACGGAGACCGCGGACTCGACCACGAGCGACGGCTCGGCCACCAGCGCGAGGGAGGCCATGAGCTCGGCGACGTCCCCGGCCAGCGCGTCGTCGTCGGCGCCGGTCTCGGCGTGCCCGAAGTCCACGATCCACGGCCGGCCGACGTCGTCGACCAGCACGCAGCCGGCCACGAGGTCGGAGTGCGCCACGCGGGCCTGCCGGAGCAGGCCGACCTGCGCCCAGACCTCGGCCAGCAGCTCGGCGGTCAGGGCGGCGGGCGGGACGGCGTCCAGCCCGACCCCGTCGAGGTGGTCCTGGACGACGACGGCGCCGCGCTCGCTGCCGCGGGCGAGCAGCACCCGCGGCGTGCGCACGCCCAGCTCGCGGGCGGTCATGGCGGCGACGGCCTCGTGCTCGGCCTGCCGGCCCAGCGGCGCCACCGCGTCGGCGTCCTTGACGTCGCGGACGGCGACCAGCCGGTAGAGCCGGTGCAGCCAGTCCCGCTCGGTGCGGTTGGGGCCGAGGTACTTGACGTACAGCCGCCGGCCCTCGGCGGTGGGCCCCTCGAACGCGTACGCGGACCGGGTGTGCACGGGAGCCGGGCGCAGCTCCTCGACCGGCACCCCCAGCCGGCGCAGCAGCCGGCCCAGCCGGACCGGGTCGACCTCCAGCCGCGGCACGCCCAGCACCCAGTGCACCCCCGAGCCGATCGCCCACCCGAGCGCGACGCCGCCGACGACGTCGAGCGGCAGGTGGGCGCCGACGTAGATGCGGGCCAGGCCGACGGTCCAGGCCAGCACCCAGACGACCCGGCGGGTCCGCCGGGTCAGGTAGGGGACGGCGGCGGTCGCCAGCGCGGCGGCGACCGCCGCGTGCCCGGAGACGAAGCCGAGCCCGTTCACCGGGCCCTCCGGGAAGTTGACCTCGACCGCGAACCCCCCGGGCCGCTCGCGCCGGACGACGCTCTTGACGAGGTCGGCGGCGACGTAGGCGAGCAGCCCGGAGACCACCAGGTCGCGTGCCAGGCGGACCTGCCGGGCGAGCAGGGCCACACCCGCGACGACCGGGACGGCGACCACGTTGCCGAGCTGCATCACCACCCAGACGACCGGGAAGATGCCCTGCGGCAGGTCGTTCACCAGCTGGAACAGGTCCCGCTCGAGCACCGGCAGCTGGCCCCGCCGCGCGATGAGGAAGCCGACCCCGAGCACCGCGGCGCCGAGCAGCACGCGCACCAGGTCGACGGTGTACCGGTCGACCGGGGACCGGGGGCTGCGCGCCGGCACGGGGCCGGACGGACCGGCGTCCCGGGGGCCGGACCGCAGCTGCGTGGTCACGAGAGGAGTGCACCGCGCCGAGCGTCCGCCGAGCAGGGCCTTCCGACCCCGGAGGCGCCCCGGACCGGGACCTCGGGCCCTGGGCGGCGGGCCGGCGACCGAGGAGGCTGGAGGACACGGGCGCCCGCGAGGAGGCGTGATGAGCACCGACGGCAGGACCTCACCTGAGCAGCGGTCGGGCGCCACCCGGAGGCCGCCGCCCGATCCCCTCCAGATGAGCGCGGCCGAGAAGGTCATGGCCGAGTGGGAGGCCCGCCACGACGTGGCCGCGCGCGGCCACCGGGGCAGCCCCGAGGCGCTGCAGCACTACTTCGACCGCTCGCGGCTGACCCCGCCGCCGCAGCCCGGCACGCCCCCGCCGGCCGCGCGGCCGCAGGCCGAGCGCCGGTCGGACCCGGCGCCGGCCGATCCGGCTCCGCCGCGGCCGCGGTCGGGCTCGCTGCTCGACCGGCTGCTGCACCGCTCGCGCTGACGGTCCCCGCCGGGTGCGCACCCCGGCGCGTACGGGGGGAGGGCTCGTGCTCCAGCGACGGCTGACCGCGCACGTGTGCCTGGCGGGCCTGCTGCTCACCGGGTGCGGCAGCGACGCCGAGCCGCGCACGTCCGGTGCCGCCGCGGCCGCCGCGGTCGACTGGCGCACCACCACCTACACCCTCACCTGCGACGGCGTCGTCCCCGGCGGGTTCCGGGCGGCGGTGGTCGACGGCAGCGCGCGGGTGCCCGCCGACGGGACCCGGGAACCCTTCTACGAGTACTACGAGGTGCGGGTGGAGACGGTGGAGCGCGGCGACGTGGACGGCGACGGTGCCGCCGACGCCGTCGTCCTGCTGGAGTGCTCGCCGCAGCCGTCCAACGGGATCCTGCAGGAGGTCCTGCTGCTGTCGGCCTCCGGCAGGCCGCTCGCGACGCTGCCCAGCCCGCGCACGCTGCAGGGCGAGGCGCCGCTCCCGCCGGTGTACGACCCGGCGGGCCTGGCGGTGGCCGACGGCGAGATCGTCGCCCGGATGCTGGCCTACGCGCCCACGGACTCGCACGCCGACGGGCCGTCGGTCCCGATGACCGTCCGGTGGCGGGCCGGGCCGCAGGGCGTCGTCCGCGTCTCCTCGCCCTGACGGGACGGAACCGCGCAGGAACCCCGTGACAGCACGCGCTGCGCGGCGCAGCATCGGCGGCGACGAGTCGCGGGGGAAGTGCCCAGTCAGCAGCCGTTGGGCGGGGGTGACGGTCGGTGACGGACCTGACGACGCCGCGGGCCCCCGAGCAGCCGGCGCCCGACCCCGGGATCCCCGAGCAGCGCGGCGCGCCCGGGGCCCGGGCCGTCACCGCGCCGGCGAACCCTCCCGCGGCCGCAGCCGTCGAGCTGACCCGCCTGCTGGCCCTCGCCCGGCTCACCGCACCGCAGGCGGTGGAGCTCGCCGCCGGGCTGCTGACCGCGGTGGCCGATGACGGTGATCCCGGCGCCGTGCACCCGGTGCTCACCGCCGACGGACGGGTGGCCCTCGACGCGAGCCCGGCCGACGAGCGCCCGGTCGACGCGGTGCTCGCCGGCATCGCAGCCGCCGCCGGCCTCCCGGGGGCCACGTCGACCCCCGCCGCCGAGCGGCTGCTCGCCGGCCTCGACGGGGCGCGGGCGGTCCTGGCGGCCGACGGCCCCGCCGCCGCCGCCCGGGCTCTGCACGTGGTCGGGGCGGACGTCGACGGGCCGGCGGTTCGGGCGGAGCTGGCGGCCCTGGCCCGGACGATCGGCCGGCTGCCCACCGGTACGGGCGGGCAGGCCGTCGCCCGCCCGCGGCCGGCTCCGACCGGCACGAGGACCTCGGTCCGGCGCCCGCGGCGCCCCCGGTCGGCCGGGCGGCGCGTCGGTGCCTGGCTGCTCTCGCTGGTCGTCCTCGGCGCCGTCGTCACCGCGGAGGTCGTGCTCCTCGGCGACGACATCACCGCCGACATCGACCTGCTCCTGGACGCCGGGCGCGGCGGTGAGCAGGAGGAGGCGGAGCCCGAGCCGGACGGGCTGCCGGTGACCCCGCCCGCGCCGCCGTCCGCCGGGAACGTCACCGGGGTGGACCTCCGCCCGCTCGCCGCGTGCGCACCCGGCGCCCCGTGCGCGGTGCGGGTGCTCGTGCGGGTCGCACCCTCACCCGAGCCGCAGGTCGTGACCTGGTCCTACCGGGTGGTCGACCGCTGCACCGGGACCTCCACCACCCTCCCGGGCGGCAGCGTGACGGTGCCGCCCCAGGCCGACCGGGCCGCGGTCGTGGGTGAGGTCCCGCTGCCCCCGCTCGCCGGCGTCGCCGTCCTGGTCGTCACCGAGGCGCCCGCCGTCGCGGCGTCCGCGCCGGTCAGCGCCGGCTCGTGCCTGCCCGCCGGACCGGACGCCTGAGGGCAGGAGGAACGCCGTGCCGACGACCGCGACCCCGCAGCCGGCCGCGACGGCCCCGGCCGGACGGCGGCCGACCCGCGAGCAGCGGCGCCGGCGGCGCGGCGCCGCCTTCGACCTGCTCGCCGTGCTCGCCGCGGGCGGCCTGGTCTTCCTCGGGATCGCCAACCTCTACCTGATCGGCTTCCGCGAGCTCGCGGTGCGGCAGGCGCTCATCGCCGCGGGCGGCGTGCTGGCGCTCGCCGTCTTCTGGCGGGTGCGGGTCCGGTACCTGGGGGTGCTGACCTGGATCACCTACGGCAGCGCGGTGCTGCTGCTCGTCGGGGTCCTGACGGTCGGGCTGGCGGCGAACGGCGCCACCCGCTGGTTCGCGATCGGGCCGCTGACCTTCCAGCCCTCCGAGCTGGCCAAGCTGGGCCTCCTGCTGGTGCTCGCCGCCGTGCTGGGGTCGGGCCGGCCCGCCGGGCAGCGCTTCGCCCTGGCCGTCGTGCTGGCGGCGCTGCCCATCGGGCTCGTGCTGATGCAGCCGGACCTCAGCACGACGATGCTGCTGGTCGTCACGACCGCCGGCATGCTGCTGCTCGGGCGGGTGCCGGCCCGCTTCCTCCTCCCGCTGGCCGCCGCCGCGGCGGTGTCGGCGCCGCTGCTGATCAGCTTCCTGCGGCCCTACCAGGTGTCCCGGCTGGGCAGCTTCCTCGTCGGCGCGCACGAGTCCCCGACCGGGTCGGGCTGGGCGATCCGCCAGGCGCACATCTCGGTCGGCTCCGGCGGGCTGTTCGGGCGGAGCGACGACCCGCTGCGGCTGCTGCGCGCGCAGTACCTGCCCGAGCGGGACACCGACCTGGCGCTGGCCAGCCTGGTCGGCCAGTGGGGCCTGGTCGCCGGGGCCGCGGTGGTGCTCGCGGCGCTGCTCCTGGTGTGGCGGCTCGCGCTGGCCAGCCGCGCGTCGCGCACGCCGCACGGGGCGCTGGTCGCCGGCGGGCTGGCGATCCTGCTCGGCGTCGAGACGGTCGTCTCGGTGGGGGCCAACCTCGGGCTGCTGCCGCTGGCCGGCGTCCCGTTCCCGCTGCTCAGCTACGGGGGGACGGCGCTGGTGGTGCACCTGGCGGCGATCGGCGTCGTCCTCGCCGTCCGGCGCGACGGTGCCCGCCGCCGGCTGTGGGCGGCGCCGGGGCGGCGCAACCCGCGGCCGCGGCTGGTGCGGCTGGCGGCGGCCGCGCTGTCGCTGCTGCTCATCTCGTTCGGGGTCTACGGCTGGCGGCTGCAGGAGACCCGCGGCGAGGCCCTGCGGATCGCCGGTGACGACCAGATGACCCGCTGCCTCCGGCTGCCCGCCCCACGCGGGGTGATCACCGACCGGCACGACGTGCCGCTGGCCCTGGACGCCGGGGACGCAGGCACCGGTGTCGACCGGGTGCTCGCCGTCCCGGCGCTGCTCCGCGCGGACCCGGCCGAGGTCGACCGGCTCGCCCAGCTGACCGGCCGGCCGGCCCTGGACGTGCACGTCCAGCTCGCCTCGGTCGAGGACACCACGCTGTCGGTACCGGTGGCCGACGTCCCCCGGCCGGTGGCGGACGCCGTCGCGGCCGCGGGGATCGAGGGCGTGCTCGTCGTCCCCGAGCCGCGCCGCGCGTACCCGCACGGGGCGCTGCTGGGGCCGGTGCTCGGGTTCGTCGGGGTGGCCACGCCCGAGGACGAGGCGCGCTGGCCCGGCTTGCCGGCGGGTGCGGTGGTCGGCCGGGCCGGGCTCGAGAGGCAGTACGACGCGGTGCTGCGCGGCCTGGACGGGCAGCAGTGCCTGTACGTCGACCCGCGCGGGGTCCCGGTGGCGCTGGGGGAGCACCGCGCGCCGGTGCGGGGTGCGGACCTGCGGCTCTCCCTGGACCTGGGGCTGCAGCGCCGGCTGGACGCCGGCGTCGCCGCGGCCCTGGCCGCCCAGCCGCGTCCGCGCGGCAAGATCGGCGCCGCCGTGGCGATGGACCCGCGGACGGGGCAGGTGCTGGCCATGGCCAGCGCCCCGTCGTTCGACAACAACGTCTACGGGCCGCCGATCGACACCGCCGCGCTGCAGGCGCTCGTGGACGCACCCGGCTCGCCGATGCTCGAGCACGTGACGCAGGCGGTCGCGCCGCCCGGCTCGACGTTCAAGCTGGTCACCGCCGCGGCCAACCAGGTGCACGGGATCTACCGGCCCGACCAGGTCATCCCGACCGGGGCGAGCTTCACCTACGGCGGGCACACCTTCGGCAACTGGCGGCCGATGGGGCCGATGGACCTGGTGGAGTCGATCGCGGTCTCCAACGACGTCTACTTCTACAAGCTGGCCGTGGCGCTGGGCGCCGACCGGCTGATCGAGACCGCGCGGGCGCTCGGCGTCGGGTCGCCGACCGGCATCGACCTGCCCGGGGAGTCCAGCGGGCACCTGGGCTCGCCGCAGACCGCCGAGGCGGAAGGCCGCACGTGGTACGGCGGCTCCACGGTCATCCTCGGCATCGGGCAGGGTGACCTGACGGTCTCGCCGCTTCAGAACGCGGGCTGGACCGCCGCGCTCTCCACCGGCTCGCTGGTCACGCCGCGGCTGGGCATGGCTCTGGGCACCGGCCCGGGGGCGTTCACGCCGCTGCCGCTCCCGCCGCCGCGGCCGCTGCCCTTCACCGCCGACCTGCAGCCGGTCCGCGACGGGATGCGTGCGGTCGTGGCCGGCGGCACCGGGGGCCGGCTGAACGACCTGCCGGTGCCCGTCGCGGGGAAGACCGGCACGGCCCAGGACGGCGGCCTGCGCGCCGACGAGTACGACAACTGGATGTCGGCCGTCGCGCCCGCCGGCGCTCCGGAGATCGTGATGACCGCGCTGGTGCAGGGGCCGGGGACGGGTGGGAACAGCGCCTCGGCGATCGTGGACGACGGACTGCACTGGTACTACGCGAACCGGGACGCGGTGCTCGCCACCGGGCCGGTGGCGGCGCCCTGACGTGACGACCGCTGGACCATGATCAGCGCGCGCCGAGGGTCGTCCCGAGCACCGTCAGGACGACCGTGGGTGCGCGTCGATCATGCGCGGGTGCGTCGGGTCAGCTCCGGCCGTAGGCGGCCAGGAGCGGGCGGTTGCGCAGGGCGCGGGCGGCGCCCTCGGCGACGCAGGTGAGCGGCTGCTCGGCCAGCTTGACCGGCAGGCCCAGCGCGGCCTCCAGCTGCTGCGGCAGGCCCTGCACCAGGGAGGCCCCGCCGAAGACGAGCACGCCCTCGGCCAGCACGTCGGCCAGCGCCTGGGGCGGCAGGTCGTCCAGGCACCCACCGAGGGCGCGCACGATCTCGTCCACGACCGGCCGCACCGCGGTGCCCACCTCGGCCGCCTGCAGGGTCACCAGTCGCGGCCGGCCGGTGGCGCCGTCGCGGCCGTGCACGACCAGCGGGCCGCCGTCGCCGGTCGGTGCGGTCTTGACCCGCTCGGCCTCCAGCTCGCCGACCATCAGCTGGTGCTCCTCGCGGAGGTAGCGGGCGACGGCCACGCTCATCTCGTCCCCGCCCAGCTTGCTGGTGCGCTGCGCCAGCACCCCGCCGTAGCAGAACGCCACCGCCGCGGCGGTGCCACCGCCCACGTCGACGACCAGGTGGACGCGGCGCTCCAGCGGGTCCAGGCCGCAGCCGACGGCGCCCGCGACCGCGTCGTCGAGCGCGGTCACCGGGCGGATGCTGGCCTCCTCGGCCGCCTCGAGGAGAGCACGGGTCTCCAGCGACGTCGAGTCGGCGGGCACCCCGATGACCGCCCGCGTCGGCGTCCAGGCCCGCCTCCCCGCACGGGAGAGCACCGCGCGCAGGTAGAGCCGGGCGGTCTCCAGGTCGGTGACCACGCCGTCGTGCAGCGGACGGACGGCCGCGAAGCGCGCCGGGGCGCGGCCGACCAGGTCACCCGCCTCGTGGCCGACGGCCAGCACCTTCGCCCGGCGGCCGCCGCCCTGCCGCAGCAGGAGCACGCTCGGTTCGTCGTAGACGATGCCGCGGCGGACGTCGCTGACCACGGTGGTGGCGGTACCCAGATCGATGCCGAGATCCATGCGCGGCCTCCTGACGGGGCCCCGATTGTGGAACCCGGCCGGACCCCGGTCCAGAGGTCCCGGCGCGGTCCGACGGTCAGGCCCGGGCGATCGCGTCCAGCACCTTGAGCTTGGCCGCCCGCCGGGCCGGACCCACCGCGGCCAGGACGCCGATGAGGGCTGCGACGAGCAGGAACACGACCATGCGCAGGTACGGCACGACCACCTCGGTGATGCCCTGGTCGGCCAGCGCCCGGCTGAGCGCGACGCCGAACAACGTGCCGAGGACCAGCCCCAGCACGGCGCCGTAGACCGAGATGACGACCGCCTCCAGCCGCACCATGCGCCGCAGCTGCGTCCGGCTGAGCCCCACGGCGCGCAGCAGCCCGATCTCGCGGGTCCGCTCGATCACCGACATGGCCAGGGTGTTGACGATGCCGAGCGCCGCGATGACCACCGACAGCACCAGCATCGCGTTGATGAGGAGCAGCAGCTGGTCGACCTGCGCCTTCTGCTCGTCGGAGAACTCGGACTGGTCCTTGAGCTCGGCGATCGGGTAGGCGGCCAGCACGTCGTCCAGCTCCGGACGGACGTCGGCCGGCGTGGCGCCGTCGGCGAGGTCGACGAAGAGGAAGCGGTCCTGGCCCACGCCGCCGGCGTCGGCGAGCGTGCCCAGGGAGACGACGGTGGAGCCGACCACCTGGTTGGACTCGAAGACGCCGCCGAGGACCAGCTGCTGCTCCCGGCCGTCCACGGACAGCATCTCGACCGTGTCGCCCACGCTCCACCCGCGGGCGCCGGCGGTGGCCTCGTCCACGACGAGCCCGTCCTCGAGCGCGTCGGCCGACCCGGCCACCCAGGTGAGCTCGATGCTCCGGCTCAGCCCCTCGGGGTCGATCGCGGTCAGGAAGGTGGTCTGGCCGTCGAGCTGCGCCTGCCCCCAGCGGAGCTGCGCGACCGAGTCGACGCCGTCGACGTCGGCGAGCTGCGTCGCGACGTCCGGGCTGAACGGCTGGCCCACCGAGCTCGAGACGACGAACTCGGCGCGCACCGAGCCCGAGATGAGCTTCTCGATGCTGGCGTTGGTCGAGGCCCCGATGACGCTGAACGCGCTCACCAGCGCCAGGCCGATCATCAGCGCCGAGGCCGTGGCCGCGGTGCGCCGCGGGTTGCGGACGGCGTTCTCCTGCGCGAGGCGCCCCGTGGTGCCCCAGAGGCGGGGCAGCACCGCGCCGATGCCGCGCAGGAACGGGCGGGCCAGCACCGGGCTCAGCGCCGTGGCGCCCAGGATCAGCGCGAGGGCGCCGAGACCGACCGACGACGCCGCGGTGCCGCCGTCCTCGGCCAGCGTCCCGGCGACCAGGCCCGCGACGCCGAGGGCGGCGAGCACGACGCCGAGCACCGTGCGCCGGCGCAGGCCCCGCTGCACGGTGACGACGTCCTCGCGCATCGCCGCGACCGGGGGCATGGCCGCGGCACGCCGGGCCGGGAGGTAGGCAGCGACCAGGGTGACGAGCACGCCGACGACGTAGGCCCACAGCACGGTGTCCGCGGCGAGGACGAGGCTGCCGTCCAGTGTCAGGCCGAACGAGCCGAACAGCGCGCGGAGCCCGGCGGCGATCCCGTAGCCCGCGGCGAGCCCGACGGTCGAGCCGATGAGGCCCACCGCCAGCGCCTCGCCGAGGACCGACCGGGTGACCTGCCCCTTGCTGGCGCCGAGGGCCCGCAGCAGCGCCAGCTCCTGCGTGCGCTGCGCCACCAGCATCGAGAAGGTGTTGAGGATGATGAAGGTGCCGACGAACAGCGCGATGCCGGCGAAGACCAGCAGGAAGATGTTGAAGAACTGCAGGGCTTCGGAGAAGTCCGAGGCCAGGCTCTCGGCCTGCTCCGCGGCGGTCCGGACGTCGTAGTCGTCGCCGATCGCGGCGGCCACGCGGTCGGAGAGCGCGCCGGGGTCGACGCCCTCCTCGGCGCCCACGGCGATGCCGGTGAACTGCCCCGGTGCAGTCAGCAGCTCCTGCGCCGTCGTCGTGTCGAAGGCGGTGAGCGTGGCACCGGCCAGGCCGCCCTCCTCGCCGAAGCGGAAGGTGCCGACGAGCTCGGCCTCGATGCGCGGCCCGGGCGTGAGCAGGGTGATGGTGTCGCCCACCGCGAACCCGGTCTTCTCCGCCGCGCCGGTGTCGATCATGACCTCGCCGGGGCCGCTGGGCGCCTGCCCGTCGACCAGCGTGGTGGGGGACAGCGACTCCTCGGTGCCCCAGTTGATGCCCAGGCCGGGCGCGCCGCCGGTGTCGAGCACCTCGCCGTCGGAGTCGAGGATGTAGACGCCCTCGGCCTGCACGTTGCCCTCGACGGCAGCCACCCCGTCCACCGCCGTGATCTCGTCCACGAGGTCGGCCGGCACGAAGGTCGCCGTCCCGCCGGCGCCGGTGCCGGCCAGGCCCTGGTCGAAGGCGGCGGCCCGCGTGACGTTGACGTCCGCGGAGGTGCTCCGGAACAGGTCGTTGAAGGTCTTGCCCAGGGTGTCGGTGAAGATCAGCGTGCCGACGACGAAGGCGACGCCGAGCACGATCGCCAGCCCCGACATGGCCAGCCGCAGCTTGTGCGCCAGCAGGTTGCGCCAGGTGGTGCGCCACACGTCAGCGCACCCCTGCCCGGGAGGCCGCGTCGGAGGCGCCCTCGGCCGCGGCGGCGGGCCGCTCGTCGGCCTGGTCGAACGCCTTCAGCCGCTCCAGCACGCGCTCGGCGGTGGGCTCGAGCATCTCGTCGACGATCCGGCCGTCGGCCAGGAACAGCACCCGGTCGGCGTAGCCGGCGGCCTTCGGGTCGTGGGTCACCATCACGACGGTCTGCTGCATCTCGCGCACCGAGCGGCGCAGGAAGTCCAGGACGTCGGCGCCGCTGCGCGAGTCCAGGTTCCCGGTGGGCTCGTCGGCGAACACGATGTCGGGGCGGCCGGCCAGCGCCCGGGCGCAGGCGACCCGCTGCTGCTGGCCGCCGGAGAGCTCGGTGGGCCGGTGCGACAGCCGCTCGCGGAGGCCGACGGTGTCGATCACCGTGTCCAGCCAGGCGCGGTCGGGCTTGCGACCGGCGATGTCCATCGGCAGCGTGATGTTCTCCAGCGCGGTGAGCGTCGGCAGCAGGTTGAACGCCTGGAAGACGAAGCCGACCCGGTCGCGGCGCAGCACGGTCAGCGCCTTGTCGTCGAGGGTGCTCAGGTCGACGTCGCCGATCCAGGCCTGCCCCCCGGTCACCGAGTCCAGGCCGGCCATGCAGTGCATGAGCGTCGACTTGCCCGACCCCGAGGGCCCCATGATCGCGGTGAACCGCCCGTGGTCGAAGTCCACGTCGACCCCGTCGAGGGCCACCACCCGGGTGTCGCCCTCGCCGTAGACCTTGGTGAGGGCGCGACCCCGGGCGGCCGGGGTGCCGGGGGCGCGGGTGCCGGTGGGCGGGAGGGAGGTCACGGGAAGCTCCTGGGAGTGGGAGGACGGGGGCCGCCTGCGGCCAGGACGCTAGAGGCAGCCACCGACAGCCGGTAGGGCTTTTCGCTGCGGGCGGCGTCGGCCTGCGGGCGGACCGTGCGGCAGCGGGCCGGGAGGCGTCCGCGCCTCATCCGCTGCGGATGACCCGGAGGGTCCCTCCGGCGGGCGATCCTGACGCAGCGTCGCCCTCCGACACGCCGGTGCCGGGGCCCAAAGACTCTCACCGCCGGTCCGGGCGCGGGCCAGGGTCGTCGGGTGCGGGGGCGGTTCGACCTGCTGCCGTCGATGGCCGACCGACGAGGGCGGGTTCACCACCGACCGACGGAGGCACCATGCGGACGAGACCAGCGTCCACGGCCCATGACGCACCGGCGCGGCTGCCGACGGCCCGCACGCCACCGGACGGTCTCGGGCTGGAGGGGTCGTACCCCGATCTGCTGGCGGGCAAGTTCTCCCCGGCCTCCCTCGGGCGCCCCACCTCGCACCGGCCACGACTGCTGGCGGCGCTCAGCCGAGCGGTGGTGGACGCGCCGCTGACGTTGATCAGCGGCTGCGCCGGTGCCGGCAAGACCACGCTGGCCGCGGACTGGCGGAACGGCCGGTCGGCCGGACGTCGCGTGGGCTGGCTCACCCTCGACGCGTACGACGACGATCCCGCCACCTTCTGGAGCTACGCGGTGGAGGCGCTGGCCAGGACCGGCGCCGAGCTGGCCGGCGTCGGCCGCCCGGTCCCCGGGCAGTCGTTGCCGCCGTCCTTCGTCCCCCGCCTGGCGGCGGCGCTGATGGCCGAACCGCGGCCCGTCGTGCTCGTCGTCGACAACGCCGACCACCTCGCCGACCGGCAGATCACCGGCGCGATCGACCTCCTGGTCCGAAACGCCGGGGAGCGGCTGCGCCTCGTGCTCTGCGCCCGCTCGGACCCCCAGCTGCCGCTGCACTCGTACCGGCTGGCCGGCACCCTCGCGGAGATCCGCTCGGCCGACCTGGCCTTCACCGCCGAGGAGACGCTCGACCTCCTCACAGCTGCCGGCGTGGCCGTCGAGCCCGCCACCGCAGCGACCCTGTGCGCGCTGACCGAGGGCTGGGCGGTGGGCCTCCGGCTGGCCGTGGCGCCGCTGAGGCAGGGGACGACGCCCGAGGCGCTCGTCGCGGCCCTGGTGGAGGACGAGGGCAGCGTCGCGCAGTACCTGGTCGAAGAGGTCCTCCGCGACCAGCCCGCCGGGGTGCGCCGGTTCCTCCTGCGGATCAGCGTCACCGACGAGCTGTGGCCCGACCTGGTCGACCGGCTCGGGGGCCGGCCCCACGGCCGCCGCGTCCTCGCGTCCCTGGCGGCCGCCAACGCCTTCGTCGAGCGCGCGCCCGGGGCGCCTGGGGGCTACCGCATCCACCCGCTGTTCCGGGAGATGCTCCGCGCGCAGCTGGCCTACCAGCACCCCTCGGAGGTCACCCGGCTCCACCGCGTCTGCGCCACGTGGTTCGCCGAGGCGGGGCGGGGCCCCGTCGCGGTCGACCACGCCGTCGCCGCCCGGGACTGGTCCACCGCCACCCGGTTGCTCGTCGACGACCTCCTCGTCGGGCGCGGACTGGCCCACCGGCCGGATCCCGTCCTGCGGGGCATGGTGCAGCTCCCCGCGGACCTGACGACGCCGGACGCCGTGGTGGTGCGCGCGGCCAGCGCGCTGTCGGCGGACGAACCGCCGTCGGAGGTCGACCTGGCGCTGGCCGCCGAGGCCGCCTCGGACCCGGCCAACGGCCCGGCGCTGCGCGCCACGGCGGCCGTCGTGTCGGTGGTGGGCTCGGTCCTCCACGACGCCGGCGAGCCCCCTCCTGAGACGGACGGCGCCGCCGACGCGCTGGTGGCGGCCCTGCCCGAGACCCGCGACGCGGAGCGGCGCGAGCTCGCGGCCGTCCTGTCCGCGGCCCGGTGCATGCGCACCCTGACCTCCGACCGGCCCACGCGGGTGCTGCTCGGCGATCTGGGCGCGGCGGCCGTGGCGGCCAACGCGGCCGGGTCCCGGTCGCTGCGGGCACGTCCCCTCGCCTACCTCGCGCTCCTCGAGGCGCTCGCGGGGCGGCTGCACCGCGCCGAGCGGCTCGCGCGCGACGCCGCCGCGGGGTGGCCGGACCACCCGCACGGGCACGGCAGCCCGTGCCCCGCTGTGGCGGTGGCCCGCGCCTGGGTCCACCTCGGTCGCTGCGAGCTCGAGGCGGCGCGCCGGTGGACCGACCGCGCGCAGGACGAGGAGGAGCCCGGCTCACGCGACGCCCAGCTCACCGCTCCGCTGGCGGCGGTGGTGAACAGCTGCCTGCTCCGCGTCCGGCACGACCACGCGGCGGCCGAGGCACTCCTGCGCCCCCACCTCCGGGACGTGCGCCTGCCGCGGTGGATCCGCGAGGAGGTGGTCTCCGAGGCCATCCGCACCGAGCTGGCGCGCGGGCGCGTCGCGGACGGCGCGGCGCTCCTGGACGGCGCGGCCGGCGAGCCCGGGTGGGCCGCGCGGTGGCGGGCGACCGCCGCGCTGTTCGACCAGACCGGTGCCCTCGGCGTCCCGGCGGGCGAGCCGTCCGGTCCTCGTGACACCGCGCCGGTCGCGGCGGTGCAGAGCGGCATCGTCCGGGCCTGCCAGCAGCTGGACCGCGGGGCGGTGCCGGGAGCGGTCGGCGAGCTGACCCGTGCGCTGGACACCGCGGCGAAGGAGACGCTCCGCTGGCCGTTCCTGGACGCCCCGCCCCGGATCCGGCGGCTGCTGCGCTCGCACCCGGAGCTCCGGGGCCACGTCGAGTGGCTGAACCCCGCGTCGGAACCGCGGGCCGCGCGCCGGTCCGCCGGCGGCGGCGCGCCGCCGGAACCGGCCGCCCCGGTCCAGGACCTCAGCGAGCGTGAGCGCGAGGTGCTGCTGCACCTCGCGGACATGCTGTCCACGACGGAGATCGCCGCGACGATGTTCATCTCCGTGAACACGGTGCGCACGCACATCCGGAGCATCCTGCGCAAGCTCACGGCAACCCGTCGCAACCAGGCGGTCCGCCGCGCGCGCGAGCTCGGGATCATCTGAGCCGGGCCGATCGTCCGCGGCGGATGACGTGGGCGGGCGGGGCGCTGCGTCACGGTCGAGCCGACGAGGTGCGCGTCCCGGCGCACCCCCCCCACCCCTCGGGAGCGCTCATGACCACTCGGCTCGACGAGGCCGCCGTCCTCGACCAGATGGGCCCGGTCGACTTCTTCGTCGTCGCCTTCGACGACGACCGGATGCGGGGTGAGGCGTTCCCGCTCCTCGCGGACCTGGTCGACCGCGGCATCATCCGCGTTCTCGACCTGGCCTTCATCCGCAAGGGCGACGACGGTGGGGTGACGATCCTCGAGCAGGTGGACCTCGAACGGATGGAGGTCCTGGACGCGGCCCTGCTCCAAGGTGCGGCGACCGGGATGCTCCGCCCCGAGGACCTCGCGGAGGCGGCCTCGGCACTGGACCTGGGCACCTCGGCGGGCGTGCTCGTGTACGAGAACGTGTGGGCGGCCCCGTTCGCCGCAGCCATGCGCCGTGCCGGGGGGCACATCGTGGCCACGGGGCACATCCCGATCCAGGAGCTGGTCGCCGCGCTGGACGCGCTGGACGCGCTGGACGCCGCCGAGCCGGCCGGCTGAGCGGCTCGACGCGCCGGGACCCCGGGGAGGTCACGATGAGCGAGGTTCTGCGGCGGGGGCCCCGCCGGCGTCCGCGGTACCGGTACGAGCTGCGCGTCCGCACGGTCCTCGGACCGGCGCTGGCCGCCGCCCTCACGCGGCGCCCGGAGGGGGCGGTCATCCCTCGCGGACCGGCACGCCGGCTGGCCCTCGTCCCCGACGGCGACCGGCCGGTGGACCTGGCCGCGGTGGTGCAGCGGCTCACCGAGTGCGACGTCGCGGTCCTCGAGGTCCGGCGCCGCCCGGCTGCGGTCCTGCCCGAGCGCGGCGTGCCATGAGCACCCTGCCGGTGGTCCTCGCGTGCGCGGCGGGGGCCGTGGCCACCCTGCTGGTCCTCTCCGCCGCCGCGCGGATCCGCTTCCGCGTCCGGCCCGGCAGCTTCCGCTGCCGCCTCTCGGCCGGCCCGTCGGGTCGCCGCCGGGCCGCCTGGCGGGTGCGCAGGACGCGCGCGGTCTGGGTGCACGACGTGCTGCTGGTCCAGGCCGGCGTGCTGCGCACGGGCGTCACGGTGCTGCCCGCCCGGGTCGACCGGGAGGCAGCCGTCCACCGGCTCCCGCCCTACGCGGTCCGCGGACTGGGCCGGCAGGCGGTGGCCCTGCGCCTGACCACGGACGAGGACCGCCCGCTGGTCGTGGCGACCGCCTCCCGCGACCGCACCGCGCTCGCCGGCCCCTTCCTGACCGCGTGCGTCCCCGGAGCGCCCCGTGCACCCCGCGAGCACGGGACCTGAGCCCTCGCCGGTGGTCATCCGCCCGGGATGACGATCAGCCGGTACCGGTGCAGCAGCGTTGCCGTCGACAACACCCGGAACGAGGAGGTGCGGCCATGTCCTTCGCCGCCGGAGCTGCCGACGACGCGTGGCAGCGGGAGCGCGTGCGCCCCTACGCGGACGTCCCGTCCCGGCGCGGCGACGAGCGCCCGGGCACCTCCTGGGCACTGTTCGCGGTGCTGGTGCTGACCATGGTCGGGCTCTTCCACGTGGCGCAGGGCCTGGTCGCGCTGCTCGACGACGGGTCCTTCGCCGTCGGGCCCGACGGGCTGATCGTCGGCGCCGACTACCCCGCGTGGGGCACCGCGCACCTCGTCGTCGGCGTGCTCGCCATCGCGGCCGGCGTGGGGCTCATCGCCGGGAGCACGGTGGCCCGCGTGGCCGCCGTGGTGCTCGCCGCGCTCAGCGCCGTGGTCGCGCTGGCCTGGCTCCCGGCGCAGCCGGCCTGGTCGCTGCTCGTGATCGGCCTCGACATCGCGGTGATCCACGCGGTCGTCGTGCACGGCCGAGCGCTGACGACGTCCTGACCGTCCGACGAGAGGAAGCACCATGACCGCCTCGGCTCCCGCCTCGTACGCCCCGTCGAACCCGCGGAGGCACGCCGGCGCCCGGATCGTGGTCGCCCTGCTGGGCCTGGCCACCTTCGTCCTCGGCGTGGTCCTGCTGGCCAACCCGGTGCGGGCCGCCAACGCGCTCGCGCTGCTCGTGGGCATCGCCTTCGTCGTCGGCGGACTGCTGGAGATCGCCGTCGGCTGGGACGTCGGTCCCCGGTGGGCCGCCGTCGTGCTGGGCGGCATCCTGGTCGGCGGCGGCGTCCTCGCGATGGCCTGGCCGGACGTCACGCTCTGGGTCGTCGCCGCCGTTACGGGCCTGTCCCTCATCGCGCACGGCGTCGGCCGGGTCGTGCTGGCCCTGGCCCTCCGCCGGCAGGTCGACGGCTGGGTGTGGGGAGCGCTCGCCGGTGCCTTCGGCATCTTTTTCGGCCTGCTGGCCCTCGTGTGGCCGCAGGCGACGGTGCTCGTCCTCTGCCTCGTCCTGGGCGCGCAGGTCGCCGCCATCGGCATGTTCGTCACCGCCGCCGCCTTCCTCCCGGTCCGCAGCCGCTCACGGGTGCCGGCGCCGGACGGATCGCCCACCTGACCCACGTCCGGAAGGAGCCGTCATGCCCCTGCTCAGAGGAATCGCCCGCACCGCCGTGGTCGCCGGGACGGCGACCGCCGTCTCGAACCGTGTGTCCCGGCGGCAGGCCGGGCGGTGGGCAGCCCAGCAGCAACGGGACCTCCCGCAGAGCCCGCCACCGGCTCCCGGCCCGGCGGGCACGGACACCGGCACGAAGCTCGCGCAGCTGCGGGAGCTCGGGCAGCTGCACGAGAGCGGAGTGCTCGACGACGCCGAGTTCGCGATGCAGAAGAGCCGGATCCTGGACTCCTGAGGCCGGGGACCTCTGCCGACCGGAGGCGCGGTCATCCGGTCGGGGGGATGGGGCATCGCCACCGGCCGTGGAGGCTCGGGCGGAGCTGTCACCCACCATCCGCTCGGCGTCGGGCAGCGCCCGGCCCGGGACGAGCACGAGTAGAGGTCGAGGATGACCACTGTCAGCCAGGCGGCCGGCACCCGGCGGGTGTACTACCACGATGCCTCGGCGCCGACCGCGAGCGTGGTCACGCCGTCGGTGTTCGTGGCCGTGGTCGGGGACGGAGGCCGACTGCTCCTCGTGCGCCGCTGCGACAGCGGCTGCTGGGAGCTGCCGGGTGGTCGGGTGGACGTCGGTGAGACGGCCGTGCAGGCCGCCGTGAGGGAGGCGGCCGAGGAAGCCGGCGTGCGGGTCGTCGTGACCGGCCTTGTCGGCGTCTTCTCGGATCCCGGCCACGTCATCCGCTCCCGTCAAGGCGAGGTGAGGCAGCAGTTCGCGCTGGTCTTCCGCGCACGGGCCGTCGGCGGAGTGCCGCGAGGTGACGAGCGGGAGACCAGCGCGGCGGCCTGGGTCGGGGTCGACGCTCTCGACCACCTGCCCGTCGAGGCGCCCGTCCGTCTCTGGATCGACGCGAGCCTGGCGGGGGATGACGCGCCTCGGCTCACCTGACGGGGTCGGTCACCGGACGAGACCGCCGGCGCGGCCCCCGGCCGTGCCGGCCGGAGGCCCACTGCAGCGAGGAGAGCGACGCTGATGCGTTCTGGGCTCCGAGCCGCTGGACGGGGACTGTCCGAGACCTTCGCGGGCCGCTGCATCGGCCTGCTCGTGCGCGTCCAGTTCCTCGACCGGGCCATGGCGCTGGCCGCACAGGCGTTCACCGCGCTGATCCCGCTGCTGATCCTCCTCGGGACCCTCGCACCGGCGACCCAGGAAGACCTCCTCCCGGAAGCCGTCATCCGTCGGTTCCGGCTCAGCGACGATGCCGCCGATGCGGTGCGCGCGGTCTTCTCGGCCTCCGGGGACGCGACCGTCGGCGCGTTCTCGGTGGTCCTCCTCGTGTTCTCCGGGGTGTCGTTCGCCCGGCGCCTGCAGCGGCTGTACGGCGAGGTCTGGGAACAGCCACGACAGGGCGGGGTGCGCAATTCCTTGAACGCGCTGCTCGGCCTGACGGTGCTCCTGGCAGGCGTCGTGCTGCTCTACCTCACGCGTGCGCTCGCTCGCGTCCTGCCGTCGGGGTGGCTGCTGAGCGCTCCGGCGACGGCCGTGGCGGCCCTGCTGCTGTGGACGTCCGTTCCCTGGTTGCTGCTCGACCGACGCGTCCTCTGGCGGCGGCTGCTGCCGACCGGAGCGCTCGCCGCGGGCGGCACGGCGGCGTACGGGGTCGTCACAGCCGCCTACATGCCGCCGCTCTTCGCGTCCTACAGCCTGCGCTACGGGCTCTTCGGCGTGACGCTCGCACTCGTGGGCTGGCTGCTCTCCCTCGCCCTCATCGTCGTCTGCGCCGCGGGCGTGGGCGCGGAGATCGACAGGGCGCCGGAGAGCTGGGCGCGGCGGCTGCGCGACCTGCTCCGGATCAGCCGGCCGTCGGCCGGGCCGGCCGTCAGCGTCCCGGGCTGTGACGGCGGAGGGCGATCGACCGGAAGTCCAGCAGGGCGTCGAGGTGGGCTTCGGCGCGTTCCCGGGCGATGAGGGACGCCCGGTCCCCGGCGCGCACCGAACGTGCCCGGGCCGACCGGAGTTCGGCGAGAGCGCCGACGAGGAGCTCGTCCAGCGTCGTCAGATCGGGTTCGGGGTGAGCGGGCGCTGCCATGGTCGGACCTCCGGGGTTGCGCGCTCCGGCGCTCTTCACCGGAGCGGCGCCGGAGCAGCAACCATGGGCCGGCGCCGGGCCGGCCGCCTCGCCCCGGCGTGATGACCCGCCGGACCGCTCCGACGCCCGCCGGGGGGACGCGCCGTCGGGCCCGGCCATGGGCAGGGGAGGTCATGCGCAGCGGATGAGGTCGTGGTGGGGGTGGCGGAGTGATCCTTCCGGGGCCAGGAGCCGAGTCCTCGAACGCCGTTCCCACCGTCCGGGGCGGCCGGACCGAGGCGGACACAGGAAGGCTGCGACATGACGGACACCTCCCAGAGCCGGGCGCAGGCGTCACGCGTCGACCATCCCGAGGAGCACTCCGGCTGGCTCGGCTGGGTCCTCTTCGGGGCGGTGATGCTCATCCTGATGGGCACGTTCCAGATCATCCAGGCGCTCGTGGCCCTCTTCGACGACGGCTTCTACCTCGTCGGCGAGGAGGGCCTCGTCGTCGACGTGGACTACAACACCTGGGGTTGGGTGCACCTGATCATCGGGATCGTCGCGGTGCTCAGCGGCCTCGGCCTCATGGCCGGCAACATGGCTGCCCGGATCGTGGGTGTGGCGGTGGCCTTCCTCAGCGCGCTGGCGAACCTGGCGTTCCTCGCCGCCTACCCGGTCTGGTCGGGCCTGGTCATCGTCATCGACATCGTGGTGATCTACGCGATCGTCGTCCACGGGGGCGCGCTCAAGAACAGCTACCGCTGAGCCCCTCTCGTGCCGCGGGCCGCGCTCGACCGAGCGCGGCCCGCCGGCGCGCGTCCGAGCGCCCGACCGACCGGTCCCGGGGGACGTGCCGCGGTCATCCGGTACGCGCCGCCGCTCGTGCTCGTCGTGACCCGCTGTGGCTGAGGGCGCCGCAGATGCGGCTTCATCCCTCCTGGACGACGTGCACCTCGACCGTGCGAGCGCACGCTCGGGGGACCCCATCGGACGGGACCGTCCCGGCGCGAGGTCGGGGGAGGGACCCGCCCGACGGCCGTGGTCGCCCGTCGCGGCTCCACCGCGGGAAGCCCCTGCGTGGCCGGCGCCCCCGGTCGATGCGACCCACCCCATCGCGGACGAGGAGGAGCCCGACCCATGCGACGTCAGGTGTACGAACTTCGGGTGCGCGGCCGGGTGCCGCAGGAGGTGCTGGAGGAGATCGGCGCGGTGGACCTGGGCGAGGAACCGCCGCTGACGATCCTGCACACCGGGCCGACCGACCAGCCCGGTCTGCACGGGGTGCTCGCGCGCCTGCGGAGCCTGGGCCTGGACCTGCTCGAGGTGCGCTCGACGACGGAGGTCGACCGGATCGAGGACCCGTCCGCCCCGGTGTTCCCGCCGGACACCGGTCAGGGGTGGCCCCGGCCCGTCTAGCCCGGGCCGGCCTCGCCGGCCGGGGACGCCCCGGCAGCGGAGGTGCGGGGGAGCAGCAGAGCGGCCACCCAGCCGAGCACCGCGAAGCCGGCGACCACGACGAGGGCGGTGGCGAAGGGAGGGGTGCCGCTCTCCGCGGCGCCCACCAGCACCGAGCCGGCGATGGCGACGCCGAGCGACGACCCGAGGTTCGAGACGCTCCGGGAGACCCCGGAGATGTCGCCCTGCGACTCCTCCGGCCACGCCGACTGCACGAGGTTGACCGACGCGGTCAGCATCGCCCCGACGCCGAAGGCCATGACGAACAGGCCCGGCCAGAACGTCCAGAGCGCCGAGTCCGCACGGGCGAGGGCGAGCAGCATGCCCAGGCCGGCGAGGGTGAGGGTGAAGCCGGCTCGGATCAGCAGCCGCTGCGGATGGCGGGCGGCCAGGCGCTGGGACATCGCCGAGGACAGCAGGATGCCGATGGTGGCCGGCACCAGCATCAACCCGGTCTGGATGGCCGAGAAGCCGCGCTCCTGCTGCAGGAAGACCGAGATCACGAAGAAGGAGCCCTGCAGGACGAGCCACTGGACGGTCTGGGTGGCCAGCCCGAGGTTGGAGGTCCGGTTGTGCGCGAGGCGGGGGGAGACCAGCGGCGTCCGCCGGTGCGCCTCTCGCCGCCGGACGTGCACCGCGAAAGCGACGAGGAAGACGGCGCCGACTGCGGTGAGGAGGTACACCGGCGAGATGCCACCCTCCGGCACCAGCTCGACGCCGAGGACGGTGAACGCCTGCTTCGCCGCGCCCCAGCCGTAGGTGCCGGACTGCAGCACGCCGAACACCACGAAGAACAGCCCTGCCGCGGACAGCGCCGCACCGGTGCCGTCGAAGGCGGGCCGGGCGCCGGCCAGCGGCGGGTCGTCGATGCGCCGGGCCAGGACGGCGATGGCGACGACGACGAGCACCTGCAGGAGGAACGAGGCGCGCCAGCTGATCGCACTGGTGATGAGGCCCCCGAGGAGCGGGCCGGCCGCGCTGCCGAGCCCGGCCGCGGCGCTGACGACCCCGAACCACTTGGCTCGCTGGGCCATGTCGCTGAAGCACACCGTGACCAGGATGTAGATCGGCGGGATGAGCAGCGCGGAGCCGACGCCCTGGAACAGCGAGTAGCCCACGGTCAGCAGCCCCAGGCCCGGCGCCAGGGCTGCCAGCAGCGCTCCGGTCCCGTAGACGCCCAGGCCGAGGACGAAGCAGCGCCGGCGGCCCCAGATGTCGGTCAGCTTGCTCCCGGGGATCATCAGCGCCGCCATCGTCAGCGTGAACAGCGTGATCGTGGTCTGGATCCCGGCGACGTCGGTCCCGAGATCCTCGGCGATCGTGCTGATGGCGACGTTCATGTTGGAGGCGGCATAGCTGGCGAGGAACTGCGCGAGCGCCAGCGGGAGCACGACGGCGCCGCCCGTCCCCACGCGGCCGGGCGGCGCGGTCCTGGTCATGCCCGACTTCCGTGGTCGGTCGGTCAGCGCGCGCGGAGTTCTGCGACGCCGCCCTCCGTCAGGGCGGCCGCGCCGACGAAGGCCCGCACGATCCCGCCGGCGGCCGACATGATCTGGGCGGTGCCCACCAGCGGGGCCAGCGCCACGAGGACGGACTGCGCCTCCTCCACCGTCACGCCGGCCTCCTCGGCGGCGGCGAGGGTCACCGCGTAGGAGACCGGCGGACCGTCCAGCGCGACCAGCGCGGCCAGGCGGACGAGCACGTAGGTCCGCGGATCCAGGCCGGAGCGCTCCAGCGAGTCGACGTGCATGTCGAAGACCGTGTCGAGGACCGGGCTGTCACCTGCGGCCACCCGGTGGAGGGTGTGCTCGGGGGCGGTCGGGGTCATGGCTCCTCCTCGGGCCGCGGTGGGGGAGACCCAGCCTCGGCACCCCGGGCGGTCGAGGCATCCCCCGTGGAGGACGAGACAGGTCAGCGCCGCGACCGGGCGTCCAGGGCGGCGTCGAGGGCGACGGCGGCGTCGATCAGCGCGAGGTGGGTGAAGGCCTGCGGGAAATTGCCGATCTGCTCGCCGGTGAGCGCGATCTCCTCGGAGTAGAGCCCCACGTGATTGCCGTAGGTCAGCATCTTCTCGAAGGCGGTGCGGGCGTCCTCCGTCCGTCCGGCCCGGGTGAGCGCGTCCACGTAGGCGAACGTACACAGCGAGAAGGTGCCCTCCGAACCGCGCAGGCCGTCGGGGGAGGCCTCCGGGTCGTACCGGTACACGAGGCTGTCGGTGACCAGCTCGCCGTCCATGGCGCGGAGCGTCGATTCCCAGCGCGGGTCGCGCCCGTCGACGAAGCCGACCGTCGGCATCCGCAGCAGCGCGGCGTCCAGCACGTCGGTGTCGTAGTGCTGCACGAACGCCTCCCGCGAGGCGTGGAAGCCGCGGTCCATGACCTGCCGGTAGACGGCGTCCCGGGCGGTCGTCCACCGCGCCACGTCCGCCGGGAGCCCGTGCTCGAGGGCCAGCCGGATCCCGCGGTCGAAGGCCACCCAGCACATGACCCGGCCGTAGGTGAACGCCTGCCGCCCACCGCGGGTCTCCCAGATGCCCTCGTCGGGCTGGTCCCAGTTGTCGGTCAGCCAGTCGAGCACGCCGCACAACGCCGTCCAGCCCTGGTAGGGGAGGGGGAGCCCGGCCTGCACCGCGGCGTAGAGGCTGTCGAGCGCCTCGCCGTAGATGTCCAGCTGGAGCTGCTCGGCGGCCCCGTTGCCGATGTGCACCGGAGTCGAGCCGCGGTACCCCGACCAGTGCTCGAGCGTGTCCTCCTTGAGGTCGGAGGAACCGTCGATGCGGTACATGATGTTCAGCGGGCCGCTGTCGCTGCCGATGCGCTCGCGCACCCGGTCGCCCAGCCACCGGGCGAACCGGCCGGCCTCCTCGGTCATCCCGAGCCGCAGCAGCGCGTGCACGGAGAAGGAGGCGTCGCGCACCCAGGTGTAGCGGTAGTCCCAGTTGCGCTCCCCGCCGACCTGCTCGGGGAGCGCGGCGGTGGGCGCGGCGACGAGCCCCCCGGTGGGCGCGTAGGTCATCAGCTTCAGCGTGATCGCGGACCGCTGGACGGCCTCCCGCCAGCGGCCGGTGTACGTGGACCCGGCCACCCAGGACCGCCAGTAGCGGACGGTGTCCTCGAACAGCTGCCGGATCTCCGCGACGCGGATCTCCCGGGCGCCGCCGGCCGGTGCGGACTCGAGCACCAGCCCACGCATCTCACCGGCCTCCAGCGACAGGGACGCGTGCACGTCGCCGCCGTCGGTCTCCACCCGGGCCTGGCGAGCGTCGCCGGGCTCGCGGACCACGTGCAGGGCCAGGGTCGTCCCGTTGGAGCGGAAGACGACGCCGGACCCGCCGAGCTGCGTCTCGTGCGGGTGGCGGCCGTAGTCGAACCGGGGGGCGACGTCGATCTCGAAGTCCACCCTGCCGCGCACGCACTGCACCATGCGCACCAGCCGGTGCGTGCCGGTGGCGGTCTCCCCGGCCGGCGGCATGAAGTCGACCACCTGGCCCATCCCCGCCTCGGTGAAGAAACGCGTGACGAGCACGGCGGTGTCGGGCAAGTACATCTGCCGGGAGGTGAACCCGGCCCCGCCCGGGCGGATCCGGAAGTGCCCGCCCTCCTCCGCGTCCAGGAGGGCGCCGAAGACGCTGGGGGAGTCGAACCGCGGGCAGCAGAACCAGTCGACCGAGCCGTCCGTCGTGATCAGCGCGGCGGTCTGCAGGTCGCCGACGATCCCGTGGTCGGCGATGGCGGTCTCGGGAGCAGCCAGGGAGGTCATGGGTAGACGGTCCGGTCCGCGGAGGGACGGCGCCTCATCCGGCCGGGGTGAGGAAGCGCCGACGCCGCCGGGGCCAGGCTGACCGCCTGTCCTTCGGGCGCCCGGTTCCGCCCGTCCGCCGTGGAGGCCCCACCATGCGCAGGTTCCTCGCAGGGCTGCTGGTCCTGGTCAGCGCCATCAGCCTCGTCCTCGCCAGCACGTCGCTGTGGACGCGGCAGAACGTCGTCGACACCGACGCCTTCGTCCAGACCGTGGAGGACGTCGCCGACCTGCCCGAGGTGGAGGCACGTGTCACCCAGCGCGTGACCGAGACCGTGATGGACAACCCCGAGGTGCAGCAGGCGGTCGACGACGCGCTGACCGCGCTCCCCGAGGGCCTGCAGCGGTTCCGGCCGACGGTCGAGAACGGCATCCGCACGCTCGTCGCCACGGGCGTCGCCCGGCTGCTCACGAACGACCCCTTCCGGCCGCTGACCACCGCGGCGGTCACCTCTGCGCACGAGCAGCTGGTCTCGGGGGAGGCGGTGGAGTTCACGCTCGGCCAGGCCAAGGAGCGGGTGCCGGAGTCGCTGCAGGACGGCATCGCCGGTCAGGTCCTCGAGCTGCTCCCCGACGACGTCGGCGTGACGCTGCTGTCCCCGGCGGAGTCACCGGAGATCTACGACGCGATCGACCTGCTGGAGTCGGTCTGGTGGTGGCTCGGTCTGCTCGCGCTCGCCTGCCTGGCCGGAGCTCTCGGCGTCTCCCGCCGCGGGCGGGGAACCCTGCGCGCCTGGGCGGTGACGACGGTGGTGCTCGGCTGCCTGGTCCTCGTCACGCTGCGGCTGGCCAGGGGACGGGTCGTGGCGGGCGCCCGGCCGGACAACCGGGACGCCCTGGGAGCGGTCTACGACCTGGTGGCCGGCAGCCTGCGGGTGTGGACGCTGTGGCTCGTCGCGTGCGCGCTGCTGGTCGTCGTGGCCACCCTCGTGTGGGGGCGGCTCGGGTTCGTCGCCGGCGTCCGGCACGCGACCGCGGCCGCCCGGCGCTCGATGGCCGAGCGGCGAGCGGCGTCCGCGCCGGCCGCGTCCGCCGACGGGGCGCCGGCCGTCGTGGCGACGGGGTCGTGGGGGCAGCGCGTCGCGGCCGCCACGCGCGCGTTCGTCGACAGCCTCGACCTGCGCTCCCGCGCCTCCGGGCTGGGGGCCACCGTGCGGTCACGCTACGGCCCCGCGCGCTGGACCGGGATCGCGCTCGGCGCCGTGCTGCTGCTGATGTGGCCGGACCCGACCCTCTCCGTGCTCGTCTGGATCGTCGCGCTGGTGGTGCTGTACCTGTGGGCCCTGGACTGGCTGCGGGACCAGGCGCCAGCTCCGCAGGACAGCGCTGCCGCGGACGTCGCGGGGCTCCCCGCCCGAGCCGAGGGCCAGCCGTCGGTGCCCGTGCCGCGGCCGCTGCCCCACGGCGACACCGACGAGCCCGCCGCGCCCCCGTCGCTGACCCCCGCGGTGCTGACCCCTCAGGCGCTGGCGGTCCTCAACGAGCGGCTGGACCTCCTGGTGCGACTCGGCGCCGCGCACGACAGCGGTGTCCTCACCGACCAGGAGTACGACCGGGAGAAGCGCCGCCTGATGTCGGTGTGAGGAGCGTCGCTCAGCGGTGCTCCTCGCGGGCCCGCTGGTCGGCCCGGCGGCGCCCCTGGTCGACGGCGGCGAGGAACACCTTGAGGACCAGGCCGATCAGCAGGAGGTCGCCGACCATCTGCACCGTGGTGAGCACCCGCGCCACCTCGCTGACCGGGGCGATGTCGCCGAAGCCGACCGTGGCGAACACGGTCACCACGAAGTAGAGGGCATCGGTGCGGGTCAGCGGCTCGCTGAAGGCACCGGCGTCGCTGTCGGCGAGCAGCGCGTAGGTCACGGCGAACAGGACGAGGAAAAGCGGGAGCGACAGGGCCGTCGCCTCCACGGCCCGCAGGGCGGGGGTGCGCGCGCGCAGGATCGCCCGAACCTGCCAGGCGACCAGCAGGCCGACGGCGACCAGTCCGAGGACGAGCCCGACCACCGTGCGCGTACCGAAGTCACCGTCGAGGGGCAGCCGGTAGTAGACGACGAGGACGCCGGCGGTGGACAGCAGCGTCCGGCCGGCGCCGAGGACCAGCAGGCGCCGGCCGGGCACGACCATGCGGCCGGGCCCGTCGTCCGCCAACCGGTCCGCCATGGCGGCGCGGTCGGCGTCAGCCGGCCGCCACCGGGACGCGGCCGGAGGCCGCGGCCGCGGCGAGCCGGGCGTGGTCGTCGTCGTTCACGTCGGCGTAGGCCTCGGCGAAGTCGGCCACCGCCTCCTCGAACGCCGCGGAGCGGCCGAGGTAGCCGGCGATGGCGATGCGGTCGCCGGACCGGGCGTGGGCCCGTGCCAGGCACCAGGCGCACACCTGGCCGCAGAGGTCGAGCCCTCCCGGGCGCAGCTCCTCGACGGCCAGGGACCCCTTCCAGTCCCGCAGCTGCCGGACGTAGAAGTCCCGCTCCACGCCGTCGATGCCGGCCGTCCGCTGCCAGCCGAGGAAGATGTCGCTCGCCTGCTGCATGAGCCGCTGGCCGACGACGACGCGCTGCCCCTGGTTGTCGTACCGGCTGGCACCGACGTGCTCGGCGTGCACCGAGGGTGGCGCCTCCTTGACCTGGAGCAGCAGGGGGTCGTCCTCGTCCCTCCCGAGCAGCAGGATGATCCAGCAGCGCGTTCCGACGCTGCCGACGCCGACCACCTTCCGGGCCATGTCCACGAACGTGTAGCGCTCCAGCAGCGTGCGGCGGTCGGGCTCCAGCGAGGCGACGTACCCGGCGATCAGCTCGTCGAAGGCGTCCGTGAGGTCCTGCCCCTCGGTCTCGGGCAGCAGATCCCGGAGCGGGAGGACCAGCGGTGGCTCCGCCCGGATGCGCAGCCTGCCGTCGACCACCTCGGTCAGCTTGCCGAACGCCTGCAGGGTGTCCCTGGTGCGGGACTTCGCCAGCGCCCGCTCGAGGCGCTTGCGCCGGCCGGCGTCGAGATGGGTGGTGAACCGCGCCTGCAGGTCGTCGGCGTCGATGTGGGAGTACCAGACCTCCAGGTCGCGTGCCTCGGCGAACTCGCCCATCGCGGAGCGGTAGCCGGCGCCCGCGGCGACCGCGATCGCGCGGCACCGCTTGCGGGAGAGCCCGCTGCCGCGACCGGCGACGACGAGGCTGGTGACCAGCCGCTTCACGTCGAACTCGAACGGACCGGGCAGGGTCTCGTCGAAGTCGTTGGCGTCGAAGACCAGGCGGCGCTCCGGGGAGCCGTAGAACCCGAAGTTCGACACGTGCGCGTCGCCGCACAGCTGCGCGGTCAGCCCCGACGTGGCCGTGCCCGCGAGGTCCGCGGCCATGACGCGGGCAGCACCGCGGTAGAAGGTGAACGGCGTCTGCAGCATGCGCCCGTAGCGGATCGGCACCAGCTCGGCGAGCCGGTCGGCCGACTGCTCCTCGAGCAGGGTGACCGGGTCCGGTGCCGATGGCGGGCGGACGAACTCGGCGTGCGAGCCGAGCGGTGCGACCTCACGGCGCGCGCGGCCGGCCTCCCGGCGCTGCTTCGGGGTCAGGACCGCGCGGCGCTCCCGCACGCCCGGCGCCGGCTGCGTCAGCACGACGACCCCACGTCGTCCAGGAGGACGGCGACGTCCCCGCCCAGCGTCCGCAGGGCGGTCCCGACGTCGCTCACGGCCGCCGCGGACGGTGAGGTCGCGAGTTCCTCGACGGCCGTGACCACCTCGCGGAATGCGACCTCGACGTCGCCCACCTGGTCGGTGTGCTCCCGCCGCGCCTCGTCGGCCAGTTGCTCCACGTCGTCCCCCACCTCCGAGACCGCCTCCTGCAGGGCCGCCGTGCCGTTCTCGGCCACCTGGACGTCGTCGAGCTCCCCGATCGAGGAGCGCAGGGCGTCCGCCGATGCGCAGACGTCCTCGTCTGACGAGGACGAGGAGGAGGACTCGGCCGACGACTCGGCCGACGACTCGTCGGAGCAGCCGGACACCGCCAGGCAGGTTCCGGCGGCCAGCGCTGCGAGGGCACGGGCACGACTCATGTCCCGACCGTGGCCTGCCGCCGGTGCCGCCCGGATCCCCCGGACCGGATGAGCGGGGTCCCGCCCCGGGCGGCGCCGGAGGGCGGGGGAGCGGTCGCGTCATCCCCGCCGGACGATGCCGCCGGCGGGTGCGCCCAGCCACCCTGGGCCCGGCGCCGCCGTCACGTGCGGGCCGCACCGACGCTCCAGCCCTGGACGCCGGACCGTCCGGTGTCGACGACGACCCGAGGAGAGGCACATGGCCACCCTGACCGTCTGGAAGTTCCCCACCGCCGCCGGCGCGGATCGAGCGGTGGCGACCCTCAAGGACCTGCAGCGCCAGGAACTGATCCAGGTGCACGACGCCGCGGTCGTGACGTGGCCGACGGACAAGAAGAAGCCGAAGACCGAGCAGCTGCGCAGCATGGCCGGCGCCGGAGCTCTGGGCGGCGCCTTCTGGGGCATGCTGTTCGGGCTCATCTTCTTCGTACCGCTGCTCGGGATGGCCATCGGTGCCGGCATGGGCGCGCTGACCGGCAGCATGACCGACGTCGGCATCGACGACTCCTTCATCAAGCGGATGCGCGACGAGATCCAGCCGGGGACCTCGGCGCTGTTCCTGCTGTCGAGCGGCGCGGTCGTCGACAAGGTGCGGGCGGCTTTCGAGGGGCAGGACATCGTGCTCGTCGAGAGCAACCTCAGCGGCGAGCAGGAGAGCCGGCTGCGCGAGGTCTTCGCCGAGGAGGAGGAGCGCACGCCGCAGCCCGCCTCCTGACCGCGGCGCACCGCGCTCACCGCCCGAGGCCACCGCTGGAGGGCGGACGGGACCACGTCGCCGAGGGGAGCTGCACCGTGACCGTCGAGTCGGTCGTCCGGGCCGGCCCCGAGGCCGCAGGACCGGCAGGGGATCCCCTCCCGCTGCGCGTCGACGAGGAGCTCCTGCTGCTGACTCCCGACGGCGAGGTCGCGGACGCGGCACCCGAGGTCCTCGGCGCGGTCGCCCAGGAGCTCCCGGTGCGACCGCGCTCCGCTCCCCACCTGGTGGGCAGCACCGCCGACGCCGGGACGCCGCTCGGAGCGATCGCCGGCGCGCTGTCGATCGCACGGCGCGCGCTCGCGGAGGCCGCCGCCGACCAGGGCGCCCGGCTCGTGGCGCTCGGCACGGCACCTTTCGACGGTCGGCGGGAGGTCGGCCCCGTGCGCGAGTCCACCTGCGCCTGCCGCATCTCGGTCGCGGTGCCCTCGCCGGCCCTCGGCGCCGCCGTCCTGGAGCGCTGCCGCGGCTGGCTGCCCACGCTGCTGGCGCTCAGCGGGAACAGCGCGCTGTGGCGCGGCCGCGACACGGGCTGGTCCAGCACCCGGTTCCTCCTCGGGACCGCTCCCGCAGGGGGCGGCGCCCCGGCCGCCGAGTGGCTGCGGCTCACGCCCCAGCAGGACGCGGTCGAGTTCCTCATCGCCGACACCTGCCCGACCGTGGCCGATGCCGTGCTGCTCGCCGCCCTCTGCAGGGCGCTGACGGCGACGGCGCTCGCGGACGAGGCGGTCGGGCGACCTCGGCCGCAGTGCCCCGACCGGGTCGTCACGGCCTCCGCCCATGCGGCCGCCCGGTGGGGTCTCGGGACCTACCTCCTGGACCCCTCGAACGGCGGTCCCGCACCGGCCGTCTGGGTCCTCACCGCCCTGGTCGACGCCGTGACCCCGGCACTGGGCGCGTCGGGGGACCTCGCCCTCGTGCGCTCGCTCCTCGCGGGGCGGCTGCGGGACGGCTCGGGTGCCGAGCGCCAGCGCGCTCTCCACCGCCGCGTGGACCGCCGGGTCCTCGTGCAGTGCCTCGCCAACAGCTGCGCCGGGGTGGACCAGCGGAGGTGATGCGGGGGCAGCCGCCGGCCGGCCGGGGCGGGAGGGGTGCGACGTGGACACGGGTGCGCTGGCCACGGTCTGCGCCGCCGTCTTCGCCTGGGGGCTGGTGTCGGCGCGGCTGGCGCGCGCCGACATCACGGGACCCGTCGTCTTCGTGCTCACCGGTGCGCTTCTGGTCGGCACCGGAGCCGTCGGCGGCACGGTGCAGGCCGACCAGGTGCGCCCCCTCGTCGAGATCGCGCTGGTCTGGGTGCTGTTCTCCGACGCGGTCCGCGTCCGGCTGCGCGACCTCCGGGCCGACGCGGGCCGGTGCGTCCGCCTCCTGGGTCTCGGGCTGCCGCTCACGGTGCTGATCGGGTCGGCGCTGGCCGCCGGGGTGCTGCCCGGCGTGGATGGCTGGCTGGCGCTGCTGGTCGGCGCGTCCCTGGCGCCCACCGACGCCGCGCTGGGGGTGCCGGTGGTGACCGATCCGGCCGTCCCGGCGCGCATCCGGAGGCTGACACCGTCGAGAGCGGCCTGAACGACGGCATTGTCACGCCCGTCGTCGTCGTGGCGCTGGCCGGTGCGGCGTCGGCCGAGGGGCTGGCGGAGGCCCCCGGGCTGCTGGGGGCGCTGGCCGAGCTCGCGGTCGGCACCGGTGTCGGCGCCGCGGTGGGCGCCGCCGGAGGAGCGCTGCTCCGCGCGGCGGGCCGACGCGGCTGGGCCTCCGACGCGTTCGCCGGCGTCGCCGTCCTCGCCCTGGCCGGGGCGGTGTACGCCCTCGCCCTGGTCGCCCACGGCAACGGGTTCGTCGGAGCCTTCTGCGGCGGGCTGGCGTTCGGTGCGGCGGCGGGCCCACGCGGGACTGCCGAGCTGGCGTTCACCGAGCAGGCGGGAGCGCTCGTGGGGCTCCTGGTGTGGCTCCTGTTCGGCGCCATCGCCGTCCCGGTGCTGCTCGACAGCGCGGACTGGACGACGCTGCTCTACGCCGTCCTCAGCCTCACGGTCGTCCGCATGGTGCCGGTCGCCCTGGCCCTGCTGGGGACGACGGACGCCCGCACGGTGCTGTTCGTCGGCTGGGCCGGTCCGCGGGGGCTGGCCTCCCTGGTCTTCGCACTCCTCGCGCTCGAGAGCCTGGGCCCCGGGGCCGAGCAGGCCGTCGCGGTCGTCAGCGCGACGGTGCTGCTCAGCGTCGTGGCCCACGGCGTCAGCGCCGCACCCCTCGCCGCCCGGTACGGGCGGTGGGCGGCGGCCCGGGACCGGGGAGCCGTCACCCGCGGAGGGTGAAGTCGGCGCCCGGCGCCCGGCGGGACGCTGGCGTCGTCGCGGAGTGAGGAGGAGCGCGTGTCCCTCGTGCCCCCGGGCGTCCGTGCGATGAGGTCCTACCGCCGGGCCTGGCTCGGCAGAGACCTCACGGCCGGGCTGGTCCTCACCACCCTGCTGGTGCCGCAGGGGATGGCGTATGCCGAGCTGGCGGGACTGCCGCCGATCACCGGCCTGTACACCTCCATCACGTGCCTGCTGGGCTACGCGCTCGTCGGTCCCTCGCGCATCCTGGTGCTCGGCCCCGACTCCTCGCTCGGTCCGATGATCGCCGCCACGGTCTTCCCTCTCGTGGCCGCCGACGGGGATCCGCAGCGTGCGGTCGCGCTGGCCTCCCTGCTGGCGCTGATGGTCGCCGCGATCATGCTCGTGGCCGGTGCGGCCAAGCTGGGTTTCATCGCCGAGCTGATCTCCAAGCCGACGATGATCGGCTACCTCAACGGCCTGGCGGTGACGATCCTGCTGGGGCAGCTGCCCAAGCTCCTGGGTTTCTCGGTAGAGGGCGACCGGCTCCTCGACGAGGTGACCGGTGTCGTCCGGGGTGTGGCCGACGGGCTGGTCGTGCCCGCCGCGGCGGCGATCGGTTGCGGGGGGATCGTCCTCGTGCTCGCCCTGCAGCGGTGGCTGCCGAAGGTGCCGGCGGTGCTCGTCATGGTCGTGCTCGCCATCGCCGTGAGCAGCCTCGCCGATCTGGGCGGACGGGGCGTGGACCTCATCGGGACCCTGCCGCAGGGATTCCCGCCGCTGACCTTCCCGACCGTGCCCTGGTCGGACGTGCTGCCCCTGGCGGCGGGCGCGCTGGCCATCGCGGTGGTGTCGCTGGCCGACACGATCTCGACCTCGACCGCGTTCGCCGAGCGGACCGGGCAGGAGGTGCGCGGCAACGGCGAGATGATCGGCATCGGCACCGCCAACCTGGCCGCCGGCCTCTTCCAGGGCTTCCCGGTCAGCACCAGCGCCTCGCGGACCGCGGTGGCCGAGCGGGCCGGCGCACGCACGCAGCTGACCGGCATCACCGGGGCGGCGCTGATCGTGCTGCTCATCGTGGCCTTCCCCGGGCTGTTCCGGGACCTGCCGCAGCCTGCTCTGGCAGCGGTCGTCATCACCGCATCCCTGTCGCTGGCCGACCTGCCGGGCATGGTCCGGTTGTGGAAGCAGCGCCGGGTGGAGTTCTCGCTGGCGCTGGTGGCGTTCGCCGGCGTGGCGGTCCTGGGCGTGCTGCCCGGCATCGGGATCGCCGTCGGCCTGTCGATCCTCAACGTGTTCCGGCGGGCCTGGCGGCCGTACCAGACCACTCTCGGACTCGTCGACGACCTGCGCGGTTACCACGACGTCCGGTCCTACCCGGCCGCCAGGCGGCTGCCGGGGCTGGTCATCTACCGGTTCGACGCACCGCTGTTCTTCGCGAACGCGAAGGCGTTCCGCGACGAGGTCGTCGCCCTCGCGCGGGCCGACCCGGCGCCCCGGTGGATCGTGGTCGCTGCCGAGCCGATCACCGACGTCGACACGACCGCCGCGGACGTGCTGTTCGAGCTGGACCACCTGCTCGACGGGCGCGGGCAGGCCCTGGTGTTCGCGGGGCTCAAGGACCCCGTCCGGCGGAAGATCGACGGCTACGGACTGACCGAGAAGATCGAGCCGCAGCACCTCTTCCCGACGGTCGGCGCGGCCGTGGAGGTCTTCCGGGCACGGACGCACGCCGAGTGGACGCCCGTGCCGGCCGGTTCCGGTGCCGACCTGGCCCCACAGCCCGCGCCGCCCGCCGTCGACCGGGACCGGCGGGACGAGCTGCCCTGACCCGGCGATCCGATCCGACGGCGGTGGCTCCGCTCAGGCCGCGGCGACCCCGGCACCCCGTGCGTGCTGCGAGCGCCCCGATGCCAGCGCCCACAGCGCAGCGACGTCGAGGGCGCCACGGGGAGGGCGTATCCCGGGCCGGTCCCTCGGCAGACGCACCCGCAGGGCGCCTGGGCGGCTGGTGCAGAGGACCGGGGAGGTCAGGCGCACCGTCTCGCCGTCGATCCCGACCGGGATCTCGGCCCGGTCGGCGGTGACCCGCACCTCGTGGGCCTCGAGCCGGAGCAACCCCCGCTCGTGCGCCCGGTTCAACAACGCGACAGCCTGCCGGGCCGAGGCCACCCGCAACGCCACGACACCGAGCACCCCCCGGTCCAGCCGCGCCCGACGGCCCAGCCCGGCGAGGTCGCTCGCCCCGTAGGGGCCGTTGCTGACCAGCAGGGCCTGCGGGGCCTCGACGGTGGCCCCGGCCGCCTCCGCCACCAGGTGCGCGCCCCGCCGGCCACCCAGGAGGTCGGGCAGCGTGTCCAGCGTCGTCCCGCGCTTGTCGTCGCGGTAGGCCGGGCTCTCCACGATCTCGGCGTAGGCGCCGAACGAGGCGTTGTTGACGAAGGGGCGCCCGTTCACCTCCCCGAGGTCCACGCGGGCCTCGACGCCGTCCCGGAGCGCTGCCAGGCAGCCGGCCGGGTCCTCGCGGTCCAGGCCGAGGTCGAGGGCGAAGTGGTTGCGGGTACCGGCGCTGATGACGACGAAGGGCGTGTCGTGGTCGGCGGCGACCTGCGCGACGAGGGCCTGGGTGCCGTCGCCGCCGGCCGCACCCAGCAGATCGGCCCCCCGGGCGAGGGCATCACGGGCGAGCTGCTGGACGTCGGTGCCCGGCCGGTCGAGCAGCGCGACCTCGGCACCGAGCGCCTCCGCCTTCCGCCGGAGGTCGAAGCGGTCCACCTTCCCGCCACCGGAGTGCGGGTTCATCACCAGGAAGGGGTGGCGCGCCGGGGGCACCTCGTGCACGGGCAGCGTCCACTCCGAGGCATCGGGCCGCAGCGCCGTCCGTGCCGCGGCCACCGCGGCGAAGAGCAGCCCGGCAGCGACCAGCGCCACCCACAGCAGCCGGTTGGCCGCGAAGAGCACCAGGAGGGCCACGGGCACCGCGGCGGCGACCGCCAGCGCGAGCCACCGGAGCGGGCCGCGCAGACGCAGGAACCAGAAGCCGGCTGCCAGCACCGCGGCCGCGGCCAGTGCGGTGAGCACCACCATCCAGATGCCTCGCCGACCGGCGGAGACCAGCAGCAGGACGGCGGCCACCGCCACCAGCGCGAAGGCTGCTCGCGCCGCCGAGCGTCTCCCCACAGGTGCGGCCACGGTCAACCTCCCAGCGACGGTCCTGCTGCGCGCCGATGAACCTGCCCGCCCCTTCTGCGCCCCGCATCACCTCGGGGGGACGACGCGGCCGGTTCCCGATCGGGGTCGCCGGTCGGCGCTGGTCGGCGTGGCGCCGGCACGTCGGCCGTCGTGGCCCGGGCCGCCCTCCTCCAGGCGCTCGGGCTGGTGCCGAAGTGCTGGGAGAACCACCGGGAGAAGGCGCTGGGCGCGGCGAACCCGAGCATCAGCGAGATCTCCGTCAACGAGCGGCCGGCGCCCTGCAGATGGCGCTCGGCGTGCCGGGCGCGCGTGGCGTCGACGACGGAGGTGAAGGTCTCGCCCTCCTCGGCGAGCCGTCTCTGGAGCTCGCGCGTGGAGAGGCCGAGCTGCCGGCTCACCTGCTGGAGCGAACACCGGCCGAGGGGCAGCAGGTGCTCGACCACCTCCCTCGTGCGGGCGACGGCCGTCCCGGGGCTGTCGGGCACGACGGCGGGCAGGAACCTCCGGGTGTACGGGCGGAGGGAGGAGTCCGAGGTGACGACGGCCGCACCCAGCCGGCTGGTCGGGAAGACGAGGGCGGTGGCGTCCCGGCCGAACCGCACCTCGGGTCCGCAGACCCGGTGGTAGGGCGCCGGGTCGTCCGGGGCGTCGTGGGTGAAGGAGACCGACCAGGGCATCCAGTCGGCACCCACCAGCGCGCGGATGACGCCGAGCAGCGAGCCGATGACCAGGTCCGACGCCTGCCAGGTGGGGGCGGGTTCGCCGAGCTCGATCCACACCGAGAGCGTCGTCCGCTCGCCTTCCTCGCGCAGACGCATGTGCACCGCCTCGTTGTACGTGTGCTCGTACCTGATCAGCAGGTGGAGCGCGGTGCGGAGGTCGGGTTCGTCCCGGGCCACCACGCTGATCGGGCCGAGCGTCCCCAGCCGCCGGAGGCCGGCCAGGCGCAGCCCGAAGTCGGCGCAGCCGGAGAGCTCCGCCGACAGCTCGAGCAGCCGGGCCGCTGCCGCGGCCGGGATCCACCGGTCGGACGCGCGGAGGTCCGAGGCGTGCAGGCCCACGCTGCGGGCCAGCCCGACGGGGTCCAGGCCCACGGACCCCGCCAGCTCCGCGAACCCGGTCAGAGCGGCTGTCCGGACTCGAGGTCGCACGGGCCCCGCCTCCTCTCCCGAGGGCGATCCCCGGAGGCTAGTGACCGCCTCCACGTTGCAGAACCGGATCGTGCGCGGTCAGTGCACCAGCGACTTCAGCAGGATGAGCCCCGCGCCCACCAGGGCCACCAGGACGCCCTTCAGCACGGCGCGGGGGGGCGTCGCGCCGCTGAGGCGGGCGCCCCAGTAGCCGTAGGAGCCGATCAGCCCCAGGCCGCTCCACTTGGCGACCGCGAATGCGGTGTCCACGGCGAACAGGCCCACGGCCGAGAGGAGGAAGAGGAGAGCGGGTGACGAGACGCCGGCACCGACCGAGATCGCGTCCTCCGCCATGAGGCGGAACTCCTGCTTGGTGACCGGGTGGCGGGTGCGGGTCTCGGTCCCGATGATCTCGCTGTACACCTCGGCCAGCCCGACCGCGACGGCCGTTCCCACGAGCCACACGGCCATGACCCCCGGGGAAGGGGGGTGGCTCTCGAGGGCGACGATCAGGGCCAGGCCGATGATCGAGCCGTAGACGACCTTGCCGACCTGCCGCGAGCCGAGATGAGCCGTCAGACTCGTCCGCATCCCCCCAGCGTGCCGCTGCCTCCCGCCGGTCGTCGTCGTCCCCTGCGGGGGATGTGCCGGGAGCACGGGGAGCGGGGAAGGTGGACCCCGACGCATCCGAGCCTGCGGTGGCAGGCCCGCGGAAGGGGCTCGGGCATGGACGGCACGGGAGAACCGGTGCGCTCGGGGCGGTTCGACTCGGCCGCCGTCCTCGCCAGCGCGCGCGCTCGCGGCGAGCCGGCGGACCAGGTCCTGGACCGCAACCTGGCGGAGCTGCTCCAGGAGCTGCGGGTCGCCATCACCGGGGTGCAGATCCTGTTCGCCTTCCTCCTCGGTCTCGCCTTCACCAACCGGTTCGCCACGCTCGAGGAGTTCGAGCGCGCCGTGTACACGGTGGCGCTGATGTCGACGGCGCTGGCGACGATCGTGCTCATCGCCCCGGTCTCGTTCCACCGGATGGTGTTCCGGCGCCGGCAGAAGGTGGCGCTGGTCGTGGTGGCGGACCGGTTGCTGATCGTCGGGCTGGGGCTGCTCGTCCTGGCGATCAGCAGCGCCGTGCTGCTCATCCTCGACGTGGTGCTCGGCTTCTGGCAGGGGGTCGTGGGAGGCGGGGTCATCGCCCTGGCGGGAGCGCTGACCTGGTACGTCCTCCCGCTGTGGGCCCGGCGGGCGGGTATCGGCACGCTGCCGGACCTGGAGGAGGCCACCGGCCCCGGCCGGTGACCCCTAGCCCGGCCACCGGTGCAGCGCCGTCCGCTCCGCTGCCTCCCATGCGGTGTCGAAGTGCTGTGCTGCGACCGTTCGCCCCGCACCTCCTCCTGCGCGTCCAGCCGCCCGTAGAGGAAGGCGAGCTCGCTCGAGGGGGCGTCCGCGGCGAGCTGGCGGAGACGGGCGCGGGTGAGGGCCGAGTCCTGGCCCTCCCCGAGCGCCTCCTGGACGTCCTCCATCGCTGCGGCCAAGCGGGTGGCGTCCTTGCCGAACACCGGTGCGACCGCCTCGGCTGCGTACCGGGCCTGCTTGGCCGCCTTCCGGGCGTCGTGCAGCAGCTCGTCCCGCTCGGCGCCCGCTGGCCGCGACCGGGCCGTGAGGACGATCCGGCGCACGCGGTCGTGGCTGCGGGCCACGAGGGCGGGGAGGACCGTCCCGGCAGGCTTCTCGGCGCGCTTCCGCAGCGGCGGGTCCTCGGCGAGGGCCTCCAGCGCGGTCGTGAGCTGCCGGTAGCGCTCGCCGTCCATGTCGGCGAGCAGCCGGTCGTGGGCCTCGCGGTAGGCCGCTTCGAGGTGCTCGTCCACCCTGGCCGCGCCCGCCGGCCCCTCGTCACCAGCTGCTCCTCGCTCCTGCTGCCGGGTCTCGCCCCTCACCGCGGCCCGGATCCGCTCGCGCATCACCTCGGCGTCGCGGGCGGCACCGAGCTCGCCGGCCAGCCACGTGAGCTCGCGGCCCAGCCCCTTGGCGACCTGCGGGTCGACGAGGGGCTGGAAGGTGCTGAGCGCCCCACGCAGGCGGCGCGTGGCGACCCGCATCTGGTGCACGCTCTCCGGCGTGTCGAGGCGGACGGGCGCGTCCTGGGCCCGCACCTCGGCCACCTGCCGGCGAACGTGCGCGACCAGGACCGCGCCGGCCGGAGAGCCGACGGTCAGGTCGCGTCCGCCCCGGCGCGTCATCCGACGGCGCCCGGGACGACGGCGAACATCCGCTCCCGCACCGTCTCGCGCAGCTCGAGTCTCTCCTCGACCCGGCGAAGCTGCTCGTCGGTGGCGGGCAGCTCGAACACGTCGCGGAGGAAGCGCGGCAGGTCGGCGCGGTAGTCGTGCTGCCATGCGCCGTAGGCCCCGGCGGTCTGCGCGTTCTTCATGTCGACCAGGCTCTGGAAGAACGTCGTGATGGGCCGCCAGCGCATCGCGGGCGGGATCCCCCGGGGGCTGCCCCCGGGGACGGGCTCGACGAGCGGCCGGTCCGGGCCCAGCCAGTCGGGCGGCGACCAGAGCAGGTCGGGGCCGAACTTCGTCACCCCGTCGTTGTCGTGGCTGAGCAGGACGTAGCGCGGCGGTGCGCCGCGTCGTCCGGTCACGGCGGCGTACCGGCCGTGGTCGTTGACGACGGCGACGGCGGACCGGTCGACGTCCAGCCGGTCTCCCCGCGTGACCTGGCGCATCCACCCGCTCCCGTAGGGCGTCCCGATCCACAGGGCGCGGTGGATGCCCATGGCCTCGAGGCCGAGGGTCCCCCAGTGGAGGAAGACGTCCTGGCTGGTGTGCGCCCCCAGGCTCTCGCCGAAGAGCACCACGCGCGGGCGGTGCCCCGGGCGCTCGCGGACGAGCTGGAGGACCCGCAGCCACAGCAGGCGGTTCTGCTCACGGGCCTGCCGAACCATGCCGAGCGACAGCGGCGAGGGCCGGCGGGAGTACTGCAGGGTCGCGGTGGCGACGTCGCCGAGTGCGAGGTACTGCAGTGCCGCGGTGGCGACGTAGTTGACGTAGCCGGTACCGGTCGGTGAGACCAGCACCAGCAGCTCGCGTTCCAGGGCACCCGTCCGGTCCAGCTCGGCCAGGGCGAGCTGGACCCGTTCCCGCGGCGTCGGCGCGTTGTCCAGGCCCACGTACACCTGCACGGGCTCGGCCCGCGCCGGCTCACCCATGACGGTCGGGATCGACAGGTCCGGCACGTCCGGCGGTCGCTCGGGGAGGGGCCGGGGCCGCACCGTGGCCAGCGCATGGAGGCGGCCGTCGCGTCCCATGCCCGCCCAGGACACCGGGCTGGTCGGCCCCCCGCTCACCGTGGGCGGCACCCAGCGCTCCGCCTCGCCGAGCTCGAGCACCGGGACGTCGGTCGAGGTCATCGCCTCCACCCGCCGCATCGCCCGGTGCCAGACCGCGGCGGCACCGGCGCCCACCCCGGCCAGGAGGCCGCCGTGCACGGGCAGGCGCCACAGCTCGGGCGGGCCGGGGAGCAGCGCCGCGAGCCGGCGCGCGACGGTGCCGGTGAGCGCGTGCTCCACGTAGGCGGCGCCGGTGAGGCAGCCCACGATCCCGGCGGCCACGGCGATCGACCCGAGCGGCGGGGGAGCGGCGCCGTCGTCGGCGTGCTCGGCGTGCTCGCCCGCCCGTAGCCGGTCCGAGACGTAGGCGACGGCGAGCCCGACGGGGACCGCCAGCGGGATGGCGGCGAGCCGCCCGCCCATCCGCAGCCGATCGTCCAGCCGCTGGGCGCCTGTCTGCGCCCCGGTGAGGAGCGCGCCGGCGAGCCCTGTGGCGCCGAACCGCCAGGCGGTCTGCCGGACGATCCCCCGCACCGGCGCCCCGGCGCGCGGCGGGAGAGCGCGCAGCACGGCGAGGCCGAGCGGGACGGCTGCGCCGTCGACCGCCACCCGCGCGATCCGCAGCGCGGCCGGGGACGCCCCTTCGCCGACGAGGAACCGTGCCGCGGCGCCCAGCGTGTCGTGCGCCTCGGCCGCCAGCAGGTGGTGCAGGCCGGTCGACAGGCCGGTCACCAGGCCCTGGTCGACCGCGCTCCGGGCGGACAGCGACGGGGCGAACGTCCCCGGGGCCATCGCCGAGGCGAGCACGAGCCCGACGTCGGCCGCGGTGCTCACCCTCCCTGCACCCGCCCCGTCCCACCGTCCCGGCCTCGCCGTCATCCGTGCCATGCCGGGATGGTCTCCGTCGTGAGGCGTGTCCGCGTCATCCCCCTGGTAGGAGTCGCCGGCCGCGATCCGCAGCTAGCGTCGGTCGTCCCCGGAGGCGGAGGCGAGGCATGACGGCGGAACCGACCAGCACGGCTGCCCGCGTCCGTGAGGACGACGCGCCGGCAGCGCCGCCCGCTCCGGCGGCGGACGGCGCGGATCGCCGGCGCGACCGGTGGCTGCGCCGACTGCCGCGCTACACCTGGAGCGGCACGCTCGGCGCGCTCCTGTTCGGCTGCGCGTCGCTCACCCCGTCGCTGCTGCCGCGCGGCTGGCTGCTGCAGGGCCTCATCGCGGGCGTCACCGCGGCGATCGGCTACGGCGTGGGCGCCGCCGCCGCCTGGTTCGTCGCGGAGGCCACCGAGGAGCGCCTGTCGGCGCGCTCCCGGCGCCGCGCGTGGATGGTGCTCGCCGCCGCCGGGAGCGTCCTGGTGGTGGTGATGCTGGTCCTCGGGGCGCGCTGGCAGCGGCAGATCCACGAGCTCGTCGGCGTCGACCCGCCCGAGGGGTACTCGTCGCTGGGCATCCTGCTCGTCGCGGTGCTGCTCGCCGCCCTCCTGATCGCGGCCGGTCGCGGCGTCCGTGCGCTCGCCCGCGGGCTGGTCCGGCTGCTCGGGCGGGTCCTGCCTGGCCGCGTGGCCCGTCCGGCCGGCGTCCTCGTCACCGTCGTCCTGGTGGTCCTGCTGCTCAACGGGGTGCTCTTCCAGGGTCTGGTCGGGGCCATGAACTCCGCCTTCAGCCTCAAGGACGACGGCACGGAGGAAGGTGCCGTCGAACCCACGGCACCGGAGCGCTCGGGCAGCCCCGGGTCACTGGTCCCCTGGGAGGACCTCGGCCTGCAGGGCCGGAACTTCGTCGGGCTGGGACCCACGCCCGAGGAGCTCGAGGCGTTCTCGGGCGAGCCCGCTCAGCAGCCGGTGCGCGCCTACGCCGGGCTGGCGTCGGCGGAGGACGTCGGCGACCGCGCGGCGCTGGCCGTGCGCGACCTGCAGCGGGCGGGGGGCTTCGACCGAGCCGTCCTCGTGGTGGCGACCACCACCGGGACGGGCTGGGTGGACCCCGCGGCGACCGACGCGCTGGAGTACCAGTTCAACGGCGACACCGCCATCGTCGCGATGCAGTACTCCTACCTGCCCAGCTGGATGTCCTTCCTGGTCGACCAGGCCAAGGCGCGCGACGCCGGCCGGGCGCTGTTCGATGCGGTCTACGGCGTCTGGGCGCAGCTGCCGGCGGAGTCCCGACCGCAGCTGCACGTCTTCGGCGAGAGCCTCGGCACCTTCGGCGGGGAGGCCGCCTTCAGCGGCCTGGCCGACATCGCCAACCGCACCGACGGCGTCCTGTGGGCCGGACCGCCGAACTTCAACGAGCTGTGGCGGGAGATCGTCGAGGAGCGGGACCCCGGGTCGCCCGAGTGGCTCCCGGTCTACGAGGAAGGCCGGAGGGTGCGCTTCGCGGACGAGGCCCCCGACCTGCAGCAGCCGGCCACGCCGTGGGAGGAGCCGCGGCTGGTCTACCTGCAGAACGCCTCGGACCCCATCGTGTGGTGGTCGCCGCGGCTGATCCTGGACCGTCCGGACTGGTTGCGCGGCGACCGCGGCCCCGACGTCTCCCCGGAGATGGTGTGGCTGCCGTTCGTCAGCTTCTGGCAGGTCACCGCCGACATGGCCTTCGCCGTCGGTGTCCCCGACGGGCACGGCCACAAGTACCAGGCCGACTACGTCGACGGCTGGCCGAGGTCGCGCGGCCGCCGGGGTGGACCGACGACGACACCGCACGGCTGCGGCAGCTGGTCAGCGAGCCCTGAACGTCCGCCGGGGGAGGGGGCGCACCACCGTGACGATCGCCGCTGTCCGGCGCGCGCGCCCCGCGGTCTTCTCCGGGGGCGTCGTGCTCGCGCTGGTGATCGTCAACGTCACCGACCACACGCTGGACCCGCCATGGTGGGTCCGCGCGCTGGAGGGGGCCGGCCTGCTGGCGGCGGCGCGGCTGGCCGGGCTGAGCTGGGCGCAGCTGGGCCTGGGCCGGGCCCGGCTGCGGTCGGGGTGCGCGTGGGGCGCCGGGGCGGTCGCCGTCGTCGCCGGGGTCTACTGCGCCGGGGTGCTGTTGCCGCTGACCCGGTCGGCCTTCCAGGACGACCGCTACGACCTCGCGCTGCCCCAGGCCCTGCACGCCGCCTTCGTTGCGATCCCGCTCGGCACGGTCCTGCTCGAGGAGCTCGCGTTCCGCTCCGTCCTCTGGGGAGCGCTGGCCCGGCACTGCCGGCCGTGGCAGGTGCTGGTCACCACGTCGGTGCTGTTCGGCCTCTGGCACCTCATCCCCGCGCTCCGCGGCGGCGTGGGCAGCAACCGGGGGGTCTCCGAGGCGGTCGGCCCCTCCGGCGGCCTGCTCGTGGTCGCGGGCACCCTGCTCGTCACGACCGTCGGCGGGCTGGTCTTCGGCGAGCTCCGACGGCGCAGCGGCAGCGTCCTGGCGAGCGCCGCGGCGCACTGGGCCACCAACGCGCTGGGGGTGCTCGTCGGTCTGGTGGCGTGGCACCTCGAGCGGGCGGGTGGCTGAGCGCCACCGCCGGCTCGGCGCGAAAGGTCACGTGCAGTGGTCGATCGGTACAGCGGCGGTAGCCGGTCGTGCCTAGCGTCCGGTGCCAAGCGGCACCCGTACGCAGTGAGGTGGTCATGGCCCATCCGCTCTTCCACACCCAGGCGCTGGGCCGGCCGGCGGCGGCCCCCCTCAACCAGCGCGACCTGCAGGTGCTCGAGCACCTGGCCGAAGGCCGGTCCACCGCAGGCGTCGCCGTGGCGCTGTCGGTCACCGGCAACACGGCCCGCACGCGGATCCGCCGCCTCCAGCGGAAGCTGGACGCCTGCGACCGCGCCGAGGCCGTCCGGGTGGCCAGGCAGCTCGGCGTCATCAGCGGATCCGGGCGCTGAGCGGCGACCCGGACCAGAAAGGTCCACACTGGTGCCACCTCGCCAGGTGGGCGACGGAAGGCCCGCGGGTCTGTGGTGCGCGCACCTGGCGGGGCCTCGACGGCGGACGACGTCCCCGCGTCGCTCGCGGGGCACGTGGACCCGGTGCCCGGTCGGCGTGAGCCGGGAGCGCGGCCGGATCATGCTCCCGCGAGCGGGTGGGGCGCCTCCGGCTCGTCGCGCTGCGGGGTCCGCTGCCCGGACTCGTAGTCGCCGGTCCCCGCCCTTCCGAGTGCGATGACCAGGGCTACCCGGGCGACCAAGGTCAGGACGATCACGATCGACCACGCCACGGCACTCCTCCTGGTCCGTCCCGGAACCAGGATCGCGCCGGTCCGCCACAGCGCGCCTCGTTCGGACCGGATGAACGGCGGGTCGCCGGGCAACCGGCCGGGCGCTCAGACCCAGAGCTCCAGCTGGATCCCGTCGGGGTCCTCGAAGGACACGAACCGCCCCAGGTCCAGGACGCGGACCGGCGAGTGCGCGACGCCCTGCTCGTCGAGGTGGGCGATCCAGCGGTCGAGCTCCGCCTCGTCGGCGACCTTGAGCGCCAGGTGGTCCAGCCCGGTGCGCCGGTGGTCGAACGCGTCGGCGGAGCGGTCGTGGGGCTGGCACAGGCCGAGCACGAAGAAGCTCGAGGGCTCGAGCAGCAGGACCCGCGGCGAACCGGCCTCGTCCGCGCCGAAGCGGCGCAGCTCCTGCAGGCCGAGCACGCGCCGGTACCACGCGGCGCTGGCGTCCATGTCGCGGACGGTGAAGGCGAGGTGCGAGGCACCGGTCAGGGCAGGCATGGCGCGATCGTGGCAGCTGCGGGGCGGGAAGGGCAGCGGACGGCGCCTGCGGCGATCTCACCCTTTCGGGTCAAGCGGGTCTCGCTGGTGCCGATGCTGCAGCTGCCACCTGGGGCGTGGCGGCGGCCGGTCGGGCGATGGGGGGTGCAGCAGCGGTGCGGATCTCCACGAACGTGGCCGCCGTGAACGCCGCCCGGGTCCTCGTCCAGAACGACGGTGCGATGGCGACGTCCCTGCGACGGTTGTCCACCGGGTTGCGGATCACCAGCGCCGCCGACGACGCGGCCGGCCTCAGCATCAGCGAGGGGCTCCGCAGCCGTTCGCGCGGGATGACGCAGGCGGTGCGCAACGTCCACGACGGCATCAACGTGGTGCGGACCGCCGAAGGTGCTCTCGACGAGGTCTCCGCCGCCCTGCGGCGGATGCGCGACCTGGCCGTGCAGGCGGCCAACCTGGGCCCCGAGGCGGACGAGCAGGTGACGGCGGCCTCCCGGGTGGAGTTCGAGCAGCTGCGCGAGGGGATCGACCGCATCGCCCGCACGACCACGTTCAACGGGGCGGTGCTGCTCGACGGCAGCTACGACGAGCTCCTCCAGGTCGGTGCCGAGGCGGGCGACACGATGCGGATCGCCTTCGGAGCCCCCGGTGAGGGGATGGGCGCCGTCGATCTCGGGCTGTCGACCCTCCAGGTCCGCCACTGGGTGGACGCGGACACCCTCCAGGAGGGGGTCGGCTACGTCGGCGTCCCGGCCTCGCGCCATGCAGCCGTCTCCGACGAGGAGGGCATCCCGGCCGCCGGCACGCTCCGGCTGCACGGCGACTTCACCTCCGGGGAGTTCGCGTCCACCTTCCGCTCGCTGGTGGGCGCGGTCCGGTACGGCGGGCAGCAGCTGGACCTCACCGGGGTCGACTACGCGGGCGCGGTGACGGCGCAGGACCACCTCGACGTGCTGAACGCGGCCGCGCAGGCGGCCCTGGGGGCGGGCTTCGCGCCGTTCACCGCCACGGCCACCGGGCTGACCACCGCCGGGGCCGTGCCGGGTCCCGGGTCGACGATCCAGGACGCGGTGGACCTCAGCCCCCGCTACCTCGGGAGCGGCGGCATGGCTGCGGTCATCCGCGCGGTCGACGGGGCCATCGGCCGGGTCACGGAGCTGCGGGCCGGCCTAGGTGCCTACGAGAACCGGCTGGAGCACACCGCCGCCCGGCTGGGGGTGGCGGTCGAGAACGTGGCGGCCGCGGAGTCCCGCATCCGCGATGCGGACGTGGCCGCCGAGGTCGTCTCGCTCAGCAGGCACCAGATCCTCGTCCAGGCCGGGACCGCGATGCTGGCGCAGGCCAACCGGCGGGGTGAGGGCGTCCTCCGACTGCTCGCCTCCTGAGGCCCGCGGCGGTGAGCCGGCGGCTCACGCGTCGAACTGGTCGTGCGCCCGCAGGAACGCGATCCGCTCCTCCTCCGTGAGGCTCTCCCCGGACGCGGCCCGGGCCGCGTTCCACTCGAAGTAGCTCTCCCGCGGGGCGCCGGGCGCGAACAGCAGCAGCATGTCGGCCGGCTGCCCGGAGGTGTTGCGGAAGGCGTGCACCCCGCCGACGGGCACGTGCAGGAAGTCGCCGGCCGTCGCGTCGTACCACTCGCCGCCGTCGTAGAGCTGCACGGTGCCGGAGAGGACGTAGAACGACTCCGAGATCGTGCGGTGGAAGTGCGGGCCGGGCCCGGTGGGCGGGCCGGTCGTCGTGTACCGGTACAGGCCGAACTCGCCGTCGGTCTGCAGGGCGGTGGCAAGGAAGCCGATCTCCGTGGCGGGGGAGACCAGGTCCGGCGGGGTGCCGGCGCGCCGCAGCCGGGCGTTGCGCTGCCCCGCCTCGGCGCGGTACCGGACGGGCGGGTAGCCGGGGGCGTCCTCGGGAGGGAAGCTCACCGCGCCAGCCTGCCAGAGCGGCGGTGCCGGCGGTGCGCCGCTCAGGCCGGGACCTGCTCGTCGAGCCAGTCGAAGATGCGTTCGCCGCGCAACCCGGTCGCGGCCGGCTCGCAGTGCCCGTCGGCCCCCTCGGCGGCGGTGAAGGGCAGCACGGTGACCGGGCAGGTCAGGGCCGCGGCCATCCGGGCGGACTGCCCGGGCCAGAACTGCTCGTGCTCCGGATCGGTGATCAGCAGCGGGCAGGCGATCGCGGCGAGCTGCTCGTCGGTCAGGGCGTAGGCGCGCGCCGCGGTGAAGAAGTCGAACGGCGAGGTGACCCCGTAGGGCCGCATCCGCCACTGCAGCATGGTGCGGGTCGCCGGGCTGACCTTGAGCGCCCACGCCATGTCCTTGTCGAACTGCTCCCGCTTGCCCGCGTCCAGCAGCTTCACCAGGGCGTGCGGCAGCTGCTGCAGCATGGTCGTGGAGACGTCGACGACGCCGGGGTCGGCCACCGCGGCGGCGATGCGGTGCTCGTGGGCCGCCGCCCGCGGCACCCAGTAGCCGCCCTGGCTGATGCCCATGACCGCGATCCGGCCCGGGTCGACGTCCGACCGCTTGGTGAGGTGGTCCAGGACCGGGGTGAGGACGTTCTCCCAGTCGGGGCGGAAGGGCAGGTGCTGCCGCACCAGCGCGGCGTTCTGGCCTGGGCCGTCGTAGGTCATGGCGTTCCACCCGCGGGCCAGGGCCTCGGCGACGCCGCGGGACCAGGCGCCGGTCACCGAGCCGTCGCTGCCGTTGGTGTAGACCAGCGTGCGCCGCGCGCCGGTGGCACGGGGGGAGCGGAAGAAGTACCCGGGCAGCGTGGTGTCCTCGTAGGTGATCTCCAGGCGCTCGATCGCGACGTCGCCGGCGGCGGTCGTCAGGTCGACGAAGCGGTCCCACGCGTCGCGGTGCCGCTCCCACAGCTCGGTGAACCCGCCGGTGGCATCGGCCTTGTCCGAGGCCTCGGAGAAGTAGCTCGACGCGCGCAGCCAGCGCGCCGCCGCCGTCCGCAGGTGGCCGGCCGCCTCGGCGTCGCGCGCCTCGGAGGCGAGCCGCTCGGCGGTCACGGTCCACTGCTCGACCCAGGCCGGCGCGGAGCGGTTCGGTATCCGGTCGATCGTCGTCAGCACCTCACCGACGTCGGCGGCGCGCCAGTAGGTGCTGCCGAGGACGTTCTCGACGCCGAACTGGAAGTCGGCGTCCTTGAAGAAGGCGTGCATCGCGGGGTCTCCGTCCCGGTGGCTCGGGGCGCGCGGCTGCGCTCCGGCTGGTCCCCGCACTCTCCGGACGCCGTCTCCAAGCCCCCTCCAACGCCGGTCGCACCGGTACCGCAGGCGGGATGGACGCCGCTTGGAGGGCGACCGCCGAGGGTCGGTCCCCGCAGACGCCCGCCGGGCGTCCCGACCGGGAGGCCCCCGATGCGCACACCGTTTCCGTTCCTGCCCGCCGCCGCGGCCGGCTCGCTCCTCGTGCTGGCGCTCTCGACCGGCACCGCCCTCGCCGCTCCCTCACCGGGCGGCGTCGCGGAGCCGGGCGCCGTGCAGGTGTCGCCCGCGTCGGCCGCCCCGGGATCCTCCGTGCGCATCTCCGGCACGTGCCCGACCGCGGCCGACGGCGCCGGCGACCCGGTGCTGCAGTCGGTGACCAGCGACGCCTTCACCGCCCCGGAGTCGTTCTCGAAGACCGACCCGACGGCGTTCGACGGCACGGCCACCATCGCCCGCGGCGCCTCCGCCGGTGCCCACGACGTGCTGCTCACCTGCAGCAACGGGACGGCGTCCACCACGGTCACGGTCACCGGGGGCAGCACCGCCGGCCCGACCCCCTCGGGCGGCGGGACGAGCGGCACCACCCCCGCCGGCGGCTCGGGCGCCGGCACGTCGGGCGCGGGGACGGGGGGTGGGACGGCTCCGGAACCGACGGCCGCCGCCGGCGCCGACGCCGAGGCGGGCAGCGGCAGCCGGGCGACCGTCGTCGACGAGGAGACCGGCAGCAGCACCCCGTGGGGCTGGATCACGGCCGGCGGCCTCGTCGTGGTCGGTGCGGCAGCGGGGACGACGTACCTGCTCACCCGCCGGCGCGATGCCTCGTCCGGTCCGCCGAGCTCGCACACCGGGGAGTGAGTGCGGTGGCCGACCCCGCCCGCATCCACTTCGCCGACCCCGACCGGGACGGCCAGCTGGCCCGCACCCTGTCGATGGCCGTTGTGCACGCGGCCGACCTCGGCGAGGCGATGGCCGCGGCCCGGCGCATCCGTTCCGCCGACCGCGACGCGTGGTTCGCGAGCTGGGCACAGGCGGCGGAGGTCGCCGAGACGACGGCGGCCGCGGCCGCGGCGGCCGGCGACCGGGTCAGCGCCCGGCACGCCTTCCTCCGCGCGTCCGAGTACCGGCGGCAGAGCTGGTACTACCTGCGCTCCGACCTCGCCGATCCCCGGCTGAGGGAGGGCTACCGACGGCATGTGGCGGACTTCGCCGCCGCCGCGGAGCTCATGGAGCACCCCGCGGAGCCGATGGGCATCCCGTACGAGGGCACCTCGCTGCGCGGCTGGTTCTTCGCCCCGGACGCCTCCGGTACCGCGCGCCCGACCGTCGTCCTGCCCTGCGGGTACGACTCGACCGCTGAGTACGGGTGGGCCGACGTCCCGCCCGCGCTCGACCGCGGGTACAACGCGCTCGTCGTCGAGGGTCCCGGTCAGGGGGGCGTGCTGATCGAGCAGGGGCTGACCCTGCGGCCGGACTACGAATCGGTGCTCACCCCCGTCCTCGACCGGCTCCTCGCCCGGCCGGAGGTCGATCCCGCGCGGGTGGTCCTGATCGGCCGCTCGTTCGCCGGCTACCTCGCTCCGCGCGCGGCGGCCGTCGAGCACCGGATCGCCGCCCTGGTCTGCGACCCGGCGCAGCCGGAGATGTCCGCCCGGCTACCGCGTGGGCCGGCCGCCCGCCTCGCGGCTCCGGTCGTGCGGCGACAGATGCGCCGCGATCCGCGCCGCCGCGAGTTCTTCGGTGCGCGCATGGCCGCGCACGGGCTCACCGACGTGGGGGAGTACTTCGCGGAGCTGCGGCGCTTCTCGATGCTGCCGAGGGCCGGGGGCATCACCTGCCCGACGCTGGTGGTCGAGGCCGAGCACGACTTCGCCGGCGGCAGCGGGCAGCAGCTCGTCGACGCGCTGACCGCGCCGGCCGAGCTGGTGCGGCTCACCGCGGACCGGGGCGCCGACGGCCACTGCGCGGGGCTCGGTCAGCAGGTGTGGGCGGCCGCGGTGTACCCGTGGCTGCACCGGGTCCTCGAGAACCGGCCGGTGCCGGTCCGGCGCTGATGGAGGCCCGTTGCGGGGCGGCTCAGGTGGCGGCCGCCTCGGCAGTGCGCGGCCCGTCCACCAGGTCGGCGAGGGTGAGCCGGGAGCCGGCGGCCTCCGCGCGCTCCGCCTCGGCCGGATCGAGGGACCGCCTGGCCTGCGGCAGCACCCGCGCCGTCCCCTCGGTCGCCGGCCACCGCAGGCCGTTGCGCAGCGCCTGCGTGCGCGCGGCCGCGAAGAGCCGGACGGCCTCCCCGGGCCGCTCGCTCATGGCCGCCACCAGGGCGCGCAGCTCGAACACGACCGGGCCGTCGGTGTTCCCGAGGGTCAGCCGGTGGGCGATCATCCGGTCCGACCACGCCCAGCCGCGCTCGGCGTCACCCCGTGCGATCGCGGCGTCGACGGCGATCCCCGCGGCGAGCAGCGCCACGTGCACGTTGCGCAGCTCGTGGGCGCGGTTGTGCAGTTCGATGAGCACCTCCTCGCGCACGGCGCCCTCGAGGCTGTCGACGTGCGTCGCAGCGACATCGGCGAACAGGTCGAGCTCGGGGTCCTCGCCGGCCGGCGCGGCGGCCCGCACCCGGTCGGCGACCTGCCGCGCGGTACCGGTGGCCCGGCACATGACCAGCGAGTGGGTCAGCAGCACGTGCATCTCGGTGACCAGCCGCGACGAGCCCTCCCCGCTGCCGTCGAGCAGCGCGGCCGCGGCGGCGACGTGCGGCTCGGCGAGCCCGGCCTGACCCCCGGAGGCGAGGTGGTGGGCCAGCACGAGGCGGACCAGCGCGGCCGACAGCGGATCGGCGAGGTGCTCGTGCTCCAGCGCCCGCTCGGCCCACGCCCGGCCCTCGATGGTCTTGCTGCGGAAGTACCAGAAGGTGCCCAGGCGGGCGGCCAGCCGGACGCCCTCGGCGGAGGGCTCCTCCACCAGCAGGTGCTGGAGGGTGGCCCGCAGTGCCGGCAGGTCGTCGTCGAGCGCGTCGAACCAGGCGCTCTCGGTCACCTGGCCCAGCGGTGGCTTGTCCCGGACCAGGTCCGCCACCCAGGCGTCGCGGGCCCGGCGCAACCGGGCGGCGTCGTCGGCCGCGACGTGCGCGGCGTGCCCGCGGACGGTGGCGAGCTGGGTGAACAGCGAGGGACCGCCCGCGCGGGATGGCCCCAGCGGGGTCAGCAGCGAGTGGTGGACCAGCCGGGCGACGACGTCGGCGGTGCCCTCGCCCGCCCCGTCGCCGTCCAGACCGCGGTGCAGGGCCGCGGCCGCGGCCACGGTGAACGGGCCGGGCAGGGCCGAGACGCCGCGGTGCACCGCGGCCTCCTCGGGCGGCAGCAGGGCGTAGCTCTGCTGGATCGCGGCACGGACCGTGCGGTGGTGGTCGCTGCCCCGGCCCGCGCGCGCCAGGGAGCTGGGGTCGGCGGTGACCTGGTGGGCGATCTCCTCCAGGCTGAACGCCCGGCACCGGCCGGCGGCCAGCTCCAGGGCCAGGGGGACGCCGTCCACCGCGGTGGCGATCCGCACCGCGGCGGTGAGCAGCCCGAGGTCGTCGCGGTCGGCACCGGCCGCGACGAGCCGGTCCAGCAGCAGGGCGACGGCGGGGGAGGACGTCACGTCGTCGTCCCCCGCGGGCAGGGGGAGGGGCCCTACCGGCCAGACGGCCTCGCCGTCGACCTCCAGCGGTTCCTGGCTGGTCGCCAGGACCGTCAACCCGCCCGCTCCGCGGAACCACTCGTCGACCAGGTCAGCGACGGGGTCGAGCACCTGCTGGCAGCCGTCCAGCACCAGCAGCGCGCGCCGGTCGCGGAGGAAGGCGCGCAGCGCCGCACCGGGCCGCGCCGTGTCCGCGGGCGCGAACGCCAGGGCCGAGGCGACGGCGGAGAGCAGCGACCCGGTGTCCCGCGTCGCGGTGAGGTCGACGAACCAGACGCCGCCCGGGAACCGGTCGGCGAGGGTGCGCGCCACCTCGACGGCCAGCCGTGTCTTCCCGCACCCGGGCGCGCCCACGAGGGTGGTCAGCGGCGTCCGGGGGACCAGCTCGGTCAGGCGGGCCAGGTCCTCCTCCCTGCCGACCAGCGGGGACGCCCGGTGGGGGAGGTGCACCGCCGTGGATGCCTCGTCGGGGGCGGGCTCGCCGGTGGAGTGGTCGTCGCCCGCGGGTCGCGGTGCGGGCACCGGCGGAGCGGTCACGACGACGGGCGCGGGGGCCGGGCCGGCCAGTGTGGGGTCCTCGGCCAGGATGCGACCGTGCAGCTCGCGCAGCTCGGCCCCCGGCTCGAGGCCGAGCTCGTCGAGCATCGTCCGGCGGACCTGGGCGTAGCTGCGCAGCGCCTCCTCCGCGCGGCCCAGGCGGTGCTGCGCGAGCATGCGCAGGCCCCAGAGCCGCTCGCGCAGCGGGGTCTCGGCCAGCACCGGACCCAGGGTCAGCAGCGCCCGGTCCGGTGATCCGGCGGAGAGCAGGGCCTCCACGTGCAGCTCGCGAAGCTGGTCGCGCGCCTCCGTCAGGCGTGCGACCGCCGCCACGGCCCACGGCTCGTCGGTGAACCCCGCGTAGGGACGGCCCCGCCACAGCTGCAGCGCCTCCTCCGCGTGCCGGCCGGCGTCGGGAGCCCGGCCCGAGGCGAGCAGCGCCCGGGTCCCGTCGGTCGCGGCGGTGAAACGGGTCGAGTCGATCGCCGAGGGCGACACCACCAGCCGGTAGCCGCCGTGCTCGTGGCGCAGCACCGTGGAGGGAGAGCCCCGCTCGCGCCGGGGCTCGAGGGCCTTGCGCAGCCGCCACACGTGCGAGTCCAGGGTCGAGGGCGACCGCGCCGGCGACTCGGCGCCCCACATGGCGTCGGACAGGGCGTCGACGCCGACGTGCTGGCCGGCGTTGACCACCAGCAGCGAGAGGGCCGCGCTGAGCCGCGTGCCGCCCAGCCCGACCGGGGCCCCCGCGCGCTCGACCTCGAGCGGCCCCAGATCGCGGATGAGCAGTTCTCCGGCGTCGGGTTCGGGCAGCACGGGCGGCCTCCTGGCAAGCCGCCCGTCGTGGCCTCGCGGTGGAGGACGTCCTCCCACCCGGGAACGCGAGCGCCACCTGAGCGCCCGGTACCGCGCTGCCGGAGCGGCATCGGGCGCCTGCGTACCGCATGCGGCGCCCCGGGGGAAGGTGTCTGCGCGGCGTGGATGCGCCGGTCGTGGGCCTACGCCACCGGGTGCGCGTCCGCCGGCGCGGCCTCGGGGCGGGGGACGGCGGCGAACAGGTCGACGAGCCGGTCCCACCGGTTGCGGCGCCCGGGCGGGAAGCGCGCGAGCGACCGGGCCGCGCGGTGACTCCCCGCCGGGTACCAGCGGTGGGCCCACCAGCTGGCCGGCCGGGCCAGCCGCACCGCCGCGGCGAGGGCGACGAAGGGCACGAACACGCCCACCACGCCCAGGACGACCCGCCCCTTGAGGATGGCCGCGACGGCGAAGCACAGGTGCAGCAGCACGGTCAGGGCCACCGCTGCCTCGCCCTGCGCCCGGTCGGCGTCGAAGGGGTTGGCGCCCACCAGCAGCAGCAGCCCCACCACGGCGGCGATGAGGACGGCGTCCACCGAGCTGCGGCCCTCGCGCGACCAGTAGACGTCCTCCAGGTGCAGCCAGAGCGCGAACTCGTCGAGCGTGAGCGCGGCCCCGGCGCCGAAGAGGACGGCGAGCGCGATGACCCAGCCGCCGTCGGGGCGGTAGGCGAACTCGGCGGTGCCGGTGCCGAGCAGCAGGAAGATGCCGTAGACCTCGTGGTGCACGTGCACGCCGCCGACGCTGGCGTCGCGGAAGGGGCCGCGCCCGGTGCGGATCGCGTGGGTGACGAACCGGGTGACCAGGAACGTGGTCAGGAAGCCCAGCACCAGCCAGCCCACCACCCCGCGCCGACCGGTCAGCTCCGGCAGCAGCTCGCCCTCCCAGTCCACGGCACCGAGGATCCGGCCCGGCGCTCCAAGATCACGCCAACCGGGGCCGGGCCGCCCACCGGCCGGCGGGCGCGCACCGGATTGGAGCGCCGTTGGAGCGGCGGCCCCGAGAGTCCGGGCTGCACGGCACCGCAGGACCGCCGGCCGCGCGGCCGGCACTCCGGAGAGGCGACCCCGCACCGATGACCGTCGACCGAGCCGCCGACCAGCGGGCGCGGCGCCTGGCGAAGCTGCAGGCGCTCAAGGCCCGCGGCGTCGCGGCCTACCCCTACCGCTTCCCGACCGACGCCACGGCCGCCGACGTCGTCGCCCGGCACGCCGACCTGGCCCCCGACGAGCGGACGGCCGACACCGTGCGCCTGGCCGGGCGGGTGGAGCTGATCCGGCGGCAGGGGTACCTGAGCTTCGCGACGCTGCGCGACCGCACCGGCGCGGTCCAGCTGTTCGTCGACACCTCGGTGCTGGGCGCCGAACGGCACACCGAGTTCGACGACGTCGACCGCGGCGACTGGCTCGGGGTCGAGGGCACCGTGATGCGCACCCACCGCGGCGAGCTGTCGGTGTGCGTCGAGGACTTCGCCGTCCTCGGGAAGGCACTCCTCGAGCCGCCGGACAAGCACGCCGGCCTGACCGACGTCGAGACCCGCTACCGGCAGCGCTACGCCGACCTCGAGGTCAACGAGCGCACCCGCGCGATCTTCCGGATCCGGCACGCGGCCGTGCGCGCCATCCGCCGGCACCTCGAGGACGCGGGCTTCACCGAGGTCGAGGGGCCGGTGCTGCAGACCATCCAGGGCGGGGCGAGCGCCCGGCCGTTCATCACCCACCACAACGCGCTGGACCTGGACCTCTACCTGCGCATCGCGCTGGAGCTGCACCTCAAGCGGCTGATCGTGGGTGGCCTGGAGCGGGTCTTCGAGATCGGCCGGGTGTTCCGCAACGAGGGCATCGACACCCGGCACAACCCCGAGTTCACGATGCTCGAGGCCTACCAGGCCTTCGCCGACTACGGCGACATGATGGACCTGGTCGAGGGCATGGTGACCAGCGCCGCGCGCGCCGCGCTGGGGGAGGACCTCGTCGTGCACTACGGCGGGCACGCCATCGACCTGGGCGCGACGCCGTGGCCGCGCAGGCGCTTCGCCGACATGATCGCCGAGACGACCGGCGCCACCATGCACCCGGCGATGCCGATCGAGCAGGCCCGGGCGGTGCTCGACCGGCTCGGCCTGGCCTACGAGGCGGGCTGGGGCGCCGGCCGGCTCATGAAGGAGGTCTACGACGAGCGCGTCCAGCACTCGGTCGTCGGCCCGGTCTTCTGCATCGACTACCCGCGCGAGGTCTCGCCGCTGGCGCGCACCCACCGGGACGACCCCGCCTACGTCGAGCGCTTCGAGCTGATCGTGGCCGGCTTCGAGCTGAGCAACGCGTACTCGGAGCAGAACGACCCCGTCGAGCAGCTCGCCGCGTTCGAGGCCGAGGCGCGGGCCAAGCAGCACGGGGACCCCGAGGCCGGCGACGTCGACCTGGACTACGTGCGCGCGCTCGAGCGCGGCATGCCCTGCACCGGGGGCCTGGGCATCGGCATCGACCGGCTGGTGATGCTGCTGGCCAGCGTCGACTCCATCCGCGAGGTCATCCTCTTCCCGACCCTGCGCCCGGAGTTCGCCCCGCCGCCCGGTGGCGGACCGGGGGGCGCCCGGCCGGCTGCACCGGCCGTCACCGACGGGCCGGCGGACGACGGGGCGTCGGTGGTCGCCCTGCCGGAGGTGGCGCCCTCGGCGCACGCGGTGCCCCCCGTGCCGGCCGGGCCGCCGCGGGCGGGCGCCCACCCGCTCGCCGTCCGCGTGCTCGCGGGCCTCACCGCGGTGTGCGGCGTCCTCCAGCTCCTGGTCCGCCTGCCGGTGGTGCACGACCGCGTCGGCGGTGGCGCGACCGACCTCGACCCGCTCTGGCTGCCGGTCGCCGGGGCGGTCGGCTCGGTCGTCGCCGGGCTGCTGCTGCTCGTGATCGCCGACTCGCTCGCCCGGCACCGGGAACGGGCCTGGCAGGTGGCGGTCGCGGTCTTCGGCGCGGCCGCCGTCCTGCACGTCCTCAAGGGCCCGCACCCGGTCGCCGCGGTCCTGTGCGCCGCGATGCTGGCCGCGCTGGTGCGCAACCGGTCGGCGTTCCGGGCGCCGGTCGACCCGCCGTCGCTGCTGCGCGTCGTCCGGTTCGTGCCGCTCTACCTGGGCGGCGTGCTGCTGTTCGGCCTCACCACCCTGTGGGCCGAGCGCGACCACCTCGAGCCCGCGCTCACCCTCGGCGGGGCGCTCGCGACGGTGTTCGGCGGGCTGATCGGGCTGGACGGCCCCTACGAGTACGAGTCACCGTTCGTCGCCCGCTTCCTGCCCGACGCGCTGCTCGCCCTCGGGATCACCGGGGCGGTGCTGCTCGCCGTCCTGCTGCTGCGCCCGGTGGTCGCGGCCCGGCCGCACACCGAGACCGACTGGGAGCGGGCCACCCGGCTGGTGCGCACCTACGGGTGGGACACGCTGGCCTACTTCTCGCTGCGCGACGACAAGAGCTTCTTCTTCTCGCAGGACGGCGAGGCGTTCCTCGCCTACACCTACGTCGGCGGCTACGCGCTGGTCTCCGGCGACCCGGTCGGGGCCCGGGACTCGGTGGTCCGGGTGCTCGACGAGTTCCTCGCCATGTGCGAGGAGCGGGGCTGGACGCCGGCGCTGCTCGCGGCGCGGGAGGCGAGCATGCCGCTGTACTCCTCCCGCGGCTTCACCTCGGTCTACCTCGGGGACGAGGCGATCATCGACTGCCGCCGCTTCACCCTGGACGGCGCGGCACGCAAGGGCCTGCGGGCCGCGGTCCGCCGGGTGGGCCGCACCCACGAGTTCCGGCTGCTCGCCGAGTCCGACGCCCCGCAAGGCCTGGTCGACCAGCTCAACGGGATCAGCGCCCGCTGGCGGGGCAAGCACCCCGAGCGCGGGTTCACCATGTCGCTGTCGCAGGACGTGCGCGGCGCCGGCGCCAACCCCGAGTTCCTGCTCTGCGTGGCCGTCGGCCCCGACGGCGTGCCCGGTGGCTTCCTCCGGCTGGTGCCCGCCTACGGTCCCTCGTTCGGCTACACGCTCGACCTGATGCGCCACGACCCGGACTCGCCGAACGGCATGACCGAGTTCCTCATCGCCTCGACGGCCGGCGCGCTGCGGGACCGTGGCGTGCGGCGGCTGTCCATGAACTTCGCCATGTGGGGGCGGCTGTTCGCCGACGACGTCCCCTTCACCCCGGCGCAGCGGATGGCGCGGTGGGCGGTCGGAGTGCTCAACCCGTTCTTCCAGATCCGGTCGCTGCGCGACTTCAACGCCCGGTTCGACCCGGAGTGGCTGCCGCGGGTGCTGGCGGTCCGTTCGGTCGCCGACCTGCCGCGGGTGGGGTTGCGGTACGCCGGCGCGGAGGGCTTCCTCGCCGTCCCCGGGCTCGGCGACCTGCTCGTCCCGCGGGCGGTCGGCGGTGCGCCGTCGCCGTCGGCACCCGCGGGGCGGACGGCGGCGTGAGGCCGGGCACCGTCCTCGGGACCGCCGTCGTGCTGGCGCCGCTGCTCGCCGTGCTCGGCCTCGTGCTGTGGGCCGGCGGCGGCCGCGCCCCGTTCGGGGACGACGCGGACGAGCTGGTGGAGCGCGCCGTGCGGGCCGCGGGCCTCCAGGTCTGCTCCACCGCGGAGGACGACGAGGGCTGGTCGGCCGGGGCGGTGTCCGGCCGGGCCCACGCGGTCGCGGCGGACTGCCCGGGGGACGCAGCCACCGTGGTCGTCGACCGGTTCGGCTCGGCCGCCGGGCGCGACGCCGCGGCGCGGCGGTTCGAGTCGCAGGTGCGACCGCGCGGGAGCGGCGCCGTCCTCACCCTGGGCGACGGCACCGTGCTGCTGCAGGGCGCCGGGGACGGCGAGGTCCGCGAGCGGCTGGTCCCCGCGCTGCGCGCGCAGGGCGCCCGGTGAGCGCACCGGCGCGGACCGCCCGGCTGGGCGTGCTCGCGCTGGCGATGATCAACGTCGCCTCGATCGTGAGCGCGCGGAACCTGCCGGTGATGGCCGAGTACGGCTGGTCGATGCTGGCGCTGTTCGCGCTGTCCATCCTGGTGTTCCTGGTGCCGATCTCGATGGCCGCCGCCGAGCTCGGCACGGCGTTCCCGCGCGACGGCGGCGTCTACGCCTGGGTCAAGGAGGCCTTCGGCGGGCGCACCGGCTTCCTGGCCGTGTGGTGCGACTACGCCGAGAACGTCGCCTGGTTCCCGACCGTGCTCTCGTTCATCGCGGCGTCGCTGGCGTACGCGGTCGACCCGTCGCTGGCCACGAACAAGGTCTGGCTGGTCGTCGTCATGCTGGTCTTCTTCTGGGGGACGACGGCGGCCGCGCTGGGCGGGGTGCGGGCGTCCTCGGTGATCGGGGCGGTCGGGACGGTGGCCGGCTCGATCCTGCCGGCGCTGCTGGTCGTCGGGCTGGGCGCGGCGTTCCTGCTGCGCGGTGACGCATCGCAGATCCGGTTCTCCGCCGGTGCCCTCGTGCCGGACGTGCACCTGGGCGACATGGCGTTCCTCGGCGGCATCATCCTGCTGTTCACCGGCATGGAGATGGCCGGCTTCCACGCCCGGGACACCCGCGACCCGGGCCGCACCGTGCCGCGGGCGATCGCCCTGGCGGTGGCCATCACCGTGGCGTTCTCCGTGCTCGGCTCGCTGTTCATGGCCTTCGTGCTGCCGCAGCACGAGATCAGCCTGGTGTCGGGGACGATGGAGCTGTTCTCCAGCGTGCTGCACACCTTCTCCGCGGACTGGCTGCTGGCGCCGCTGGCGCTGGTGGTCGCCATCGGCGGGATCGCGCACCTCACGCCGTGGATCCTCGGCCCCGCGACGGGCGTCTCCGTCGTCGCCCGGGAGGGGCTGGCGCCCGAGCGGCTGGGCCGGACGAACCGCAACGGCGTCCCCGTCGCGCTGCTGGTCGCCCAGGGCGTCGCCGGGTCGCTGTTCGCCCTGCTGTTCGTCGTCGTGCCCAGCGTGAGCACGTCCTACTGGATGCTCTCCGCGGTGACCGCGCAGGTCATCGTGGCGATGTACGCGCTGGTCTTCGCCTCGGTGATCCGGCTGCGGTACACCCGCCCCGACGTGCCGCGGCCCTACCGCATCCCCGGCGGGCTGACCGGCGTCTGGCTGGTCGGCGGGGTGGGCCTGCTGGGCTGCCTGTTCTCGTTCCTGCTCGGGTTCGTGCCGCCCAGCCAGCTGGCCACCGGCAGCACCGCGGTCTACGTGCTGCTGCTGGCGGCGGCGACCGTCGTGCTGTCCCTGCCGCCGTTCGCCTTCGCCCTCCTGGAGCGGCGCCGCGGCCGGGCGATCGCCGCCGCGGCGTCGTCCTGAGCGGATCAGGTCGGCGCCGGCGCGCGCACGTCCTCCACGGACGCCCGGGCCAGGGCCGCCGTCGCCGCCGCCATGGCGACGACCAGCACGGCGATGAGCACCCACTCCACCCCGTCGGCCTGCAGCCGCTCACCGAGGACGACGACGCCCAGCACCGCGGCCACGACCGGCTCGAAGACCGTGGTGGCCGGCAGCGACGCCTCCAGGGGACCCGCCTGGTAGGCGGACTGCTGCACGAACGCGCCGAGCAGGAGCGTGGTGGCCAGCAGCCAGGAGCTCCAGTGGCCGAGCACGGCGGCGGGCCCGTCGCCGAGCAGGTCGACGACGCCCTTCGTCAGGGCGGCGCTCGTGCCGTTGATCATGCCGGTGGCCACCGCGAGGAGCACCGCGCGTGCGGTCCCTCGGCGCACCGCCGCGCCGACGAAGCACACCGCGCACGCGGCGGCGAGCACGGTCAGTGACGGCAGCCACGCACGCCAGCCGGCGGAGTCCGCCCCCGCGGTCGGGTTGCCGATGACCATGAAGATCCCGAGCGCGGCCACCAGCACCGCCGACCACGCCCGGTCCGAGCGGCGCAACCGGCGCCCCGACCACCGGGCCGCCAGCGGCAGGGCGAACAGCACCGTGGTCACCAGCAGTGGTTGGACGAGGAGCAGCGAGCCCAGGCCGAGGGCGGCGGCCTGCACGAAGTACCCGCTCGCATCGGCCAGCCAGCCGCTCCACCAGAGACGGGAGCGCAGGAGGAGCCGCGCCAGGTCCAGCCCCCGGGCGTGCTCGTCCGGCACGGATGCAGCGGACCGCTGCTCCACCGCCGAGGCCAAGGCGAACAACGCCGCGGCGAGCAGCGCCAGCAGGCCGGCTGCCCAGACCTCCCAACCGGCGTCGAGGACCGAGGTCACGGCGTGCTCGTCCCGCGGCCGACCGGTGCGCCCCCCGCTGCGGCCGGTGCCCCGGCGCGGCGCGCCAGGGTGACGACGAGGGCCGGCAGCACCAGCACGGTGACCACGCCGGCGCCGACCAGCGCGGCGGCCTCGTCGGTCGTCATCGTGCCGCTGCGCACGGCGACCTCGGTGAGCGCGACGAGCACCGGCAGGGCGGTGGCGCTGACCAGTGCGGTCTGCACGCGCTCCCGGCGGGCCAGCACGCGGCGGTAGACCAGCAGCACCGGTCCACCGCGCACGGCCAGCAGGCAGACCAGCAGCAGCCCCAGGAGCAGCGGCGCCTCGCCGATGGCGCCCAGGTCCAGGCTCATCCCGGAGTAGACGAAGAACAGGGGGACGAAGAATCCGTAGCCGACGGCGTCCAGCTTGGACTCGAGCGCGGGGGCGGCGGTGCCCACCCAGTGCCGGAGCACCATGCCGGCGAGGAAGGCGCCGAGCACGGCGTCGAGGTGGAACCGGTCGGTGAGCGCGACGAGGGAGAGCAGCAGCAGGACCGTGCCGCGCAGCGTGATCTGGGCGGTCTCGTGCTGCCCGGCCCGCACGACCTCGGCCAGCCGGCTGCCTTCTCGGACGCCGTGCCGCAGCAGGGCGAGCACCAGGGCGACGAGGGCGACGCCGCCGAGCGCGACCAGCGCGGTGAGCCGGCCCTGGCTGCCGAGGAACACCGCGATGACCAGCACGGGCAGCAGCTCGCCGACCCCGCCGGTGGCCAGCAGGTGGCGCCCGAGCGGGCCGGCGAGCAGCCCCGCCTCGCGGAGCACCGGCAGCAGCGTTCCCAGCGCCGTGGTGGTGAGGCCCAGCGCCACCGGGAGGGAACCCTCCAGCACGTCCCCGGCGGCGAGCACGGTGACGACGATCCCGGCCAGGCCGAACGAGATGGCCCAGGACAGCAGCGCCCGCCGGCCGGGGTCCTCGCGGAACATCCGCAGGTCGATCTCGTAGCCGGCCAGCAGGAAGACGAAGCCCAGCCCGACGTCCGCGAGCACGCGCACGTCCCCGGGCGCCCCCAGGTCCAGGACGTCGGGGCCGATCAGCATGCCGCCGGCCAGCAGCAGGACGACCTGCGGCACCGGCAGGCGGGGCAGCAGCCCGACGAGCACGGCCGCGACCAGCGCGACCGCCGCCGCGAGCGCGAGCGTGTCGATCGAGACGACGTCGTCCACCGGCTTCCCTCCCGCTCCGCGTGCGGGGGCCAGCGTGCGGGCCGGTCGTCCAACCGTGCTCCAACGCCCGCGACGGGCCCGTGCGCTTGGAGCGCCGTTGGAGCCGCGGCGGGGAGGGTCCGCCGCGACCCCAGCACGACCGGCGGACCTGGAGCGGCCTCGATGAGCACGGCGCAGCGCGACGGAGACGGCACTCTCGGGCACCCGGGCGCGGTGCGGCGTCGGGGCCGGCACCGGCTACGGCGGGCGTTCCGGATCGCCGCGGTGGGCGTCCTCGTCCTGGTCGGCGGCCTCGTCGTCCTGGAGGGCCCGCGGGTGGTCGGCGACGCCGCCGAGCGCTCCGGGATCGACGCCTTCTACGCCCAGCCCGCCGGCGCGGCCGACGGGGACCCGGGCACCCTGGTGAGGAGCGAGGCGCTCGAGGGCACGCCGGCCGGTGCTCGCGCGTGGCGGATCATGTACCGGTCGACGGACCTCGACGGGAAGCCGGTGGTGGTCACCGGGGTGGTCGTCACCCCGCGGACGCCCGCCCCGTCGGGCGGCCGCACGGTGCTGGCGTGGGGCCACCCGACGACCGGGACGGCCGCCACCTGCGCGCCCTCCCGCGGCTTCGACCCCTTCCTCGGCATCGAGGGGCTGCGGCTGATGCTGGACCGCGGGTACACCGTCGTCGCCACCGACTACGCCGGGATGGGCACCGACGGCCCGGACTCCTACCTGGTGGGGGCCACCGCGGCGCACACCGTGCTGGACGCCGTCCGGGCGGCCCAGCACGTCGACGGGGCGGAGGCGGGGGAGCGCGTGGTGCTCTGGGGTCACTCGCAGGGCGGGCAGGCCGTCCTCCTGGCCGCCGAGGCGCAGCCGCAGTACGCCCCGGAGCTCGACGTCGTCGCGGTGGCCGCCGCCGCTCCCGCCGCCGACCTGACCGCGCTCATGCGCTCGCACCTGGACGACATCTCCGGGGTCACCATCGGCTCCTACGCCTTCCCGGCGTTCGTCGACGTGTACGGACCGACCGTCCCGGGCGCGCGGCTGGACGCGGTGCTCACGCCCGACGCGGTGGCCGCGCTGCCCGGGATGAACCGGTTGTGCCTGCTCTCGCACCTCGGCGAGCTGCACCGCATCGGGCAGCCGCTGGTCGGGCACTTCTTCGCCGTCGACCCCACGACGACCGAGCCGTGGGCGACGCTGCTCAAGGAGAACTCGGCCGGCTCGCAGCGCATCGCCGCGCCGGTGTTCATCGCCCAGGGCGCCGACGACGAGCTCGTGCTGCCGGCCGACACCGACGCGTTCGTGCAGGCCGCCCGCGCGCAGGGGGACGACATCCACCTCGAGGTGGTGCCGGAGGCCACCCACGCCACGATCGCCTACCTCGCCCAGCCGGCCCTCGCCCGCTGGCTCGACGAGCACGCCCGGTGAGGCGGACCGGGGTTGGACCGGGGTTGGACGCCCCCTCGGCACGGTCCGGGGCATGAACAAGCTCTCCTTCGTCCTCGGCTTCCTGCCCTGGATCGCCTTCTCGTTCGTGGCCAACCGGATGGCAGCCGACGCCGTCGCCTGGAGCGCTCTGCTCGCCGTGGCGATGACCCTGGTGGCGCTCGCCCTCGCGGCCCGCACCCACGGGCCGGTGACGCTGAACCTGGTCTCGCTGGTCCTGTTCGGCGCCATCGCCGTCGTCGGCTTCGCGGGTGGCGGCGACGTGGACGACTGGCTCTGGACCTGGGGCCGGCCGCTGGTCGGCGTGCTGCTCGGCGGCTACGTGCTGGCGACCGCCTCGGTGCGGCCGTTCACCGAGGAGTACGCGCGGCAGACGACGCCGCGCGAGCTGTGGTCCTCGCCGACCTTCCGGTCGATCAACCGCGTGATCAGCGCGGCGTGGGGCGCCGGCCTGGTCGTGATCGGCCTCGCCGGGGTGCTGGTGACCCTCCTCGACGAGCACCCCACCGGACGCGATTCGGCGCACCTGGGCGACCTGGCGCTGAACTGGGTGGTGCCGATCGCGGTGATCTGGTGGCTGGTCTCCTTCACCGGCTCCTACCCCGACCGCGTCACCGGCGCCCGGAGCGACCGCGCGACCGCCGCCCGGTGAGCCGGGGCTGGTCAACGGGGCGCTCCGGCGTGTTGACTCGTCGAGCAGATCCCGGCCGCCCGGAGAGGGGTTCCCCGTGCAGGTGCAGATGACCGACGCATCCGACCAGCGCCGCTACGAAGGGCGCGTGGACGGCGAGCTGGCGGCGATCGCGGAGTACATCCGGACCCCCGAGCTGGTCGTCTTCACCCACACGGAGGTCCTCCCCGGGCACGAGGGCCGGGGGATCTCGTCGGAGCTGGTCCGCCAGGCGCTGGACGACGTGCGGCGGCAGGAGCTCAAGGTGCTGCCGCTGTGCCCCTTCGTCGCCGCCTACGTGCAGCGGCACGCCGACGCCTTCGGCGACCTGGAGTACCGCTCCCGGACGACGATCACCGCCGCCACGGCCTGATCCGCACCGCACGGAGCCGGTGGGCGCCCCCTCCGTACGCTCGGCCGGGTGTCCGACCTCTTCACGCCCCTGACGCTGGCCTCCGGCCCGGCCGCGCCGAACCGGCTGTGGCTGGCCCCGCTGACCAACACGCAGAGCCACCCCGACGGGCAGCTCTCCGACGAGGAGCTGCACTGGCTGGCGCTGCGGGCGCGCGGCGGGCACGGGCTGACCATGACGTGCGCCGCGCACGTCCAGGCCGGGGGGCAGGGGTTCCCCGGGCAGCTCGGTGTCTTCTCCGACGACCACCTGCCGGGGCTGACCCGGCTGGCCGCCGCGGTGAAGGCGGAGGGCTCCCTGGCCTCGCTGCAGCTGCACCACGCGGGCATCCGGTCGCCGCAGGAGCTGGTCGGGCAGCCGGTCGGTCCGTCGGAGGACGAGGAGACCGGCGCCCGGGCGATGACCGGTGAGGAGGTGGGGCAGCTCGTCGAGGACTTCGCGGTCGCCGCGCTGCGCGCCCAACAGGCGGGCTTCGACGGCATCGAGGTCCACGGCGCGCACGGCTACGTCGTCGCCCAGTTCCTGTCGCCGGAGAGCAACCGTCGCACCGACGGCTACGGGGGTTCCCTGGAGAACCGCGCGCGCCTGCTGTGGGAGATCCTGCGCGCCGTCCGCGAGCGGTGCAGCCCCGACTTCCAGGTGGGCGTGCGGCTGTCGCCCGAGCGCTTCGGCCTGCGGCTCGGCGAGATCCGGGACGTCGCCGCCGAGCTGATGGGCAGGGGCGACGTCGACTACCTGGACATGTCGCTGTGGGACGTCGCCAAGCAGCCGGTCGAGGAGGCGTACGCCTCCCGCCCGCTCATGGACTGGTTCACCGACCTCGACCGCGGCAGCACGCGCCTGGGCGTGGCCGGCAAGGTGCGCACCGGCCGGGGCGCCGCCGAGACGCTCGAGCGGGGCGCGGACTTCGTCATGGTCGGCCGCGCCGCGATCCTGCACCACGACTTCCCGGACCAGGTGCGGCGCGACGGTGACTTCCTGCCGGTGAGGACGCCGGTCAGCCCGGAGCACCTGGCCGGCGAAGGCCTGTCGCCGGTGTTCGTCGAGTACATGCGCAACTGGCGGCACTTCGTCACCGACGCCTCGTGAGCGCAGGCTGGGCCGACACGGTCATGTGGTGGCACGTCTACCCGCTCGGCTTCACCGGCGCCCCCGTGCGGCCGGCCACCGCCGGTGACGGGCAGGCGGTCGTCCACCGGCTCGACCGGGTGGAGGCCTGGCTGGACCACCTCGTCGGGCTGGGCCTGAACGGCCTCGCGCTCGGACCGGTCTTCGCGTCGCAGACGCACGGATACGACACGGTCGACCACTTCCGCCTCGACCCCCGGCTCGGGGACGACGGCGACCTGGACCGGCTGCTCGCCGCGGCACGGTCGCGCGGCGTCCGCGTGCTGCTGGACGGTGTGTTCAACCACGTGGGCCGCGGCCACCCCGCGTTCGCGCAGCTCGAGGCCGAGGGCCCCGCGGCGCCGACCGCGGAGCTGTTCCGCGTCGACTGGTCCGGCTGGCGCCCCGGTGACCCGGTGCGCGCCGACGTGTTCGAGGGCCACGAGCAGCTCGTCGCCCTGGACCACTCCTCGCCCGCGGTGGCCGACCTGGTGGTCGCGGTCATGCGGCACTGGCTGGACCGCGGCGTCGACGGCTGGCGCCTGGACGCCGCCTACGCGGTGCCGCCGGAGTTCTGGGCGCGGGTGCTGCCCGAGGTGCGGCGCACCCACCCCGGGGCCTGGTTCACCGGCGAGGTCATCCACGGCGACGCCGCCGCGGTCGTGCGGGCCTCGACGATGGACTCGCTCACCCAGTACGAGCTGTGGCAGGGGGTCTGGCACGGCCTCGCCGAGCGCAACTTCTTCGAGACGGCCCACGCGCTGGAGCGGCACAACGGCCTCCTGGCGACGTTCGTGCCCTCCACGTTCGTCGGCAACCACGACGTCACCCGGATCGCCTCCGCCGTGCGCCCGGACCTGGTGCCGCACGCCCTTGCGGTCCTGTTCACCGTGGCCGGCGTGCCGAGCGTGTACGCCGGCGACGAGTACGGCTGGACCGGCGTCAAGGAGCAGCGGGTCGGCGGGGACGACGCCGTGCGCCCCGAGTTCCCACCCCGCCCGCCGGACCCCGGGGACCTGGACGCCGGCGCCCGCTCCCTGCTCGAGGCGCACCGCGAGCTGATCGCGCTGCGCCGCCGCCACCCGTGGCTGGTGCGGGCGCACACCGACGTCGTTCAGCTGGTGAACGAGCAGGTCGTCCTCCGGACGGGCACCGCCGGGGAGGCGGTCGTGGTGGCCCTGAATCTCGGCAGCGCGCCCGTCGAGCTGCCGGCCGCCGACGCGACCGCCGTCGCCTGCGGGAACGGGCGGCTGGCCGGCGGCCGGGTCTCGCTCCCGGCCCGGGGGTGGGCGGTCCTCACCGCCTGACGATCCGTCGTCGCAGCGTGTGGCCAAGGTCATCGCGCGTTCAAAAACGTTTCACTCGGTCAAAGGTTGCATCGGCGTTAGCATCTCCGGGTGCCTGCCGACCCCGACGACCTCCTGGGCGTGCTCGTGGAGTTCGTGAAGCGTCTGATGAGCGCCGGCGAGTCCGACGGTCTGGACGCGCTGGCCGAGAGCGACCTGTCGTTCTCGCAGGCCCGCACGCTCTTCCTGCTGACCAGGAGGGCGGAGCCCCTGCCCATCCACGCGATCGCCGACGCGCTCGGCCTCTCGATGGCCGCCGCCGGCCGCAACGTCGACCAGCTGGTCGGGCTGGCGATGGTCGAGCGGCGCGAGAGCCCGAACGACCGCCGGGTGAAGCTCGTGTCGCTGTCCCCGCTCGGGGAGAAGCTGGCGGCCGAGCACATCCAGGCCAAGCACGGCTCGCTCGAGGCGTTCACGCACGCCCTCCCCCCGGAGCAGCGCGACCAGCTGCACCGGGTGCTCACCGACATCCTCGCGGGCGGCGTCCTCGCCCCGCGACCAGACCAGGAGAACTGCCTGTGACCGAGTCCGCTCCACCGCTGCCGCCGGTGTACCCCGAGAAGATCGACGGCGCGGTCCTCAAGATCGCCGGCGTCGTCGTCCTCGGCGCGATCATGTCGATCCTCGACATCACCGTGGTGAGCGTCGCGCTGCCGACCTTCCAGGACGTCTTCGACGCGACCTACGCGACGGTCGCCTGGACCATGACGGCCTACACGCTGGCCCTGGCCACCGTCATCCCGCTGACCGGCTGGGCCGCCGACCGCTTCGGCACCAAGCGCCTGTACCTGGCCGCGCTGACGCTGTTCACCGCCGGCTCCGTGCTCTGCGCGGTGGCCACCTCGATCGAGATGCTCATCGCCTTCCGCGTCCTGCAGGGCCTGGGCGGCGGCATGCTGATGCCGCTGGGCATGACGATCCTGACCCGCGCCGCGGGCCCGGACCGGATCGGCCGGCTCATGGCCGTGCTGGGCATCCCGATGCTGCTGGGCCCGATCACCGGCCCGATCCTCGGCGGCTGGCTGATCGACGTCGCCTCGTGGCACTGGATCTTCCTGATCAACCTGCCGATCGGCCTCGCGGCGCTCGTGTACTCCTGGACGGTGCTCCCCAAGGACGAGCCGAGCACGACCGAGCCGTTCGACTTCCTGGGCATGCTGCTTCTCTCGCCCGGCCTCGCGTTGTTCCTCTTCGGCGTCTCCTCGATCGCCGAGGGCGGCGAGGGTGCGTCCTTCGGCCCGCGGGTGTGGATCTCGGCGACCATCGGCGTCGCGCTGATCCTCACCTTCGTGGCGCACGCGCTGCGGACCGAGAAGCCGCTGATCGACCTGCGGCTGTTCACGAACCGCCGGCTGACGATCGCGACGGTGTCGATGTTCGTCTTCGTCATCGCCTTCATGGGCGCGGGGCTGCTGTTCCCGTCCTACTTCCTGCAGGTGCGCGGTGAGACGACCCTCATGGCCGGTCTGCTGATCGCCCCGCAGGGCCTGGGCGCCATGGTCACGATGCCGATCGCCGGCGTGCTCGCCGACAAGGTGCCGATCGGCCGCACCGTGCCGGTCGCGCTGCTCGTGATGGCCAGCGGCTTCTTCGTCTTCACCCAGGTCGGCGCGGACACCTCCTACTGGGTGCTCTGCGGCGCGCTGTTCGTCATGGGCCTGGGCATGGGCGGCACGATGATGCCGATCATGACCTCGGCGCTGAAGTCGCTGACCAACCACGAGGTCGCCCGCGGCTCGACGCTGGTGAACATCGTCCAGCAGATCGGTGGCTCCATCGGCACCGCGGTGCTCTCGGTGGTCCTGACCAACCAGCTCACCTCGCGGGTCCCCGGGTCGCCCGACCCCCTGCAGGCCATGGCCGAGGGCTTCGGGACGACGTTCACCGTCGCGTTCGTGCTGGTGCTGCTCGCGCTCATCCCGGTGGCCTTCCTGCCGCGGAAGAAGGAGCCCTCGCACCTGCTGGACGACGAGGAGGGCGCCACCCCGGCGCCGGTGCTCATGCACTGATCGACCTCTGCACACCCGACGGCCCCACCGGTGCTCCGGTGGGGCCGTCCGGGCGACCGGGGGCAGCGACGCGACGGCAGGGACGGGAGAGCGGGGACGATGGACGACGGCGGAGCGGCCGACGAGCGACCCGACGTCCCCGATCCCGGTCGGCGCCGCTGGATCCTGCTGGCCTGCCAGTCCGGCATGTTCGCCACGACCTTCCCGGCGACGATCCTCACCATCGCCGTCCAGCCGATCGCGGTCGACCTGGGCTCCACGCCCTCGACGGTGCTCTGGGTGACGACGGCGCCGCTGCTGGCCGCCGCGGTCTCCACGCCGCTGCTGGGCCGGCTCGGCGACCTGCGCGGGCACCGGCGGCTGTTCCTCACCGGCATGCTCGTCGCCGCGACGTTCGCGGTGGCGACGGCGCTCGCGTGGAACGCCGGCAGCCTGATCGCCGCGCGGACCATCTCGCAGCTGGGCTCGGCGGCCACCATCCCGAGCTCGTTCGCGATGCTCTTCCGCGCGTTCCCGCCCCATGAGCGGGTGCGCGTCTCCTCGCTCGCCTCGGCCGTGCTCGCCGGCGCCGCCGTCGTCGGTGTGGTCATCGGTGGCCCGCTGGTCGACCTCGTCGGGTGGCGGGTCATCTTCGTCGTCCAGGCGGCCGTCTGCGCCGGGGCGCTGCTCGCGGCCCTGCCCGTCCTGCCGAAGGACCCGCGCGACCGGGTCCGGGTGCCGCTCGACGTCCCCGGTGCCCTGGCCCTGGCGCTGCTCACCCTGTGCCTGACGTTCGGCATCAACCGGCTCGGGGTGTGGGGCTGGTCGCCGCTGCCCCTGGCGTGCCTGGCCGTCGCGCCGTTCGCCCTGTGGGCGCTGGTGCGGATCGAGCGCCGCGCCTCCTCGCCGTTGCTGCCGCTGCGGGTGCTCTCCTCGCGCAACACGCGCGTGGTCACCGCCGCGAGCTTCCTGCTGGGCGCGGGGTGGATGGGCAACTTCGTGCTCACCCCGTTGCTCATGCAGTCGGTGATGGGGCTCTCGGCCGGCCTGACCTCGCTGCTGAGCGTGCCGCGGGCGGTGTTCATCGTGGCGGCGGCGCCGACGGCGTCGCGGTGGGGCCAGCGCTTCGGCGAGCGGCGGATGGTGGTCGCCGCCGCGGCCGGGCTCGGGCTGGTCATGGCGTCGATGTCGCTCGGGGCGCTCACCACCTCGGTGGTCGCCATCGCGATCGCGCTGCCGTTCTCCGGATGGGCCTTCGGCCACGCGCAACCGGGCCTGGTCTCGGCCATGGGGCACGCGGTGGACGAGCAGGACTTCGGGCTCGCGACGTCGCTGCAGCAGACGGCCAACCAGATCGGGGCGGTGGTCGGCATCGGGTTGTTCACGGCTCTGGCCGGCGACGCCACGACCGAGGGCCCGTTCGTCGTCGTCTACCTGCTCACCGCGGCCTGCGCGCTGCTCGCCGTCCCCTTCGCCCTGGCGATGCGGGACGGGCACACCGGCCGCTAGCCGACGGTCACCTCACGGCGGGGGGTGAGCGCGGCGACCGTCGCCGCCCCGCACACGACCAGCGCCACCCAGGTGCCGGGGGCCCCGGGCGGCGTGCCGGTGGTCTCCAGCGGCTTGAGCGCCCCGACGAGCAGCCGGAGCAGCGCCTCCAGCACAGCTCCGGCCAGCACCAGCGGGACCAGCCCGCGGTAGCGCACGAGGACCACCCACGCCAGCAGCGCCAGCAGCAGCTGCGCGCCGCCCCACTGCCCGAGCAGCGCGACGGCGTTGGTCCCGCCCTCGACGTCGAGGTCGATGGTCGCGATCGACCCCGCACCGCTGTCCGGCGCGAGCACGTGCACCAGGCTGCGCGCCGTCGTCAGCACCGCGTAGACCACCAGGACGACGAGGGCCCACCGTGCGCCCCGGTACCGGTCGACCTGACGTGGCAGGAGCAGACGGAGGTCGGGGCGCACGGCGCGGGCCTACTTCTTGCGGCGGTTGAGCAGCTGCATGTCCGTGAAGCCCTTGAGGCCCCACGGGCCGTTCTCCACCCCGACGCCGCTCCACTTCAGCCCGCCGAAGGGCAGGTTCGGGGCGAGCGCGGCGTGCGTGTTCACCCACGCGGAGCCTGCGTCGAGCTGGCGGGCGACGGTCTCGCCGCGCTCGGTGTCGGTGGCCCACACCGAGGCGCCGAGGCCGAACGTGGTGGCGTTCGCGCGCTCGATCGCGTCGTCGAGGTCCCGGTAGGCGATGACCGGGAGCGCGGGACCGAACTGCTCCTCGTCCACGATCGCGGTGCCGTCCGCGGCGTCGGTGAGGATGGTCGGGGCGAAGAAGTAGCCCGGCCGGTCCAGCGCCGCCCCGCCGGCGGCGGCGCGCGCACCGGAGGAGAGCGCGCCGTCGACCAGGCTCGCGACCCGGTCGAACTGCGGCCGGTTCTGGATCGGGCCGAGCTTGGTCGCCTCGTCCATCCCGTCGCCCACGACGACGCTGCTCGCCTCGGCGACGAGGGCGTCGACCACCGCGTCGTGCAGGCTCTCCGGCACGTAGACGCGCTTCACCGCGACGCAGGTCTGGCCGTTGTTCTGGAACGCCGCGTGGAACAGCTGCTTGCCGACGACGGCGGGGTCGGCGTCGTCGAGCACGATCGCGGGGTCGTTGCCGCCGAGCTCGAGGGTGACCCGCTTGAGGTCCGCGGCCGAGGCGACCGCGACCTTCTTGCCGGCGCTGATCGAGCCGGTGAAGCTCACCTTGCGCGGCGTCGGGTGCGCGGTCATCGCCGCGCCGAGGGAGTCCCCGCCGGTGACGATGTTGAGGACGCCCGGCGGCAGGGCCTGGTTCAGCACCTCCACCATCGCCAGCGACGACAGCGGCGTGTACGGGGAGGGCTTGAGGACGACGGTGTTGCCGGCGCGCAGGGCCGGGGCGATCTTCCAGGACGACAGCAGCAGCGGGAAGTTCCAGGGCGCGATGGCGGCGACGACGCCGATCGGCCGGCGCACGACCTCGACGAAGGCGGCGTCGTCGTCCTGGAGGATCTCCCGCTCGACCTCGAGGTCGGCGTAGTACTGCAGCCACATGCCGACGCCCATGACCTCGAACATGGCCTCGGGGAGAGGCTTGCCCTGCTCCTGGGTGAGCAGCGTGGCGATCTGCGGCGTGGCGTCGCCCAGCGCCTTGGCGGCCAGCCGCAGCGCGTCGCGGCGCGCGTCGTCGTCGCGCTTCCAGGAGCGGAAGGCCCGGTCGGCGCCGGCCATGGCGTCATCCAGCTGCTGGGCGGTGGCCTCCGGGGCGCGCGCGAACGGCTCACCCGTCGCGGGGTTGATCACCTCGAAGGTGTCGGGGGAGGAGTGCTGCTCCCCGTTGATGGTCATGCGGTGCTCGGTCACGGTGGGCTTCTCCTCGGGGGTGGGGGAGCGGGGGTCAGGCGAGGACGTCGGCGGCGTCGAGGTCGAGGGCGTGCCGGGCGTGCCGGTCGGCCATGGCGAGAAACATCGCGTCGCCGCGGTCGGTGCGCTTCACGCTCATCGAGGCGAGCACGGCCATCGACAGGCCCGACCAGGTGCCGCGCCGGTAGTCCAGCCAGCAGTCCGCCCAGTCGTAGCCCGTGACGCCCGCGGCGAGCAGGCCGTCGTGGTACTCGCGGACCAGCCGGTCCTCGGCCTCGCGCCGCTCGTCGGGGGCCAGGCCGGCGCCGAGGAAGTACGCGACGTCGCTGGGCCCCACGCCGGTGCCGCAGGTCTGCCAGTCGACCACGGTCACCGTGCCGTCCGGGGCGATGAGCAGGTTGTCCAGCCGGTAGTCGGTGTGCGTGATCGTCCGGGCGCGGTCGCCCGCCGGCCCGGCGTCCAGCCGGCCGAAGTAGATGTCCCCGGCCTGCTTCACGTGCGGCAGGAGCTCGGCTGCGTACCGCTCCTGGAAGCCCGACCACAGCAGCGGCAGGACCTCCTTGAGCAGCGCGCCCCGGCCCTCCGGGTCGCCGTGCAGCCAGTCCAGCTGCGCCAGCGAGGGGTCGTCCCACAGCGGCGCGTGCAGCTTGACCAGCTCGGCGACGGCGGCGGCCGCCACCTCGACGTCGCAGCCCCGCAGCTGGTCGCCGGGGCGGGCGGGGTCGAGGTCCTCCAGGAGCAGCACGAACGACGCCGTCTCCGTGTCGAGGTCGGCGTGGTGCACGCGCGCGGTGCGCACCGGCAGCCGGTCGGCCAGCTGCTGGTAGAAGCGCACCTCCTTCTCGTAGGAGCGGAACGCCTTGGCGGTGGCGCGGCTGCCCTCGTCGGCGGCGGGCAGCTTGGCGACCAGCGTCGCCGGCCCCGCACCCGGCTCGTCGTAGGAGAGGCGGATCCGCACGCTGTCGCACATCTGGCCGGTGCCCAGGGGCTCGGGCGCGGCGGTGACGACGCGCGCCCCGGCGAGGGCGCCCGACGCGGTGAGGGCGGCGGTCAGCCACTCCGGGGTGAGGGCCTCGGGGGTGTCGGCGATGCTCAGCACGGCAGGATCCCGTCGACGTCGGTGTCGGGGAAGAAGCGGTGGTGCCGGGCGCCGGTCACCTCGTAGACCGCGGTGCCGCTCCGCCCGTCGCCGGTGCGCACCCGGACCACGTTGAGCCCGCCCCGGTGGAACGGCTCGTAGGGCCGGACGAAGTCGCCCTCGGCCTCGACGTCGATCGTCCGGCCGTCGGCGAGGGTGAACCGGCAGCTGCCCGCGAGGCCGGCCACCTGCTCGCCGTGCTTCCCGTACGCGACCACGGACCCGCCGGCGTCCCGCCAGTCGACGTCGTAGTCGAACCCGACCACCGGGACCGGCTCGCTGCCGTCGGCGCCGGCCCAGCAGCCGTCGGTGTAGATCCGCGCGCCGTTGGCCAGCTCCCAGTGCCAGACGCCGAGCATCCCGTCCTCGAGCTGGATCTGGAACCAGATCCACAGCGGGCAGCGGCCGTGGTCGCGGATGCCCCACGAGTGGTCGCGCTGGCCGGTCCAGCCATCGACGCGGTGCTCGACGCCCTCGACGGTGTAGGTGCCGGTGAAGGTCCCGGACTGCAGGACGTGGCTCTGGTCCCAGACCACGCCGTCGGTCGCCCGCATCGTGCCGCGGCGCAGGCCGTAGGGCTGGGTGCGGGCGGTGAACAGCAGGTCGACGCCGATCGGGCTGACCTCCGGATCGGCCCAGAGCCGGACCTCCTGCCACGGCTTCACGATCTCGACGCGGGCGCCGGGCACCTCGGGGGTCTGCGGGTCCTCACCCAGCGGCCGGGCGCTGCCGTGCAGGATCTGCTGCCCGCCGACCCGGCCCATCTGCAGGCTGTCCATCGTGTCCTGGGTGGGGCGCACGGCCATCGTGAAGAAGACGGCGTCCCCGTCGCCCGACGGGTCGTGGATGTCGAAGAAGTGGCTCTCGCGCCAGTGCGGGTGCGGTGTCGCGATGGCCGGCAGCAGCTCGGGCAGCTGGTGGACGAGCTGCTCGTCGGCGGGGGTGGGACGGGCCACGGTGCCTCCTCGGGGTGTGACCCGGGACACTAGCGAGCGCCGCTCGCGTCTGTCAGCCCCTCTCGAGGCCGTCCAGGAAGGTCGCCAGCCCGAACGCGAACACCTCGTCGCTGTCGCCGCGTCCCTCGTGGGCGCGGCCGGCCGTCTCCGCCGCGGCGCCGAAGGCGACCGAGCCGAGCACGTAGTCCAGCAGCGCCAGGTAGGCAGCCCGGGCGCGGTCGGGCGGGTGGCCGGCGGCGAGCAGGTTGTCCAGCCCGCAGGCGGAGGCGCGGAGCGCGTTGGGCCCGCGCAGCGGCGCGGTGCCGAGGGCCGGGACGACGTGCGGGTGGCTGCGCAGCACCCGGCGCAGCTCGGTCGACAGCCGCTCGACGCGCTCCCGGCCGGGCAGCTCCGGGTCCGGGAGGCGCACCTCGCCGAGCACCGCGTCGACCAGCAGCACGAGCAGCTCGTCCCGGCTGGCGACGTGCCGGTACAGCGTGGAGCTGCCGGTGCCCAGCCGGGTGGCCAGCGCCCGGACGGTCAGCGCGTCCATCCCCTCGGCGTCGACCAGCGCGAGCGCCTCGGCCAGCACCAGCTCCAGGGTGAGGCCGTCGGTGTGCGGGCGGCGGCGGGCCAGCCGCTCCTCGTGCCCGCGCCACCAGCCCTCGCTGCCGGGAGCGGGGGCCGCGGACACGCCGGTCACGCTACGGCCCGGGTGCCACGGCGGGCACGGCCTGCGGCGCTCCCGTCACCCGGAGGTGCGGCTCCGCTCAGAGACCGGGTGCCCGGCGGACCGGGTGGCGGCGACGAGCAGGCCGGCGACGACGGCGCCCGTGGCGTTGAGCGCGGCGTCCAGCGGCGAGATTACGCGCCCCACGGACAGCGCCCACTGCAGCAGCTCGATGCTCCCGCCCGCGGCGAGCGCTGCGCCGGCCAGCCGGATCGGCGAGCGCAGCGACGGCCAGAGCAGCACCGCGAGCGCGGCCGGCACGACGAGCAGGCCCAGGTTGCCGAGCAGCTGCAGCAGCGTCGGGGCGGAGTCCAGACCGGTCGCGTACCACCGCGCCTCGGACACCGGCGGCGCCCAGGCCCAGCCGGTGCCCTGCGGCGTCAGCGTGAGCGCGACGACGACGGCACCGGCGCAGACCAGCGCGACCCGCAGGGCGCCCCGGGTGGGCGCCGCGGGCGGAGCGGAGGTGGCGGGCATGCCGCCACGGTCGTCGGATCGGCTGCGCTCCGGCTGGACGGAGCCTGGACGACGCCTGGCAACCACACGGGGGCGTCCGCTCCGTAGCCGAGCCGGCGCACCGGACCGGGCTGGTCGCCGAGGGGCGCTCGCGGACAGCGGGGGACGACCTGCACCCCGTCGGGAGCCGGCACTGGAGGCACCCGGCGGCGGGCCGGGTGCCGGCGAACCGGCCTTCTGCGGTGCCCGGGCTCACCGACGCCTCGGCGGATCCGGATACTCGACCTGCCGCAGACCGCCGCTGGTCCTGCGGTCGAGGAGGACGTCGCCGTGCCGAAAGCCCTGCTGCTGGAGAACATCGACCCGGTGGCGGTGGAGCTCCTCTCCACCGCCGGGTTCGAGGTGCAGTCACTGCGCGGAGCCCTGGACGAGGCCGATCTGATCGCCGCGCTCGAGGGCGTCACGGTGCTGGGGATCCGGTCGAAGACCCAGGTGACCGCCGAGGTGGTGCGGGCACGCCCCGAGCTGCAGGCCGTGGGCGCCTTCTGCATCGGCACCAACCAGATCGACCTGGGGGCCGCCGCGCGGGCCGGGGTCGCGGTGTTCAACGCGCCGTTCTCCAACACGCGCAGCGTGGTCGAGATGGCGCTGGCCGAGATCATCATCCTGGCCCGGCGGCTGGTCGACCGGGACCGGGCGCTGCACTCCGGCACCTGGGACAAGTCGGCGGCCGGCAGCCACGAGATCCGCGGGCGGACGCTGGGCATCGTGGGCTACGGCAACATCGGCAGCCAGCTGTCGGTGCTGGCCGAGGCGCTGGGCATGCGGGTCGTCTACTACGACCTCGAGGACAAGCTCGCCCTCGGCAACGCCGAGCGGTGCGACACCCTGGACGAGCTGCTCGAGCGGGCGGAGGCGGTCACGCTGCACGTGGACGGCCGCGGTGGGAATGCCGGCCTCTTCGGTGCCGAGCAGTTCGCCCGGATGCGCCCCCGCAGCCTGTTCCTCAACCTCTCCCGCGGGTTCGTCGTGGACCACGAGGCGCTGCGCGACCACATCGTCAGCGGCCACATCGCCGGTGCCGCCGTCGACGTGTTCCCCGAGGAGCCGCGGGAGCAGGGGGACCCCTTCGACTCGGTGCTCCGCGGGCTGCCCAACGTCGTCCTCACGCCGCACGTCGGCGGGTCCACGCAGGAGGCGCAGCACGACATCGGACGCTTCGTCGCCGGCAAGCTCGTCGACTACTCACGGGCCGGGACGACGACGCTCAGCGTCAACCTGCCCGTCGTCGTGCTGCACGGGCAGTCGGCCGCGAGGTTCGCGCTGCTGCACCGGAACGTGCCCGGCGTCCTGGCCCGGGTCGACGCCCTCGTCGGCGAGCACGGCCTCAACGTCGACGGCCAGGTGCTGGCCACGCGCGGGGAGCTCGGCTACGTCCTCACCGACGTCAACGCCGAGCTGCCGGCCGGGCTGCTCGAGGCGCTGCGGGCGCTGCCCGAGAGCCTCCGGCTGACCACGCCCCAGGACCACCGCGCCCGCTGAGGGAGTCGGCGGCCGCACCGGGCGGACGGTCCGCCTCACGCCCGGTGGGGCAGGTGCGGGACGTAGAGCCCGTCGCGCTCGGCGCGGACCGCGGCGAGGGTCCTGGTGGGTGCCTGGAGCTTGACCAGGATGTGCTCGAGGTGGGCGGCCACCGTCCGCGGGGCGACGACGAGCGCGCGGGCGATCTCCTGGTTCGAGCACCCCTCGACCAGGAGGCCCAGGACCTCCAGCTCCCGCGGCGTCAGCTCGTGCAGATCGGTTGGCGGCGACAGCAGCGCGACGGCGGCCCATCCCGGTGGCACGTCGTCGGGCGCAGCCAGCACACTGATGCGCACGTGCCCGTCCGGGGCGTGCGGGCCGCCCCTCGGCCAGAGGAACGACGAGCAGATGGCCCCGTCATCGATCCGCTCCCGCGCTGCGATCAGTACGGGGGAGGAGGGACCCAGCAAGGGATCGGCCGGCAGGCCCGGCAGCGGAGAGGTGCCGCCGTCCGCGCACAGCACCACGCCGGCCATGGCTCCCCGCACCAGGCGTGCGGCGGTCAGGAGCGACCGCATGGGGTCGATGCCGTGCGCGAGGGCCGGCGCCACGCGCGCGAGCCGGCGACGCACCTCCGGGGCCGGGGGCTGACGCCCGCCCGAGAGCAGGGCGAGGAAGCCGACGTGGCGGCCCTCGGGGCAGAACAGGGCGACGGCCAGCGCCTCCTGGATCCCTGCCGGGTAGAGGCACTCCGCCCAGGTCGGCAGCTCTGCGGCCGGGTAAGGCAGGTCGGACGGGCTCAACGGGGGGCGCGCCCGGTCGGTCCCGGTCATCGCGATGTCGGCGGCCATCAAGGGGCCGGAGAGGAAGTCCACGACCGGGCGGTCCAGGTTGGCGCTGGCCAGGGGGCGGTACCCGGACCCGAACGGGTCGACGAGCGCCAGCCAGGCACCGTCGAACGGGACGACCCGGCGGAGGACCTCGAGCAGGGCCTCGCCGCGCTCGGACGTGCTGCCCGCCGAGGCGGCTGTCCCGGCGAGAACCAACTCCGCGTGCTGGTGTGCGCTCATACCGGCTCCCTCGGACGTCGGCCCGGGCGGGCCGTCCGCCGCCCCGACCCGCACCGGCTGCTCGATCGGTGGACGTCGATGCGTCAGGGTTACCGCCGGACCCGCTGGTCCACCACGCGTGGCGTGACGTAGAACCGCAGGCCCGTGAGGCGCAACCCGACCCCCGGCCGCGGACGGCCGACGGGACGGTGGCACCGCGCCCCGCGGGTGGTTCGCCTCAGGTCGCCGGGGATAGCCTGCCCCGTGGAACTCCGGCAGCTCAGGTACTTCCTCACCGTGGCCGAGGAGCGGCGCTTCGCCGCGGCCGCGCGCCGGTTGCACATCGCCGCTCCCTCGCTGTCCCAGCAGATCCAGGCGCTGGAACGCGACCTGCGCGTCACGCTCTTCGACCGCACGTCCCGCGGAGCCGAGCTGACGCCGGCGGGGCGCGTCCTCGCCGAGCGGGCCAGGGTCATCCTCAGCGAGCTGGACCGGGCCCGCCAGGACGTCCGCTCGGCGGGCCCCGACCGTCGGGAGCAGGTGGCGCTCCGGGTCTGCACCATGGCCGAGCGGGTCCTCGACGGCCCGCTGCGGCTCGTGGGCACGGCCGTCCCGGGAGTCGAGGTCACCGTGTCCTCCAGCCCCGGGGACGACGCCGTCGAGTCCGTCCGCCAGGGGCGGGCGGATGCGGCGGTGGTCTGGAACCGCCCGCCGGAGCACCGTGACCTCGACGCCGTCGTCCTCGGCACGGTGCAGTGGGGGATCGCCCTGCCGACCGGGCACCCGCTCGCCGAGCGCGCGCGGATCCCGGCCGCCGCGGTCGGCCGCGAGCGGGTGGTGATGTTCCCGTTCTCGCCGTTCGCGGGCGTCTGGCAGCGGTCCCTGGACCACCTGCTGCCGGGAGGAGTGCGGCCGGGACAGGTCGTCATCGAGCCCGACCTCATCAACAGTCCCGAGGCGATGCTGCGTGCCGTCGCATCCGGTTCCGGCGTCGCCCCTGCGATCCTCGGGGTGGCCGAGCAGCTGCACGTCGACGGGATCGCCGTGCGACCGCTGGATCCGCCCCTGCTCCTCGACCTGGAGATCGTCTGGCGCCGACCGGCCCGTGCCGCTGTCCGTCATCTCGTCGACCACCTCGTCGCGGCAGCGGACGAACCGGAGGTCCTCGTCACGGCCGCCCGGCGGCGTCCGGTGGAGGGTGCCGCCGGCGTCTGAGGCCGGCCCGCCCACCGACCGCCGCCCGGTATCGGCATGTCTGCCGATACCCGCCCCCGCCCGTCGCGCGTTCGATCAGGGTCCGACCCCGCGCCCGGTGCGCCGGGGGCCGCCGCGACGGAGGAGTGAACGTGAAGGCAGTGGTGTACGAGGGTCCGCGACAGGTCAGCGTCACGGACGTACCCGATGCGCGCATCGAGCGGCCGACCGACGTCCTGGTGCGGATCACCTCGGCGAACATCTGCGGCTCGGACCTGCACATGTACGAGGGCCGGACCGACTTCGAGACCGGCCGCTGGTTCGGCCACGAGAACCTCGGCCAGGTGATCGAGGTCGGCGACGGGGTCGACAAGGTCCGGGTCGGCGACTGGGTCGTGCTGCCGTTCAACATCGCCTGCGGGCACTGCAAGAACTGCGAGCGGCAGCTCACGAACTACTGCCTGACCGCCCAGCCGGAGCCGAAGATGGCCGGCGCCGCGTACGGCTTCGCCGACATGGGCCCCTGGGCCGGGGGACAGGCAGAGCTGCTGCGCGTGCCCTGGGGCGACTTCAACTGCCTGCGGCTCGGTGAGGACGCCGAGCAGCGCCAGACCGACTACGTGATGCTCGCCGACATCTTCCCGACCGGCTACCACGCCACCGAGATGGCCGACGTGAAGCCCGGCGACCAGACGGTCATCTACGGGGCGGGCCCGGTCGGCCTCATGGCCGCGCTCTCGGCGACCATCCGCGGCGCCGGCAAGGTGATGGTCGTGGACCGGCACCCCGACCGGCTGCGGCTGGCCGAGTCGATCGGCGCGATCGCCATCGACGACTCGAAGGTCGACCCGGTGCAGGCCGTCCTCGACCAGACGATGGGGCTGGGCGCCGACAACGGCTGCGAGTGCGTCGGCTACCAGGCGCACGAACCCGACGGGCAGGAGCAGGCCAACCTCACGATGAACCGGTTGGTGGCCTCCGTGCGGTTCACCGGGACCATCGGCGTCGTCGGGGTGTACATCCCCCAGGACCCCGGGGCCGCCGACGAGCTGGCCCAGCAGGGGAAGCTCGCCTTCGACTTCGGCATGTTCTGGTTCAAGGGCCAGAAGATCGGCAGCGGCCAGGCGCCGGTCAAGAAGTACAACCGCCAGCTGCGCGACCTCATCGCCGCGGGCAAGGCCGAGCCGTCGTTCATCGTGAGCCACGAGCTGCCCCTGGACCAGGCGCCGGAGGCCTACGAGCACTTCGACAACCGGGACGAGGGCTGGACCAAGGTCGTGCTCCACCCGGCGATGGCGGGCGCCTGAGATGGCAGGGGAGCTGAACGGACGGCGGGTCGCGATCCTCGCGGCCGACGGGGTGGAGCGGGTCGAGCTCGAGCAGCCCCGGCGGGCGCTGGACGACGCGGGTGCGCGCACCGAGGTGCTGTCGATCCACGACGGTGAGATCCAGGCACGCAACAACGACCTGCAGGACGCCGGCACCTTCGCGGTCGACCGGCTGGTCGGCGCAGCGTCGGTGGACGAGTACGACGCGTTGCTCCTGCCGGGTGGCACCGTGAACCCGGACCAGCTGCGCATGCAGCCGGCGGCGGTGGACTTCGTGCGGGACTTCGTCCGGTCGGGGAAGCCTGTGGCCAGCATCTGCCACGGGCCGTGGACCTTCGTCGAGGCCGACGTCGCGCGGGGACGGCGGCTGACGTCGTTCTCGAGCATCCGCACGGACCTGCGCAACGCAGGGGCCGAGGTGGTGGACGAGGAGGTCGTCACCGACGGCAACATCACCACCAGCCGGTCGCCCGACGACCTGCCGGCGTTCTGCGCGCGGATCGTGCAGGAGTTCTCCCGTGCGCCGCAGCCCGCCGCCGCGGGAGGTGCCGCGTGACTTCCTCGTTCGGCACCGTGGCCTCCCTCGCCGCCCGCGCGGGTGGCAGCGTCGTCCGCCAGGTGCGGTCGGCGATCGACCCCTCGGCCACCCGGCCGGCCGACGGCGCGCGGCCGGCGTCGGGGTGGCTTGCGGTGACGGTGTTCCGCGAGCCGTCCGACGTCGACCCCACCCGGCTGCCGGCACCGCTGGCCGAGCTCGGCGACCGGATCGAGGTCCGGGTCCGGCCGGCCCCGGGCGGCAAGGGCGCCGAGCTGGCCGCCCGGCTGCCCGACCGGTCGTCGGCGGGCCCCCTCGGCCGGCTCAGCGGCAGCGACCCGCAGGCCGACCTGCGCTCCGCGTTGCGCCGGGCGAAACAGCTGATCGAGGTGGGTGAGGTGCTCGCGGTCGATCCCGCACCGCACGGCAAGCGGTCGGCGACCCCCGGTGGCATGTTGCTGGAGGCCTGGACCAAGGTGGCGCCCAAGGCAGGTGTGCGATGAAGGCGATCACCTGGCGGGGCGTCAACGAGATCGGCGTGGAGGACGTCCCGGAACCGAAGATCCTCAACGACCACGACATCATCCTCGAGGTCGGCCTGTCGGTGACCTGCGGCTCGGACCTGCACCTCGTGGGCGGCTACATCCCCGCGATGCGCGCCGGTGACGTGCTCGGGCACGAGTTCATGGGCCGGGTCGCCGAGGTCGGGCGGGGGGTGACGAAGCACAAGGTGGGCGACCGCGTGGTGGTGGTCTCGTTCATCGGTTGCGGGCAGTGCTGGTACTGCACGCAGGGGCTGTGGTCGCTGTGCGACAACGGCAATCCCAACCCGGGGATCACCGAGGGCCTGTGGGGCCAGTCGATAGGCGGCTGCTTCGGGTACTCCCACGCCATGGGCGGCTGGGCGGGCAGCCACGCGCCCTACATCCGGGTGCCGTACGCCGACAACGGGGCGTTCGCGATCCCCGACGGCGTCTCCGACGAGCGGGCGCTGTTCGCCTCCGACGCGGCCCCCACCGGCTGGACGGGGGCGGACCAGGCCGGTGTGCAGCCCGGGGACGTCGTCGCGGTGTGGGGAGCCGGCGGTGTGGGGCAGATGGCAGCGCGCAAGGCGATCCTGATGGGCGCCGAGCGGGTCGTGGTCATCGACCGGTTCGACAACCGGCTCGCCCAGGTCCGGACGCACGTCGGGGCGGAGACGCTCGACTACGAGGAGGTCGACGTCCCCGGGGAGCTCCGGGAGATGACCGGCGGCCGGGGGCCGGACGTGTGCATCGAGGCGGTGGGCATGGAGGCGCACAGCCCGGGCCCGCAGTACCTGTACGACCAGGTGAAGCAGCAGATGCGGCTGCAGTCGGACCGGCCCACCGCCCTCCGGGAGGCCATCTACGCCTGCCGCAAGGGCGGGACGGTGTTCGCGCTCGGTGTGTTCGGCGGCCTGGTCGACAAGTTCCCGATGGGCGCGGTGATGAACAAGGCGCTGACCCTGCGCGGCGCCCAGCAGCACGGACAGCGCTACGTGCCCGAGATCCTCGACCTGATGAGCCGGGACGAGGTCAGGACCGAGCACCTCGCCACCCACGTGATGCCGCTCGACGACGGGCCGAAGGGCTACCGGATGTTCAAGGACAAGGAGGACGGCTGCGTGCGGGCGGTCTTCCGCCCGGGTGGCTGAAGCGGCCGCCCGTCCGGTGCGGTTGCTCACCCAAATTGCGGAACCGGGTCAACCGGAATGATCCGGGCGCCGATACGCGGGGTATGACGTCCCACCCGGTGACCCCGACGCTCCGCAACGGCGTCTACGAGGCGTTGGTCGTCCACAGCCTGGACGGGATGCTCATCGGTACCGCCGAGGGGCAGGTCCTCGCCGCGAACGCCCGGGCGTGCGAACTCCTCGGCCGGACGGAGCACGAGCTCGTGGAGCTCGGTCTCGCGGGACTCACCGGGGGCGCCGACCGGCGCTGGAGCGAGGTGCTCGGCCTGAGGGACCGCACCAGCGCGTTCCGGGGCGTCGTCCAGTTCGTCCGTGGCGACGGATCGACCGTCGCCACCGAGGTGACCACGGGGACCTTCCTCGACGGCGACCGCCCCGGGGTCTACGTCTCCCTGCGGGACGTGGGCACCGCGGAGGAGGCGGCGGCGGAGCGGGCGGAGGCCACCACGCGATCGGCGGACGAGATGCTGGACAGCCTCGAGTCCATCAGCGACATGTACATCGGCGTCGACGCCGCATGGCGGATGACCTACCTCAACGCGAAGGCCGAGGCCCGCCTCGGCGTCGCCCGCGAGGACGTCGTGGGGCAGGACATCTGGGTGCGCTTCCCCTCGCTCGTCGGTTCCGACTTCGAGGCGGTCTACCGGCAGGTGGCCCGCTCCGGCCGTCCCGCCACCCTGGAGGCGCGCTACGACGCGGCGGACCTGTGGTGCGAGGCCCGCGTGTACCCCCTGCGCCGTGGCGGGATCGCCATCTACTTCCGCGACATCTCCGAACGGCGGGCCCGGGAGCGGGAGCGGGAGCGCCTGCTCGAGGCGGAGCGGGTCGCCCGCGAGGCTGCCGACCGGGCGCAGCGCGTCCTCGCGCACCGGGCGACGAGGGACGAGCTCACGGGCCTGCTGAGCCGCGCCGGTCTGCGGCTGGAGGTGGAACGGGTGCTCGCGGAGCGCCCGGACGCCCGGCTCACCCTGGCCTTCGTCGACCTCGACCGGTTCACGCTGGTCAACGACAGCCTCGGGCACGCCGCCGGTGATCGGGTGCTGGTCGGGTTCGCCCGGCGGTTGGCCGCCGTGACCGGACCGGCCGATGCGCTGGCCCGCTTCGGCGGCGACGAGTTCGTCGCGCTGCTCGTGGACCGGTCCACCGCGGAGGCCGGCCGCTTCGCCGACCAGGTCGTCGCCATCGGCCGGGAGGTGGTCGACGTGGGGGCCCGCCTGCTGGTCACCGCCAGCGTGGGCCTGGCCGCGGCGGGCGCGCCGGATCTCGACATCCTGCTCCGGGAGGCCGGCGCGGCGGTGCACCGGGCCAAGGCCGACGGGCGGGACCGGGTCGTCTGGTTCGACGAGCAGATGCACGTCGAGTCGGTGCGCCGGGTCGAGCTCGAGAGCGACCTGCGCCAGGCCCTCGACCGGGACGAGCTCTTCGTCGAGTACCAGCCCGCCTTCGATCTCCGGCAGGAGCGGATCTGCCACGTGGAGGCCCTGGTCCGCTGGCGGCACCCCCTCCGTGGCCTGGTCGGCCCGCAGGACTTCATCCCGGTGGCGGAGGAGACCGGCCTCGTCGGCCGCGTCGGCGAGCAGGTGCTGGCCCGCGCCGTCGAGCAGGCCCGCCGGTGGCGGCACCTGCCGGGGCTCCGGGTCTGGGTCAACGTGTCCCCGCAGCAGCTGGTCGACCGGAGCCTCCCCGACCGGATCGCCGCCGAGCTCGACCGTGCCGGGCTTCCGGCCGAGCGCCTGGGCATCGAGGTGACCGAGTCGGCCCTCGCGGACGGCTCCGGGGCGGGGCAGGTCCTCTGCCGGCTGCACGATCTCGGGGTGGCGATCGCCGTCGACGACTTCGGCACGGGCTACAGCTCGCTGGCCCGGCTGAACGAGTTCCCGGTCGACGTCGTCAAGATCGACAAGTCCTTCGTCCACGACCTGGCCACGCCTCGCGGAGAGGCCTTCGTGTCCGGCATCGTGACGCTGGCCCGGGCCATCGACGCCCACGTGATCGCCGAGGGGGTCGAGACGCTGCCGCAGCTGACCGCGCTCAGCGCGCTGGGGGTGGACTCGGCGTGCGGGTACCTGCTCGCCCGGCCCTCGGCCCCCGAGCACCTGCCTCTGACGATCCCCTCCGAGGCGTCGTTCCGGTGGCGGAGCGGGTTGCACCCCAGCGTGTCGCGGCCCCCGGGCGCATGAGACCTGCGGCAGGGAACGGGCGCTAACCCGCGACGCGCGCACCCGGCCGGACGACGCCGTCCGGCCGGGGGCCGCCGAGGCGCACGGGGACCGTGACGTCGGCTCCCGAGCCGAGGCCCTCGGTGTCCGGTGTCAGGGCCGCCACCACGTCCTCGTCGTCCTCGTAGGCCCGGTGGACGGCGGCGGTCAGCAGCCGGAGCTGGCGATCCAGCGGTGCCTGCCGGTCGGGCGGTGCCACCTCCTTCAGGTCCGCCAGGGCCGCGCACAGCCGCCGGGTCACCTGCGGCGTGGCGGCGCCGGCGAGGCGGATCTCGTCGAACGCCAGCCGGACGTAGCCCTCCCACGACAGCGTCCGCTCCACGAGCCGGACCACGCCGGCGGCGTCGCGGTGCTCGCCCGAGGGCAGGGGTCGGACGGCGAGCTGGCGCAGCAGGTCGTGCAGCCGGTGCAGCGCCTGCAGGGTCGTCGTGGGGTCGTCGAACGGCTGGGCTATCGACCGCTCCGCGATGTCGACGAGCTTGCGCAGCCCGTAGGCGGCGTCCTCCGTGTGCACCCGTTCGGGACCGACCACGACCAGCCGCGCGACGTCCCGGTCCCGGAGCCGCGCGGCCGCCACGGCCACGTCCCCGGACGGCGCGGGCCCGGCGTGGACGCGGCACAGCGGTGCTCCGCCCGCCACGAACTCGCCCATGACGGGCACCAGCTCGAGGACGCAGCCCGCGTGCTGCGCGGCCGCGACCAGTCCCGCACGGTCGACCCGCACCACGTTCCCCGGCTCGGGGGCCGGCACGACGAGCGGGTCGCCCTCCGCTCCCGGAACCGGCTGGTCGGGGGCCGGGAAGGACGACACGACGAGATCGCGGGTCCGGTCGCCGACCAGGTCGATCAGGCCCGCTGCGCGCATGCTCTGCCCGGAGTGGTGCACGAACAGGACGAGGGTCACCAGGCTGGCGGTCATGAGCAGGTAGCTCAGCAGCACCGACAGGCCGGGGACCGTGCCGGTGTCCGATCCGCGCACCTCCCGCAGGGCGACCACGGCGACGACGAAGGTCGCCCCGAACAGGCCGATCGCCACCTGGCTGAACCGGTCCGACAGGAGCGCGCCCACGATCCGCGGGGAGAACTGGGCCATCGCCAGCTGCACGACCACGAGCGTCACGGTGAGCACGAGGCTGATCAGCGACCCGGTCGCGGTGGCGAAGATCGACAGCGTCGTCTGCACGTCGGTGGGCGTGCCGGTCAGGACTTGCGGAACCAGGGTGTAACCCGAGCGGCGGTCGAGCCAGAGCGTGGCCGTGCAGAGCAGCACGCCCGCCAGCACACCCAGGAGCGGGATCAGCCAGAGACTGGTCCGCACGACGTGGACGGCGCGGGTCAGGCTCATCGGACCTCCTCGGCGACCGCCTCATCCGACCCGGGTGCGACCACCTCGGGTATCGGTCGATCTGCCGATTCCCCGCAGCGCCCGACCGGCGCAGTGTCGACGGACCGGTGCGCGGCACCGGTGGTGGGACGCCCCGTGTGCCGTCACGAGCCCGGGGCCGGCGATCCAGGAGGCGGTTCGATGCGGGCGATGACCTACCGAGGGCCCTACAAGGTCCGGGTGGAGGAGAAGGACCGGCCGAGGATCGAGCATCCCAACGACGCGATCGTCCGGGTGCAGCTCGCGGCGATCTGCGGCTCCGACCTGCACCTCTACCACGGCATGATGCCGGACACCCGGATCGGGCACACCTTCGGCCACGAGTTCATCGGCGTGGTGGACGAGGTCGGGTCGTCGGTGCAGAACCTCCAGGTGGGCGACCGGGTGATGGTGCCGTTCAACGTCTTCTGCGGCACGTGCTGGTACTGCGCCCGGGGCCTGTACTCGAACTGCCACAACGTGAACCCGAACGCCACCGCCGTCGGCGGCATCTACGGCTACTCGCACACCACCGGTGGGTACGACGGCGGGCAGTCGGAGTACGTGCGGGTGCCGTTCGCCGACGTGGGCCCGTCCAAGATCCCGGACTGGATGGCCGACGAGGACGCCGTCCTGCTCACCGACATGACCGCGACCGGCTACTTCGGAGCGCAACTCGGTGACATCGTCGAGGGCGACGTCGTCGTCGTGTTCGGCGCCGGGCCGGTCGGCCTGATCGCGGCGAAGTCGGCCTGGTTGATGGGCGCCGGCCGGGTCATCGTGATCGACCACCTGGACCACCGGCTGGAGAAGGCACGGACGTTCGCCCACGCGGAGACGTACAACTTCACCCGGTACGGCGACATCGTGCTCGAGATGAAGAAGGCCACCGACTGGCTCGGGGCCGACGTCGCCATCGAGTGCGTGGGCGCCGAGGCCGACGGCAACCTCCTCCAGCACGTCACCTCGTCCAAGCTCAAGCTGCAGGGCGGTTCCCCGGTCGCGCTCAACTGGGCGATCGACTCCGTCCGGAAGGGGGCGACGATCTCGGTCATGGGCGCCTTCGGCCCCCTCTTCAGCGCCGTGAAGTTCGGCGACGCGATGAACAAGGGCCTGACGATCCACACCAACCAGTGCCCGGTGAAGCGGCAGTGGCCGCGGCTGTTCGAGCACGTGCGCAACGGCTACCTCAAGCCCAGCGAGCTGGTCACGCACCGCATCCCGCTCGAGGACATCGCCGAGGGCTACCACCTGTTCTCGGCCAAGCTCGACGGCGTCATCAAGCCCCTCGTCGTCCCGACCGCAGCGTGAGCAGGGGAGTTCCGATGACCTACACACCGCAGAAGCCACCGATCGCGGAGTCGTCCGACCAGCTCCGGCAGCGCATCCCGGGCTGGGGCGTGGACCTCGACCCCGCGGACCGCCCGTCGGTACCGAAGCTGCAGTTCCAGGAGGACCTCACCGGCGCGCACTGGGAGATCCCGGACCGTCAGCCCGAGACCTACCCGAGGGAGCGCTCGCCCGAGCACGGGATGCTCACCCCGGTGTTCGGGACCGCCCAGCCGCTGTCGGGCGTCGCGGGCGCCATCCGCCGGTACGCCTACCACTACAGCGAGGGGCGGATGGCGCACTGGCTGCTGCTCGTCCTCGGCGACCGGGTGGACGCATGGGAGCACCACCTGAAGTCGTTCCTCACCCTGCGCCCGGACAACCCGATCACCGAGACCGGCGTCAAGGCCGAGTTCACCCGCAACGGCCTGAAGTCGCGAGTGGGTCAGAACCGCGCGGACCTCAAGCACCTGCCGCTGGACCCGATCATCGTCGCCGGTCCGTGGATCGCCGCGGCCGGCGCGCTGTACGCCGGCGTCCGGGGTGTGGCGCGGACGCTGTCGCGCGCCGGGTCGGACGGAGCCCGCCCCGTCCACTGAGCGGCGGCCCTCCCCGCCCTCGACCGGTCGCGGTGGACGCCCGCGGGCGTCAGGCTGGGCCGGTGCAGGTACTGGTCACCGGGGCGTCCGGGTTCGTGGGCAGCCGGCTGGCGGCCGCGCTGGAGCAGGCGGGGCACGAGGTCCGGGCGATGACCCGGCGGCCCGAGCGGTACGACGGGCCCGGCACGCCCGTCGCCGGGGACGTCGGGGACGAGGAGTCGCTGCGGGCGGCGCTCGCCGGCTGCGAGGCCGCCTACTACCTCGTGCACTCCCTGGACGACCCGGACTTCGAGCGCAAGGACGCCGAGGCGGCGCGCGCCTTCGCCCGGGCGGCCGCCGCGGCCGGGGTCGGCCGGATCATCTACCTCGGTGGGCTGGGCAAGGACGGCGACCGCTTGTCGAAGCACCTGCGCAGCCGCCGTGAGGTCGAACGGCTGCTGGGGAGCACCGGGGTGCCGGTGACCGTGCTGCGCGCGGGCATCGTGGTCGGGCACGGCGGCGTGTCGTGGGAGATGACCCGCCAGCTCGTGGCGCACCTGCCGGCCATGATCACCCCCCGGTGGGTCAGCACCCGCACGCAGCCGATCGCCGTCGCCGACGTCGTCCGGTACCTGGTCGGCGTCCTCGAGGCGCCCGAGGCCACCGGGCGGGTGTTCGAGGTGGGCGGCCCGGAGGTGCTCACCTACCTGCAGATGCTCATCCGGGTCGCCGACATCCAGAACCGGCACCTGTTCGTCGTCCCCGTGCCGCTGCTCAGCCCGCAGCTGTCCTCCCGTTGGCTGGCCCTGGTCACCGACGTCGACCTGGCGACGGGGCGCTCGCTCATCGACTCCATGACCAACGAGGTCGTCGTCACCGACGACGCGATCCGCACGGTCGTGCCCTTCGACCCGTCGGACTACGACGAGATGGTGATGACCGCCCTGGTCGAACGCGCCCGGGAACGCCGGCAGCGGGCCCGGGAGCGGCGCGGCGGCTGGCTGAGCCGCGGAGCGCGCCGGTGACCCGCGGCCGCGCCCTCACCGCCCGGGTCCGCCGGGCGGCCGGTCCGCTGCTGCGGAGGGTGCCCCGCGACCACTGGCAGACCGACGAGGCCTTCCGGCGCCGCCGGCGCGTCACCGCCGCCACCGCGGTCACCGGCGCGTCGCTGCTCGGGGTGTCGCTGTCGACGCCGCCCGGTTCCCCGCGGTTCATCGGGCTGACCCTGGGGGTCGCGGGCACCTGGGTGGCCGGGGGCCTCGCGTCCGGGCCGCTGCACCTGGGGCGGATGTTCGGGCGGGGCGAGCAGCTCCGCCGGCCGGTGGTCACGCCGGTCCTGTCCGGGGTCGGTGCGTTCGGGGCCTTCTACGCCGCGGCGCTGGTGGCCCGGCGGATCCCGGTGCTGGAGCGGGCGATCGGTTCGGTGCTCAGCTACGCCGACCAGGGGTCGGCACCGCTGGTGCTCACCACCACGCTGGCCAACGGCCTGGCGGAGGAGGTGTTCTTCCGCGGCGCCCTCTACGCGGCAGCGGCCGACCGGCCGGTCCTGGTCTCGACGGTCGTCTACGGGCTGGCCACCACCACGACCCGCAATCCGGCCCTCGTGCTGGCGAGCGTGCCGATGGGCCTGATCTTCGCGCAGCAGCGCCGGATCACCGGCGGCATCCAGGCACCGATGCTCACCCACGTCGTGTGGTCGGCCCTGATGCTGCGCTACCTGCCCCCGCTGTTCACCCGCCGGCTCGCCGAGGAGCGGATCAGCGGCACGGACTGAGGCGTGACCCCGGCACATGGCGCCCGCCTAGCTGCGGCGGCGGGCCAGGAGCAGGCCGACCGCCCCGACCGCGGCCCCGGCCAGCAGCAGCCGGCGGCCGCGGGCGGCGGCGATCACCACGACGGCGGCGCCGGGGCGGACCCGCCGGGTGCCCAGGAGCAGACCCCCGGCCGGCGAGTCGACCCCGGCGCCGGCCACGGCCACCGGGCGCGTGGGGGAGGAGAGGTGCGCGGTGATGCCGGCCCGGGCCAGCCTCTCGGCCAGCCCACGCAGGTCGCGGCGGCCGGGCGCCACGCCGCTGCGGGCGGTCGCCGCCTCGCGGACCCGGGCCACGAAGGCGCCGACGTCCTCGGTGACGATCCGGACGTCGGCGCCGTCGGCGTGCACCTCCACGCCCACCCCGTCCACCTCCAGCGAGAGCTCGCCGGAGAGGTTCAGCGGAGCGCGCGGACCGGTCATCCCCGGCTGGCGTTCTCGGCGGTCGTGATCCGCAGCGTGCCGTTGAGCTTCCAGGTCGCGCGGGGGGCGTCCGCCCCGGTCTCCCGGGGGACCTCGACGGTCATGTCGACGAACTCGTAGTTGATGGCCGCGCCCTTGCCCGTGAGGTAGGCCCACATCTCCTTGCCGAGGTCGGCGAAGCTCGTCGTCTCGTGGTTCTTGATGTCGCGGGAGCCGGTGGCGGCGTCTGCGTCGGTCATGCTCATGGCAGCGATCTCCTCGGGCGTCGGGGATGGCCGTCGGCGGTCCGACGACATGGGTCGTGCGCTACCCGGTGGCGCGAGCGCGAACCGGTGCGGGCGCATCCGGGCCGGAGCCCGGTGACGAAGACGGGGCATGGACGCCCTCCGCACGCTTGCAGCCCCCGACGCACTGCTCGGGGAGTTCGCCCTGGCCCGGTCGGACCTGTCGGCGGCCCTCGCCGTCCTGCGCCGGAAGGACACGCCCGCGGCGCGCCGCGAGGTCGCGGAGTGCCGGGCGCGCATCGACCGGATCCTCGACACGTGGAACGCCGGCGTGCGGATACCGCTGTAGCGCCGCCTCCGTGCCGGCAGGGCACCTCCGGTGGATACCGTCCCGCCATGACGCATCCCGGCACGGTGTTCCCCGCGCGCAGCTGGACCCGTCCGGAGGCGGTGGCCCTCAACCGGCTGCCGATGACGACCTTCCTCCGCGAGGGCGCCGACGTGCTGCCGCTGGACGGGCCGTGGTCGTTCACCCTGCTGGACCGCCCCGGCGGCGGCGTCCGCCACGAGGCAACCGTGGAGGTGCCCGGGTGCTGGACGATGCAGGACGTCGGCGACCCGCCGCAGTACACCAACATCCAGATGCCCTTCCCCGGCCCGCCGCCGCAGGTCCCGGTGGCGAACCCGACCGGGGTCTACCGGCGGCGGGTGGACGTGCCGGCGGACTGGCAGGGGTCGCGGGTCGTGCTGCACGTGGGCGGCGCGGACTCCGTGCTGTACGTCGCGGTCGACGGCGTGGCGGTGGGCATGGGCACCGACTCCCGGCTGGGCCAGGAGTTCGACCTCACCGACGTCGTCACCCCCGGCCGGCCGGCCGAGCTGGTGCTCACCGTCGTCCGGTGGTCGGCGGCGAGCTACCTGGAGGACCAGGACCACTGGTACCACGCCGGGCTGCACCGCTCCGTGCTGCTCTACCGCACCCCGCAGGTCCACCTCTCCGACGTCCGCGCCGTCGCCGACCTCGACCCCGCGACCGGCGCCGGCCGGCTCACCGTGCACGCCACGACCGGCGAGGCGCGCAGCGACGGCGCCCAGATCCGGGTGCACCTGGACGGGGCGCCGGTCGGGCAGGCCCCGGCCCGCTGGGAGCACCGGACCGACGTCGTGGTCAATGCCTACCGGTTCACCGGCCGCGGGGCGACGGTGTCCGCCGACGTCGGTGAGGTGGCGGCGTGGTCGGCCGAGCACCCGCACCTGCACGACCTCCGGGTCGAGCTGGTGGACGCCGACGGTGGCCTGCTGGACGCCGTGCGCCTGCGCGTCGGCTTCCGCCGGGTGGAGGTGCGCGGTCACGAGCTGCTGGTCAACGGGAAGGCCGTGCTGATCAAGGGCGTCAACCGGCACGACCACGACCCGCGCACCGGCAAGACCGTCAGCCGGGAGTCGATGCGCCGGGACGTCGAGCTGATGAAGGCGCACAACCTCAACGCGGTGCGGACCTCGCACTACCCGAACGACCCCTACCTCTACGACGTCTGCGACGAGCTCGGCATGTACGTCGTCGACGAGGCGAACCTCGAGACGCACGCGTGGATGCGCTCCCTGCTGACGTCGAGCGAGTGGGGCCCGGCGGTCCTGGAGCGGGTCTCGCGCATGGCGCTGCGCGACAAGAACCACCCGAGCGTCGTCATGTGGTCGCTGGGCAACGAGAGCGGCTGGGCGCCGATCCTGGACGCCGCCGCCGCATGGCTGCGGGCCTACGACCCCACGCGTCCGGTGCACTACGAGAACGGCTACCTCGACGGCGCGCTCACGGCCGGGCTGACCCCGCCGCAGTCCTGGCGCACCCCGCGCCGGGAGACCGATGTCGTCCCGCCCATGTACCCCTCGGTCGAGGACCTGGAGGAGTGGGCGACGGCCGCGCTGCCCGAGCGGCCGCTGGTCATGTGCGAGTACGCGCACGCGATGAACAACTCCGGCGGCGACCTGGACCGGTACTGGGCGGCGATCCGGCAGCATCCCGGACTCCAGGGCGGCTTCGTCTGGGACTGGGTCGACCAGGCGCTGGTCCAGCGGCTGCCCGACGGCACCGAGCGGCTGGCCTACGGCGGTGACTTCGGCGACGAGCCGCACGACGGGCCCTTCTGCCTCAACGGCGTGGTCGCCGCCGACCGCACCCCGCACCCGTCCCTGCTCGAGCTCGCGCACGTGCTGCAGCCGGTGCGCTTCGCGTGGACCGGGGGAGGGGGAGTCCGGCTCACGAACGAGCACGACTTCACCGATCTGGCCGACGTCGCGGACGTCGACTGGGCGGTCTCCGTCGACGGCGAGGAGATCGCGTCCGGCACGCTCGGCCGCATCCCGCTCGCCCCCGGTGCGACGGCGGAGGTCCGGGTGCCCGTGCCGCCGCTCCGGCTGCACGGCCGCCAGGTCGCCCACCTCGGGCTCCGGGTCGGGGAGGTCGCGTCGTGGCAGGTGGAGATGGCCCGCTCGGAGGACGCCGCGCTGCCCGGGCCGCCGTCGCGGGTGAGCCTGCCGACCCGGCTCGCGCTGTGGCGGGCGCCGATCGACAACGAGACCTTCGGGCCGCGGCACGCCGCGCGGTGGGAGGAGCTGGGGCTGCCCACGGCGCACGAGCGCATCGAGCTGCGCACGCAGACCGAGGGTGACCGGATCACCCACGAGGTGACCGTCCCCGACGGGTGGGACGACATCCCGCGCGTCGGGGTCCGGCTCGAGCTGCCGCCCGAGGTCGTGGCGGTCGACTGGCTGGGCCGGGGGCCGCACGAGAACTACAGCGACCGCCGGGCCGGGACGACGGTCGGGCGCTGGCGGACGGCGGTCGACGACTGGCCGGTGCCCTACGTGCACCCGCAGGCCAGCGGCAACCGGACCGGCGTGCGCTGGTTGCGCTTCCTGGACGCCGACGGCGCGGTCGTGCTCACCGTCGACGGGCTCGACGACCTCGACGTCACCGTGAGCCGCTGGACCGACGAGGAGCTGGCCGCGGCCGGTCACCTCGAGGACCTGCCGGCGCGGGACCACGCCTACCTGTGGATCGACGCCCGGCACCGGGGCGTCGGCACCGGTGCGGTCGGGCCCGACGTCAGCGCACCGCACCGCATCGGGCCGGGCACCTACCGCTGGAGCTACCGGCTGCGCTGACCGGTCAGCCCGCGCCGCCGACCCGCTGCAGCTCCCGCCAGATGCGCATCGGGGTGGTGGGCATGTCGACGTGCCGGACGCCGAGGTGGGACACGGCGTCGACGACGGCGTTGTGCACCGCCGGGGTGGCGCCGATGGTCCCCGCCTCGCCGATGCCCTTGGCGCCGAGCGGGTTGTAGCTGGTCGGCGTCTCGCTGGGCACCAGCTCGAACGAGGGCAGCTCGGTGGCCGAGACGATCGGGTAGTCGGCGAAGGTCGACGTCGTCGGGTTGCCGTCGGGGTCGTAGAGGACCTCCTCCAGCAGCGCCTGCGCCGCGCCCTGGGCCAGCCCGCCGTGGCGCTGGCCCTCGGCGAGCAGCGGGTTGATGATCACCCCGGCGTCGTCGAGCGCGACCAGCCGCACGAGGTCGGCCTTGCCCGACTCGACGTCCACCTCGACGACGGCGACGTGGGCGCCGAACGGGTAGGTGGCGCCCGGTGCGGTGAAGACGCTGCGGACGAACAGCCGCTCCTGCTCGGCGAGCGCCGCGAAGGTGACGCCCGCGCCCGGGACGCCGGCGACGCGGAGGCCGGCGTTCTCCCTGTCGACCACCAGGTCGGCGGGGTCCACCTCCAGCGCCTCGGCGGCCCGCTGCCGGGCCAGCTCGACCAGCTCACCGGCGGCCTGCCGCACCGCCGAGCCGCCCTGCTGGAGGCTCCGCGAGCCGCCGGTGCCGCCACCCTCGGGCACGAGGTCGGTGTCGCCCCACCGGACGGTGATCCGCTCGACCGGGATGCCCAGCTCCTCGCTGGCCAGCATCGCCCACGCCGTCGCGTGGCCCTGGCCGTGCGGCGAGGTGCCGGTGAGGATGGTCGCCGAGCCGTCCGGGTGGACCTCGATCGTCGCGTTCTCGTGCGGGTCCCCGGCCTCCGAGCCCGCTCCGGTGATCTCCACGTACACCGACAACCCGATGCCCAGCTGGCGGACGTCGCCCCGCTGGCGCCGGGCCGCCTGCTCCGCGCGCAGCTCCGCGTAGCCGGCCGCCTCGAGCACCGCATCCAGGGCGGCCGGGTAGTCGCCGGAGTCGTAGAGCGCGCCGCCCTTGCTCATCCACGGCTCGGTGAAGGGGGCCACCAGGTTCCTCCGCCGCACCTCGGCGGGGTCCATCCCGATCTCGGCCGCGAACAGGTCCACGGCCCGCTCGATCGCCGCCGTCGCCTCCGGCCGGCCCGCCCCGCGGTAGGCGCCGATCGGCGTCGTGTTGGTGACCACGCTCTCGAACGAGGTCTCGAGCACCGGGATGTCGTAGACGCCCGGCGCCATCAGCAGGGTCAGCGAGGGCAGCAGCGCGCCCATCTTCGGGTAGGCGCCGCTGTCCTGGAGGACGTGCAGCCGGTAGGCCCGGATCCGGCCGTCCCGGTCCCCGCCGATGGTGACCGTCTGCACCTGACCCCGCCCGTGGGTCATCGCGACCATGTTCTCCGAGCGCGTCTCCACCCAGGTGGCCGGCCGGCCGACGGCGCGGGCGGCCAGCGCGACCACGACGTGCTCCGGGTCGGCGCCGAACTTCGCGCCGAACGCCCCGCCGACGTCCGGGGTGATCAGCCGCAGGTCGGGGTCCTTCAGACCCAGCATCCGGCGCGCCGCGCGCTTGCTGCCCTGCGCACCCTGGTTGGGCATCCACAGCGTGAGGCGGCCGTCCTCGCCCCAGGCGGCCGCAGCGGCGCGCACCTCCAGCGGCGCCACCGCCACGCGCTGGTTGAGCACCCGCTGCGAGACCACGACCTCGCAGTCGGCGAAGGCGTCCGCGGCCGCGGCGGCACCGTCGTCGGTGGCCCCCTCGGCGGCGTCGAGGTCCTCTCCCGGGGCGGCGGCCACGGCGGCCGCCGGCCGGGCGAAGCAGACGTTGGTGCCGGCCTCCGGGAAGAGCAGGACGTCGCCGGCCAGCGCCTCCTCGGGGTCGACGACGGCAGGCAGCGGGTCGTAGTCGACCGACACCAGCTCCGCGGCGTCCTCGCCCTGGTAGGCCTCCTCGGTGAGGACGACGGCGACCGGTTCGCCGACGAAGCGCACGACGTCGCGGGCCAGCAGCGGCTGCACCATGGGCTTCGGGTACATCGGCATGGCCGGCCGCTGCTCCGGCGCGTCGAGGTCGTCGGCGGTGAGGACGGCGACCACGCCCGGCATCCCGGCGGCCCCCGACGTGTCGATCGACGTGATGCGGGCGTGCGCCACCGGCGAGCGCACGAACGTCACGTGCACCGCGCCGGCCAGCCGCTCGTCGACCAGGTCGTCGGTGTACACCGCGCCGGTGGTCAGGAAGCCGGGGTCCTCGCTGCGCAGCACCCGCGTGCCCAGGATGCTGCCGCCGGGCAGCGCGTCGCTCGTCGTGCCCGTGATCGCCATGACCGGAACGTGGCACCCATCGTGCCGAGGTGCAAGGCAGGACACGCGGGACGGCTCCGGCACGGGGGTGTCCCGTGGTGTGGGCAGCCCGCACGGTGTAGACCTCGATCACCACCGTCAGGCAGAGGGGCGTCCCATGCAGGTCTCCATCACCGTCAACGGTGAGCAGCGCACCGACGACGTCGAGCCCCGGCTGCTGCTCGCGCACTACCTGCGGGAGGTGTGCGGGCTGAAGGCGACCAACATCGGCTGCGACACGACCTCCTGCGGGGCGTGCACGGTCGCGGTCGACGGGCTCACCGTCAAGAGCTGCACGGTGCTGGCCGTCCAGACCGACGCTGCGCAGGTGACCACGCTGGAGGGGCTGGCCGGTCCCGATGGCGAGCTGCACCCGGTGCAGGCGGCCTTCCGCGCCGAGCACGGGCTCCAGTGCGGGTTCTGCACGCCCGGCATGGTCATGGCGGCGATCGGCGTCCTGGCCGGCAACCCCGAGCCGAGCGACCGCGAGGTCCGTGAGGGGCTGGAGGGCAACCTCTGCCGGTGCACCGGCTACCACAACATCGTCCGGGCGGTGCAGGTCGCGGCCCAGGCCGGGCCGGCGGCGGGCCGGCTGCCGCGGGGGACCGACGCGTGATCCCCGCGCCGTTCGACTACCTGCGGGCCCGCTCCGTGGACGAGGCGCTGGCCGCGCTCACCGAGCACGGCGAGGACGCCAAGCTGCTGGCCGGCGGGCACTCGCTGCTGCCCATCATGAAGCTGCGGCTGGCCGTGCCCGCCGTGCTCGTCGACATCAGCGGCATCCCGGAGCTGTCCTACGTGCGCGTGGAGGGCGACCAGGTGGCCATCGGCGCCGGTACCCGGCACTTCGAGCTCGAGCGCAACGAGGTGGCCCGCGCCGAGGTGCCGCTGCTGCCGCACGTGGCCGGCCGGGTCGGCGACCCGCAGGTCCGCCACCGCGGCACGCTCGGTGGGACGACGGCGCACAGCGACCCCGCCTCCGACTTGCCCACCGCGCTGCTCGCGCTGGGCGGCACGGTCGTCCTGCAGGGACCCGGCGGGCGGCGCGAGGTGCCGGTGACGGAGTTCTGGACCGGCTTCTTCGAGACGGCGATGCAGCCGGACGAGATGGTCGTGGAGCTGCGGGTACCGCGCACCGGGAGCACGGGGTGGGGGTACGAGAAGTTCACCCGCCGGGAGAACGACTGGCCGATCGTGGCGGCCGCCGCTGTGGACGGGCGGGTCGCGCTGGCCAACATGGCCGGGACGGTGCTCCGCGCGACCGCGACCGAGGAGGCGCTGGCGCGCGGCGCCTCGATCGCCGAGGCCGCGGCGCTCGCCGACGAGGGGACGTCGCCGGGAGCGGACATGCACGCCGACGCCGAGTACCGCCGCCACCTCGCCCGGCTGCTCACCCGGCGCGCGCTGGAGAAGGCCGCCGCCGGCTGAGGCGGCGTCAGACCCCGTCGCTCGGGAGGCTGTGCCAGGTGTCGTAGGCGACGGCGGCCGCGCCGTCGACGTCGCCGGCGGCGCACAGCCGGATCAGCTCCTCGTGCTGCCGGACCGAGTCCCGGCCGGTGAGGGAGGCGAAGCGCAACCGCTCGGCCCGGCGCACCGTGGGCGTGAACTGCTCGAGCACCGTCTCCAGCGCGCGGTTGCCGGCCAGGCGCACGAGCACGCCGTGCAGCTCGTCGTCGGCCCGGACCGCGGCCTCGACGTCGCCGGAGCCGAGCGCCGCGGCGAACCGGGTGTTCGCCTCGCGCATCGCCGCCAGGTCCTCGTCGACCAGGGACGCGACCGCCTCCCGGACGGCGAGCTCGTGCATGGCGGCGACGACGTCGCGGGCGTCCCGCACCCCGCGGGCGTCGAGCGTGCTCACGACCGTCGACCGGCCCGGCCGGGACAGGACGAGACCGCCCTGGGCCAGGCGCAGCAGGGCCTCGCGGACGGGGGTCCGGCTCACCCCGAGCCACGCCGCGAGCTCGAGGTCCTTGAGCTGCTCCCCGGGGGCGAACGTCCCGTCCACGATCGCGTCCCTCAGCCGGCGGTAGACGTCGTCGCGGAGCAGACCGCGGTCGAGCCCGGGAGCCGTCGGTGGGATGGGCACGGGACGGCCTCCTGGGTCGGGTGGGTCAGCGGAACGAGGAAGGACGGTTCAGGATCTCCGGACCGGTATGCCTGGATGCAATATATCGCACATCGGATCCGTTGCAGCCGAGCGGCAGCGATGCCCACCCCGACGGGCGATGCGGATCGCCCGCTGACCGAGAGGAAGAACCGATGACCAGCAGCACGCAAGCGCCCCGCACGGACACGCCCACCGTCGTGCTCGTGCACGGGGCCTTCGCCGACTCGTCGAGCTGGAACGGCGTGATCACCCGGCTCCGGGCCGAGGGCTATCCGGTGATCGGGGTGGCCAACCCGCTCCGGTCCCTGGCCGGCGACGCCGCCTACCTGCGCGACGTCCTGGACGGCGTGGACGGGCCGATCGTCCTGGCGGGCCACTCGTACGGCGGCAGCGTCCTGAGCGAGGCGGCCGCCGGCCACCCGCGGGTCCGGGCGCTGGTCTTCGTGGCCAGCTTCCTGCTGGACGAGGGGGAGAGCACCGGCGAGCTGGCCGGGAAGTACCCGGGCAACGAGCTGGGGACGGCGCTGGAGCCGGTGCCCGTCCGCGGCGCCGACGGGCAGATGGCGGACGACCTGTACATCGACCAGGAGAAGTTCGGGCCGATCTTCGCCGCCGACGTCCCGGCCGACGTCGCCGCGCTGATGGCCGTCACGCAGCGGCCCATCACCGGCGACGCCCTCGCGGACAAGGCGACGCGGGCGGCGTGGAGGACCATCCCCTCCTGGACGCTCGTCACGCTGCAGGACCTGGCCGTCCCGGCCGAGGCCCAGCGGTTCATGGCCCAGCGGGCGTCGTCGCAGGCCGTCGAGGTGGACGCCTCGCACGCCGTCACCGTGTCGCAGCCCGAGGCGGTCGCGCGGCTGATCGACGAGGCCGCCCGCGCGACGGCCGGCTGACCGGACACCGTCCGCCGGACGGCTCCGCCCCGGTACCGGGGCGGAGCCGCCCGGCCCCCCCGGCGGGAGGACCCGTGCAGATCCTCGACCTGGTCGGCGTCTTCGCCTTCGCGGTCTCCGGCGCGCTGATGGCGGTCCGCCGCGACTTCGACGTCGTGGGGATCGCCGTCCTCGCGGTCGTGACCGCGCTGGGTGGGGGCATCCTCCGCGACCTGGTGCTCGGCGACACACCGCCACCGGCGTTCACCCGGTGGCCCTACCTGGTGGTGGCCCTGACCGCGGCCGTGCTGACCGCCGTCGCGCACCGCGGCTTCACCCGGCTGGAGCGGCCGCTGCTCGTCTTCGACGCCGCCGGCCTGGGCCTGTTCTGCGTGGCCGGCACGGAGAAGGCGCTCGAGGCCGGTCTCGCACCCGTCGCGGCCGCCCTGCTCGGGGTCACGACGGCCGTCGGCGGCGGGGTGCTGCGCGACGTCATCGCACGCGAGCCGCCGGCGCTGGTCCGCCCCGACTCCGAGCTCTACGCGCTCCCGGCGGTGGCCGGCGCCCTGGTGTTCGGGGTCGCCTGGACGATCGACGTCCGCGGGCCGGCGGTCGGGGCCGTCGTCGCGGGGCTGGTCTTCGTCGTGCGGGTCCTCGCCCTGCGCCGGCACTGGCACGGCCCGCTGGCACGGGGCCGTGCACCGCGGAGCCGGCCCGGCGGGCAGGATCCGTCCCGGGGGCGCGCGCCCGCGCCTGCCGGGGACGACGAGGAGGCTCCGTGATCGACGACGTGATCGCCCGCTGGCACCGGTTCGTGCGAGGCGAGCTGCCCGGTGGGCTGGACGACCTGCTCGCCGAGGACGTCGTCTTCCACTCGCCGGTGGTCTTCACGCCGCAGCGCGGCAAGGCCGTCACGACGCTGTACCTGCAGGGCGCCGCGCAGGTGCTCGGCGGCGGGGGGGAGGCGTTCACCTACACGAAGCAGGTCCTCTCCGGGGACACGGCGGTGCTCGAGTTCGAGACGAGCGTCGACGGCAAGCACGTCAACGGCGTCGACATCATCCGGTGCGACGACGACGGCCGGATCGTCGAGTTCCGGGTCATGATCCGCCCGCTGCAGGCGATCCAGGCCGTGCACGAGCAGATGGGCCGGCTGCTGGCCGGCGAGCAGCGATGACCCCCGGCGGGCTCGACCCGCGGACCCCGGTGCTGGTCGGCGTGGGGCAGTCCTCCGAGCGGATCGACGCCCCGGGCTACCGCGGCCTGTCCCCGGTCGACCTGGCCGCCGAGGCCGCGCGCGAGGCGCTCGCCGACACCGGGGTGGCACCCGGCGCCGTCGCCGCGGCCGTGGACACGGTCGCCGGCGTGCGGCAGTTCGAGATCTCCTCGCCCGGGGCGCGGGCCCCGCTGGGCAGGTCGGACAACTACCCCCGCTCGGTCGCGGGCCGGATCGGCGCCGCACCGCGCCGCGCCGTCCTGGAGGTGGTCGGCGGCCAGTCTCCGCAGCACCTCGTCACCGAGTTCGCAGCCACGATCGCCGCCGGTGGCGCCGACGTCGTCCTCCTGTTCGGCTCGGAGGCGATCTCCACGGCCCGGCACCTCGCCGGAGCGGAGGGCCGCCCCGACTTCACCGAGCACGTCGAGGGCGACCTGGAGGACCGCGGCTACGCGCTCGACGGGTTGTTCCCGCCGCACGCGGCCGACCACGGGATCACCGGTGCGCCCGAGATGTACGCGCTGTACGAGAACGCGCGCCGGGCGCGCCTCGGCGTCCCGCGGGGGGAGTACGCCCGGGCGATGGGGGAGCTGTTCGCCCCGTTCACCCGGGTGGCCGCGGGCAACCCGCACGCCGCGGCGCCGGTGGAGCGGGACGCCGTCGAACTGGTCACCCCCACCCCGGCGAACCGGCCGATCGCCGATCCCTACCCCCGCTACCTGGTCTCCCGGGACCAGGTGAACCAGGGGGCGGCGGTGCTGCTCATGTCGGTGGCGGCCGCGCAACGGCTCGGCGTCGCGCGGGAGCGTTGGGTGTTCCTGCACGGGCACGCCGACCTGCGCGAGCGGGACCCGCTGGACCGCGCCGACCTCGGCAGCAGCCCGGCCTCGGTGCTCGCCGCGCAGCACGCGCTGGAGGTGGCCGGCGTGCACCTCGACGAGGTCGCGACCTTCGACCTGTACAGCTGCTTCCCGGTGGCGGTCAGCAACGTCGCCGACGGCCTCGGGCTGTCGGCCGACGACCCGAGGGGTCTCACCCTCACCGGCGGGCTGCCCTTCTTCGGCGGTGCCGGGAACAACTACTCCATGCACGCCATCGCCGAGACGGTGCAGCGGGCGCGCACGGCGCCGGGCAGCTACGGGTTCGTCGGCGCCAACGGCGGGATGCTCAGCAAGTACTCGGCCGGGCTCTACTCGACGACGCCGGCCGGGTGGCGGCCCGACCGCAGCCGCGAGCTGCAGGCGCAGGTCGACGCCTGGCCGGCCCCGCCGCAGGCCGAGCGGGCCGACGGTGCGGCGACGATCGAGACGTTCACGGTGAAGCACGGCCGCGCGGGGGAGCGGACCGGCATCGTCGTCGGCCGGCTCGCCGACGACGGCCGGCGGTTCCTCGCCCGGACCGACGACGGGGACGACGAGCTGCTCGACCTGCTGTCGGCCGGGGACCCGATCGGGCAGTCCGTGCGCGTCCGGGCGACCGACCGCGGCAACCGGGTGGGCGCCGGAGGGGCGTGACCGGGCGTCGGGCTGGCAGGGTGACCCCTGTGACCGACTCCACTCCTCTCGTCGTCGTGACCGGTGCCAACGGCCTCGTGGGCAGCGCGGTGTGCCGTGCCCTCGCCGACCGCTCGGCGCGGGTGCGCGCCGTCGTCCGCCGTGCCGGTACCGCCCCCGTGCTCGAGGGGGTGACCGAGGTCGTCGGCGACTTCGCCGACGAGCAGGTCGCCCGGGAGGTGACCCGGGGTGCGGACGCCGTCGTCACGACGGTGCACCCGATGGGCTCCTCCCGGGAGGTGCAGCACCGGGTGGGCGTCGAGGGCACCTCCGTCATGGCCCGCGCGGCGCGGGACGCCGGGGTGGCCCGGCTGGTGCACGTCTCCACCGCGGCGGTCTACGACCGTTCGCCGGGGCTCGGCGACGTCGCGGAGGACGGCGCCCTGGCGCCCGAGGGCAGCGGCGACTACCCCGACACGAAGAACGCCACCGACGCCGCGCTCGCGCAGGTCGGCGGCCTGACGACCGTGCTGGTCCGCCCGCCTGCGATCCTGGGCGCGAGCGACACCTCGGTGTGGAACACCCTGCGGCCGAAGGCGGTGGCCGCCGGTGCGCGGGCGCGCCGGGCGAACCCGGCGCAGAGCTGGAGCTGGGTGCACGTCGAGGACCTCGCGGCCCTGATCGCCGACGTCGCCACGGGCGCGATCGCCACGGCCGACGACCCCGAGCAGGGCCCGGTGGCCGGGAGCACGACCGCGGTCATCGTGGCCGGCGAGCCGGCGACGTGGCGGGACTACCTCGGCACGGTGACCGGCGCGCTGGGCGTCGAGCCCGAGTGGACCGACGAGCCGGTCTGGACCGGGCGGCTCCGCGCCGACCGCGCGCAGCGGTGGGGGTGGGCGCCGCGCGTCGGCCTCGGCAAGGCGCTCGACGAGCTCCGGGCCGGGCTGGCGTCGGGCGCCGGGCGAGAGGAGTCGTGAGCGCGGACGCCCATGCCCGGCAGGGCGCGCCCGCTGCGGTGCAGCCGCCGGTATCGCCCGAGGTACCGGTGCCCGCGGTCCCGGTCCCCGGCGGGACCGTCCCCCCGGTGCCGGCGGAGCCCCTGGCACCGCTCGGCGCGATGGCGGTCCTGCGGACCGGCAGCTTCCTGGTCCTCTACCTCAACTCCGCCGCCGTCTTCCTGGGCGTCATGGCGCAGGCGATCGCCCGCGGCTGGCTGGCCTTCGAGCTGACCGGGTCCAACGCCGCGCTCGGCGGGATCCTCCTGGCGTTCGGGGTGGCCCTCCTCCTGGCCACGCCGTGGGGCGGGGTGGCCGCCGACCGGTTGCCCAAGCGGCTGGTGCTCCAGCTCTCGGTGCTCCTGCTGGCCGTGTCGAGCGCCGGGATCGGGCTGGCCGTCGTCCTCGACGTCATCGCCTACTGGATGCTGCTCGCCGCCAGCGTGCTGCAGGCCGTGGGCTTCGCGCTGTTCGGGCCGGGCCGGATGGCGTTCCTCGCCGAGCTGGTGCCGCGCGGGTCGATGCCCCAGGCCGTCTCGCTGCTGCTGGTCAACGCCGAGGTGAACCGGGTGGTCGGGCCCGCGCTGGCCGGCGTGGTGATCGGGGCGGTGACCTGGGGCATCGAGGCGATCTTCCTGTTCAGCGCCGTGCTGGCGGTCGCGGGGCTGGTCCTCACCGCCGCCCTCCCGCCCGGGCGGCCGGGGGAGCCCTCGGGCCGGTCCCCGCTCGGCGAGCTGGCCGACGGCGTGCGCTACGTCGGCGGGCACGCCCAGCTGAACGCCCTCGTGTGGTGCGGCGTCGGCGTCACGATGCTCGGGATGCCGTACCTGGCCTTCATGCCCACGGTCGCGAGCGACCTCTTCGGGCTGGGCTCGGCCGGCTACGGCGTCCTGTCGGCGACGTCGGCGGTCGGCGGGGTCGCGGCCGGCCTGTTCCTGGGGCGGCGCGGCGAGTGGGTCCGGCGGAGGCGGGTCTTCGTGGGAGCCGGCCTCCTGTTCGGCCTGGCCATCTGCTCGCTGGCGGTCGCGCCCGAGGCCTGGGTCGCGGTGGTCGTGCTGCTCGCCGTCGGCGCGGCCATGCTCGCCTTCCAGACCAGCAACCAGTCCCAGCTCCTCGCCCTGACCGACCCGGAGTACCAGGGGCGGGTGCAGGGCCTGGTCATGCTCAGCTTCGGCGCCTTCGGCATCGCCGCGCTCCCGCTGGGCCTGCTCGCCGACCAGGTCGGCCTGCGCTGGACGCTCGGCGGGATGGGCGCCGGGGTGGTCGCCGTCGTCGCCGTGTACGCGCTCGCCGGCAGGCGCCGCCACCGTCCGCGGCTCGCTCCTCGCGACCGGCCGTCCGGGGCCGGGGGCGACGGGCCCTCGCGGACACGACCGCGGCGGTACCGGGAGCGGTAGCCTCCGTCCGCCATGATCCGCACCCCTCGCCGGCTCGGCGCCCTCGTCGCGGTGGGCGTGCTCGTGGTCACGACCGTGCTGGCGTGGGCGGCCTGGCGGGTGGAGACCAGCGCCGCCAGGGAGCTGCTGGACCGGCAGGTGGAGCAGGCGGCGACGGTGCTGGAGACCGGCGTGTCCGTGCTCCGGGTGCAGCTGGACGACGCCGGTCAGCTCGCCGTGGCCACCGATGCCGCCGCGGAGCCGTTCCAGCGCTTCGCTGCGGCACGGACCGGCCCGGACGGCCCGTTCGCGTCCCTGTCCCTCCTGCGGGTCGGCGACGGGCCGGCCGAGCTGCTGGCGACCGGGGGCGCGGAACCACGGCTGCCCGAAGGCGGTCTGGCGTCGCCCTTCTTCGCCGGGGTCGCCCCGGACGGGCGGTTGAGGGTGGCCGGGATCCTGCCCGGGGAACCCGCTCGGCTGGCGTTCGCGCTGGCCACGGGAGACGGCAGGTCGGAACTCGTGGTCTACGCGGAGACGGTCGTGCAGCCGGACCCGCAGCCCAGCCCGCCGGACGACCGAGCCTTCGGAGGGCTGGGCTTCGCGGTGTACCTGGGCGGGACCGTCGCGAGCGACCGCCTGCTCCTGTCCACCACGCCGGCGCCGATCGGCGGGGACACCGAGACCGCCGCCGTACCGTTCGGCGACACGGTCCTCACCGTCGTCGGCGCCGCACCCCGGTCGCTGACCAGCGGGCTCTCCACGGCGCTGCCGTGGCTGGTGCTCGCTTCCGGCGGCGTGCTGGCACTGGCGAGCGGCGTCGGCGTGGCGACCCTGTCGCGGAGACGAGCGGTCGCCGAGCGCCTGGCCGTGGACAACGACCGGCTGTACCAGCAGCAGCGGAGCATCGCCGGCAGCCTGCAGAAGGCGCTGCTGCCCGCCGTGCCCGCCCTGGACGGTCTCGAGGTCGCCGCGCGCTACGTCGCGGGCGTCGACGAGCTCGACGTCGGCGGTGACTGGTTCGACGTGATCCCGCGGGCGCCCGGCTGCTGCGTCTTCGTCGTCGGCGACGTCTCGGGCCGTGGGCTGCCGGCGGCGACCACGATGGCCGCGCTGCGGTTCGCCGTGCGCGCCTACCTGTCCGAGGGCGAGGACATCGCGGCGGTGGTGGTGAACCTGCAGCGGCTGCTGCACGTGGACACGGACCACCAGTTCGCCACCGTGCTGATCGGGGAGCTCGACGCGCCGGCCGGCCGGCTCCGGCTGGTCTCCGCCGGGCACTTCCCGCCGCTGCTCGTCACTGCCGGCCAGGCGACCTGGCTGGACTGCCGGGTGGGGACGCCGGTCGGTGTCGAATCCCCGGTCCCGCCGGCGGTCAGCGAGGTGCAGCTCCCGGTGCGGGGCACGCTGCTGGCCTTCACCGACGGGCTGGTGGAGCGTCGCCGTGAGGTGATCGACACGGGACTGGACCGGCTGCGCGACGCCGCGACCGCGGCCGACGGGGAACCGCTCGACGAGTACGTCGGCGAGCTCGTGCAGGCGCTGACGGCCGACGGTGGGAAGGACGACACGGTCCTCGTCGCGCTGCGGTGGAGCAGGTAGCACCCGTCGGACGTGCCGTCCGTCAGCCGGTCAGCCCGCGGAGCAGCCACGAGGGCACCGGCTCCCGCTTGCCCTTGACCGGCACCGGATCCCGGGCCTCCACGACCGCGCGCCCGCCGAGCGCGTCGGCCGTCCGCTGTCCCACGACGACCTCGCCCGGTCCGGCGAGGCCCTGGAGCCGGGACGCCAGGTTGGTCGTGTCGCCGATGGCGGTGAAGGTGCGCATCTGCTCGGCCCCGATGTTGCCGACCAGCGCGGGCCCGGTGTTGACGCCGACGCCGAAGCGCGGCCAGTCGGGCCGGCCGGCGGTCGCCGTCCTGACTGCGTCCTGCAGGTCCAGCGCGGCCCGGGCGGCCCGCACCGCGTGGTCGGGCTGCCGCGCCGGCGCCCCGAACAGCGCCATGACCTCGTCGCCGACGAACTGCACGACCGTGCCCCCGGCGGCGAGGATCACCGGCACGACGACGCCGTAGGAGGTGTTCAGCATCCCGACGACCTCGTGCGGCGGGTGCTGCTCCGCGAAGGAGGTGAAGCCGCGCAGATCGGCCATGAGGACGGTCACCTCGGCGGTCCGGCCGCCCAGCCCCGCGGCGTCCGGGTCCGCGATGAGCGACGTGGCGACCGCCGGGGACATGTAGGACCGGAACAGGCCGTCGAGCTGGTGGTAGAGCCGCGCGTTCTCCAGCGCGATCGCCGCCTGCCCGGCGAAGGACGCCAGCAGCGCGCGGTCGCCCTCGGGGAATGCGCCGCGCGACCGCCGGGCGCGCAGCACCCCGGCCGCCCGCTCCTTGACGGCGAGCGGCAGCGCCAGGTCGGCGCCGTCGGGCGAGAGGACCGTCTCCAGCCGGTCCGCCGCCTCGACCGAGCGCCGGCGGCCCTCCGACGTCGTCGCGCACGCGTCGTCCAGGGCGACCAGCTGCCCGTCGCGCAGCAGCTCCAGCCAGATGTCGTCGGCGGCGAACGCGCGCCGGGTGTGCGCCTGCACCCGTTCCAGCAGGTCGGCCTCCTCGCGGATGACCCGGGCCTCCCGGCCGACGTCGGTGAGGGCGGCCAGCCGTCGGGCCTGCTCGCGCTCGTGGCGGAGCGCCTCGGCGCTGCGCTCGAGCACGGCCAGCTGCTGCTCGGTGACGTCGAAGCGCTCGGCCAGCCGCGCGGTGACCGCCCCCAGGGGTCGTTCGCTGCCCGCACCGCCGGACTCCCGCTCGTGCAGGGCCTCGACCACGGCCTCCAGCGCCGAGCTGTAGTCCCGCCGGAGGTCGGCCACGGTCCCGTCCAGCGCGACCGCGTCGAACAGGCCGCCGCCGGAGCCCTCGCGCCGGAACTGCACCCAGGCGCTGTAGGCGATGAAGCCGAACGCCGCGGTCATCAGCAGGTGCCACTCCCACCAGGACAGCTGCCAGTTGCGGCCGAAGACGACCGCGACCGAGGCCTCGGCGAGCAGGGCGAAGGCGGTGAGCACCGACAGCAGGACCACCCGGGGCCGGCGCCGGTAGACGCGCAGGTAGAGCCCGGCCGCGGCCAGGTACAGCGCCGGCGTCACGACTCCGAAGAGCACCTGCGTGGCCGCGGCGTCCGGGCGCTCGACCAGCGCGTCCACGGCGGGCAGCGAGGTCGCCGACAGCACCGCGAACGCCGCGACCAGCACCCACGGCAGGGCGGCCAGCTCCCGCCGCCGCCGGACGAGCCGCTCCGCGCCGGCGGGGGAGAACTCGACCGCCGAGACCACCGCCACGACCCCGCCCAGCAGCAGGCCGACCGGTGTCGCGGCGGTGAAGGCAGGCGTGGGGGCGTCGACCAGCACGGCCGGCGTCGCCAGCGCGTGCAGGCCGAGGAAGGCCGCGGTCACCTGGAAGACGAGGGCCACCAGCAGCAGCCGGGCGTCGCCGCGGCGCCGGGCCGCACCCCCGACCAGCGACCCCAGCACCACCGCGAGGCCCGCGGTCCCGGCCACCAGGCCGAAGTGGCCCGAGTGGTGCTCCCAGTGCAGGTCCGTGGCCGGGCGGGCGAGGAACAGCCACAAGCCCAGCAGCGGGAGGGCGAGGTGCAGCACCCAGACGGCGACGCGGGCGCCGCCGTTCGATCGGACGCGCGGCACCGACCCTGGCGGGGCGTCGATCCGGGATGTGCCGTCCACTGGTCGTCCTCCGCGCGCGACCGTACCCAGCGGAGGGCGTGCGGGACACCGGTCCGCGAGCGTCGCGCCGGGTCAGGTCATGTCGACGGCGATCTTCAGCTGCCCGGGGCGAGGGGAGAGGGCGGCGGAGAAGGCAGCCTGCACGTCGGCGACCGGGTGCACGTGGCTCACGTAGCCCTCCCGCAGCTCGGGGTGCTCGGCCAGGTAGGCGCCGGCGTCGGCGAGGACCCGGCGGCGCTCGAGGGCCACGCCCGAGCGCAGGGTCAGGTTCTTGCGCAGGAACGTCATCATGTCGAACGGGTAGATCGGGTCGTCGGGCACGCCGAAGTAGAAGACCTGACCGCCGAAGCGGACGGCGTCCAGCGCCGGCTGGAGCGTGGAGATCTGGTGTCCCACCGCCTCCACGACCACCGACGGCCGGTCGGCGTCGGAGATGCGGCTCGCCCACCGCTCGGCGCGCGCGGTCACGACCTCCTCCACGCCGAAGACCTGCGCGACGTCGGCGCGGTCCACCGGGTCGACGCCGGTCACCCGGGAGGCGCCGCGGGCCTTCAGCACGTGGCTGAACAGCAGGCCGATGGGACCCTGGCCGATCACCGCGGCCGCCTTGCCCGTGACGTCGCCGAGCTGCTCGACGGCGTAGAGCACGCAGGCCAGCGGCTGCAGCATCACGGCGGTCGTGGCCGGCAGTCCCGTGTCGTAGCCGGCCAGGCCGTCGCCGTCGGTGACCACCAGCTCGGAGATGCCGTCGAACATCGAGGCCCACCCGACGACGAGGTCACCGGGGGAGTGGTCGGGGTGCCGGCTGGCGACGACCTCCCCGACGATCTCGTGCAGCGGGAAGCCCGGGGCCCGCGTGGCGCCCCAGCCGTCCTCGGCGGCCGGGTGGGGCCACAGCCCGCCCCGGAAGTTGGGCAGGTCGCTGCCGCAGATGGCACCGGCGCGGGTCGCCAGCAGCACGTGCCGGGGCGCCAGGGCGGCCGGGTCGGGGGCGGGGACCTCGACCTGCTCGAACCGGAACGGTCCGCTGAGCGCCTGCGACCACATCGATGAGCTCCGTCCTGCCGGGTGCCGGCACCTGCGCGGCGTCCCCGGACCGTGCCACACCTCTCACGCCGTCGCAGGGATTCCGGTGCGGACGGCGAGGGCGCCGGTCAGGTGGGCGGCGAGGGTGCGCGGGTCGGACGTCGCCGCGAGCAGCCCGACGTAGCCGTCGGGCCGGACGAGCGCCATGCCGGCCGGGCCGGTGCCGTAGCGCCGGGCGATCGCGCCGTCGACGTCGACGAGGGCGTCCACGGGCGCCCCGGCGGCGCTGCGGGTGACCGGCACGACGGTGCCCAGGGTGCCGAGCACCGTGCGCAGCCGGTCCACCAGACCGGGATCGCTCGTCGTCGTCAGCAGCAGGTGCCCGGGCCGCCGCAGCAGGTCGCCGATCCAGGCTGCGCTGCCGTCGGGGCGGGTGAGCCCGGGGACGTCGGGCGCGTGGTCGCCGGGCCGCAGGTGCCCCCCGCGCGCGCCGGAGCCCTCGACCAGCGGGCTGCCCCGGTAGGCGATGCCGGTCTCGGACAGGGTGGCCACCAACCGGTCCCCGGCCGCGGGCACGTGGCCCAGGAGGAACAGCGCGGCGTCGCGGACGGCGGCCAGGGGGCCCGACGCGGTCATGGCGTTGGTCAGCCGGTCGGTCTGGCGGACGACGGCGGCCCCGACCGGGTGCCGCTCGGCGTGGTAGCTGTCGAGCAGCCGCGCGTCCGCCCGGCCGGTGCTGACGAGGGCCAGCTTCCAGGCCAGGTTGACGGCGTCCTGCATGCCGGTGTTCATGCCCTGGCCGGCGGCGGGGCTGTGGATGTGCGCCGCGTCCCCGGCGAGGAGCACCCGGCCGTGGCGGTACTGCGGCACCTGGCCGTGGTGCACCTCGAACCAGATGAGCCACCGCGGGTCGCCGAGCCGCCACCGGCCGCCGGTCCGCTCGTCGACGAGCCGCTGGGTCAGCTCGAGCGTCGGGGCCGGCCCCGGCCCGGGCGCCGCGACCTGCGCGACCACCCGGGTGCGCCCCTCGGGGAGCGGGAACACCCCGCAGATGCCGTCGGGGTGCACGAACATGCGGACCGTGTCGGCGGACGGCCCGGAGACGGCGGCGACGTCGGCGAAGAGGAAGTGCTGTCCCTGGAAGACGCCCTCGATGCGGGTCCCGACGGCCGACCGGACGCGGCTGTGGCCGCCGTCGGTGCCCACCACCCAGGCGTAGCGCTCCTCGGTGGTGCCGGCCGCCGAGGTGAGGGTGACGGTGACGCCGTCCTCGTCCTGGGTCAGGTCGTCCAGCACGACCCCGCGCTCGAGACGGATGCCGAGCGCGCCGGCGAGGTCGGTCAGGACCGCCTCGGTGCGCGGCTGGGCCAGATCCAGCATGGCGCGGTACCGGGAGTCCAGGTGCTCGGTGGTCGCCCGGACGCGTTGCACGGCGTCGCGGCCGGTGTGCAGCTCGAAGGCGCCGATGGCGACGGCCTCGGCCGCGACCCGGTCCAGCACCCCCATCGCGGCGAGGTGCTCCTGCGTGCGCACGTGCACCGTGACCGCGCGCGACTGGTCGGTCGGTGCGGTCGCGGCGTCGATCACCCGGACGCGGGCGCCCTGGCGCACCAGCTCGCAGGCCGCGGTGAGGCCGACGGGGCCGGCGCCGACGACCAGCACCGGGGGCCGCTCGCCGGTCGTCGCGTCGTCGCCCGTGCGCGCTGCGGGGATGGTCGGGGTCATCGTCGTCCCTCCGGAGCTGGGCCCGCTCGTGCGCGGGCCCGGTCCGGTGACCGTGCGCCGGCCCCCTCCAACGGCGCTCCAAGCCGGGGCCGGACGCGGCGGCCGCTCAGCTCCAGCCGGTGGACAGCCGGACGGTGACGCCGTCGGCCTCGCGGCGGATGGCGACGTGGTCGCACAGCTGCCGGGCCAGCCACAGACCCATGCCGCCGTGCGAGAGGTCCTCGCCGTGCGCGGGCCCGTAGCCGGCGAACGGGTCCTCGAGGCCGGAACCGGAGTCCCGGATGGTGGCCACCAGCCGGCCGGGCGCGGTCCACATCCGCAGCCCTGCCGGCGGGGTGCCGTGCCGGACGGCGTTGGAGGTCATCTCGTCGACGGCCATGAGGAAGTCCTCGAGCAGGTCCGCCGGGCCGTCGACGCCGGCCAGCAGACCGCGCACGGCCCGGCGCACCGCGGCCTGGTCGCTGATGTCGTCGTCGGCCAGGTCCGGAGGCGTGGCCTCGAGCGGCTCGTCGGGCACCGGGAGGCCGCGCAGGTAGGTGGCCGGGTCGAGGAAGTCGGCGTTGGGGGCCCGGCCGGCGGCGGAGACCAGCCGGGGGTGGGTCTGCCGCACCGAGGACAGGATCGGCTCGGGGAGCGCGGCGTCGAACACGCACAGGCCCCACAGCGGCCAGGGACCGAGGGCCGAGTTGATCACCGCTTCGTAGGCCTGCCACTCCCGCCAGTCCGCGGCCGTGGTCCCGTAGTCGGTCTCGCCGACGACGCGCAGCCGGCGGCCGGGTGCTGCGTGCTCGTCGGCGAAGCGGCGGAACGCGGTGATCGCGGCGGGTGTGCGGGCCCGGTAGAGGGCGTGCCTCTCCACGACGAGCACCCGCGGGTCGTCGCCGACGGCGTCGCACAGCGGCCCGGTGGTCCCGGGCCCGGCCGCGATCAGCGCGCCGTCGCCGCACGCCAGGCCGTCGAGCAGCCACGGGGCGGCGACGGCGACCAGCTCGTCGACGTCCGCGTACACCAGGGCGTCGTGCCGGAAGCCCGGCGAGGCGCCATCGGGGGCCCGGTCGAGGCCTCCGTGCGGCTGCGAGGTGTCGGTGCGGTGCAAGGCTGCTGTCTCCCCGTGCTGAGAACCGGTGCGGGAGGGCCGACGCGCGGGAAGGCACCCGGAGCCTGCGTACCCGTTCTGCACGGTCTCACGCAGGCGCCGCGGGTGACGGGGGCCGCGCACCGCCGCGCACGGCCGCCGGACCCTCGGCGTGATGCCTCCCGGGCCCCCGAGCTGCGGAGACCCGGGGGAGCAGCCCGACCGTGCGACCGCCACGTGTGGCTGACGGCTCCGGTGTCGGAGGTCGGACGACACGGGACCTCCGACCCGCCCCGGTGCCTCCGTCGGCCGCCCAGCATGTGCCTCGGACCGGCACAGCTGCCGGTGCGCGCGCGGGGGTGGACCTCCATGCCGCCGCTCGACCGGATCTGCCGACCGAGGAGCTCACGTGTGGCTGCGCAACCACGTCGCCAACCCCGTCGTCCGCGCCATCAGCCGGAGCAGGGCCCATGCGGTGCTCGGGTCGCACCTGGTGCTCCTCGGCTACACCGGCCGCCGGACCGGTCGTGCGTACGAACTGCCGGTCATGGCGGCTCCAGCCGGCACGGACCTGGTGGTCAGGGCGGGTCAGCACGACGCCAAGACGTGGTGGCGGAACTTCACGACGACGCCGCAGCAGGTCACGGTGCGATCCGGTGGGCGGGTGCGGGACGCGAGCGCTCGACGGCTCGCAGCCGGTGAACCCGGCTACGACGAGGCCGTGGCGTCCTACCGTCGGACGTTCCCGCGGTCCGGGGTCGAGCCGGCGGCGCCCGTGCTCCTCCTCGTCCCTCACCGGGCCGCGGGCCGGCGCGCCGGCGAGGCCGGCCCTCCGCGTGACCGATGACGGCGAGGACGGGACCTTGGTCCCGGAGACGCCACGGCCGTGACCGGACACAGTGGCGGAGAGGGTCGCTCGACGCGTCCCCGGGTGCGGAGGAGCGGGGAGCGTGGCGCTGGTGGACGAGGTCGCCGAGTCGGTCACGGTCGACGGCGGGGTCGTGGTCGGGCACGACGGATCCCGGTGCGCCCAGGAGGCTGTCGTGTGGGCCGCCCGGCTCGCCGCGCGAGCAGGCATGGAGCTGCACGTCGTCCGGGCGTGGCACCTGACGACCGCCCCACGGCCGCCGTCCTGGGAACCGGGGTACGTCCCACCGCTGCGCGACTTCGAGACGGCCGTGCGCGACGAGCTGCGCGCGCACGTCGCCGCGGAGGACCTCCCTGAGGGGCTGACCGTCACCTGCCACGTGACGCACGGGCCGGCGGCCCGCCGGTTGCTGCAGGCAGCGGGGGGAGCGGACCTCCTCGTCGTCGGTGCCCGGGGGCTGGGCGGGTTCGCCGGGCTGCTGCTCGGGTCGGTCAGCGACCAGTGCGTCCGGCACGCGCCCTGCCCGGTGACGGTCGTCCGCAGCGGAACCGGCGGGAACCAGGCGTGGCCGGCGTCGCAGACGGGCACCGCATGACCGGCACGACCTCACGTCGGGACGTCATCCCAGGGGACGGAGACTCGAAGTCAGTGGACTCGCTGCTGCAGGACACCGCGCCGTTGACCGGTCCGCTCGACGAGCGGGAACTGCAGGCGGTCGACGCCTGGTGGCGGGCGGCGAACTACCTGTCCGTCGGCCAGATCTACCTGATGGGCAACCCGCTGCTGCGCGAGGCGCTGCGACCGGAGCACATCAAGCCACGGCTGCTCGGCCACTGGGGGACGACGCCCGGGCTGAACTTCGTCTACGCGCACCTCAACCGGGCCATAGCCGCGCGCGACCTGGACATGGTCTACGTGATGGGTCCGGGGCACGGCGGGCCCGGACCGGTCGCCGCGGCGTGGCTGGAGGGGACGTACAGCGAGGTGTACCCCGACGTCTCGCAGGACGAGGCAGGCCTGCGGCGTCTGTTCACGCAGTTCTCCTTCCCCGGCGGCATCCCCAGCCACGTGGCGCCCGAGACGCCGGGCTCGATCCACGAGGGCGGCGAGCTCGGCTACGCCCTCGTGCACGCCTACGGGGCCGCGTTCGACAACCCGGACCTGGTGGTGGCCGCCGTCATCGGCGACGGGGAGGCCGAGACCGGCCCGCTGGCCGCGAGCTGGCACTCCAACAAGTTCGCCGACCCGCGCACCGACGGGGCGGTGCTGCCGATCCTGCACCTCAACGGATACAAGATCGCCAATCCGACGGTGCTGGCCCGCATCCCGCGCGAGGAGCTGCTCGAGCTGCTGCGCGGCTACGGCCACGCGCCCTACCTGGTGGAGGGCGACGACCCAGCGGCGATGCACCAGCAGTTCGCCGCGACGCTCGACCGGTGCCTCGACGAGATCGCCGGGATCCAGCGACGGGCCCGGGAGGAGGGCGTCACCGACCGGCCGCGGTGGCCGATGATCGTGCTCGCCTCACCCAAGGGGTGGACCGGCCCGGAGGTCGTCGACGGGCTGCAGGTGGAGGGGACGTGGCGCTCGCACCAGGTCCCGTTCAAGAACGCCCGCGAGGACGACGGCCACCGCGCCGTCCTGGAGCAGTGGCTGCGCAGCTACCGCCCCCACGAGCTGTTCGACGACAACGGCAGCCCGGTCCCCGCCGTCCGGGACCTCCACCCGGCCGGCGCGAGGCGGATGAGCGCCAACCCGCACGCCAACGGTGGTGAGCTGCTGCGTCCCCTGCGCATGCCGGACTTCCGGCAGCACGCCGTGCCGGTGCCCGCCCCGGGCACCGGGGCGGTCGAGGCGACCCGCGTCCTGGGCACGTTCCTCCGCGAGGTGATGCGGGAGAACACGACCTCCTTCCGGTTGTTCTCGCCGGACGAGAACAACTCCAACCGGCTCGGTGCCGTGCTCGACGTCACCGACCGCGCCTGGATGGCCGAGCGCCGGCCCGGCGACGACCACCTGGCCCCCGACGGCCGGGTCATGGAGGTGCTCTCCGAGCACCTGTGCCAGGGCTGGCTGGAGGGCTACCTGCTCACCGGGCGGCACGGGTTCTTCTCCTGCTACGAGGCCTTCATCCACGTCGTCGACTCGATGTTCAACCAGCACGCCAAGTGGCTGAAGACCACCAACGGCATCCCGTGGCGGCGGCCGATCGCCTCGCTGAACTACCTGCTCACCTCGCACGTGTGGCGGCAGGACCACAACGGGTTCTCGCACCAGGACCCCGGCTTCATCGACCACGTCGTGAACAAGAAGGCCGACGTCATCCGCGTCTACCTGCCACCGGACGCGAACACCCTGCTGTCGGTGGCCGACCACTGCCTGCGCACCCGGCAGTACGTGAACGTCATCGTCGCGGGCAAGCAGCCGGCGCTGCAGTACCTGGACGTCGACGCCGCGGTCGAGCACTGCACCAAGGGCATCGGCATCTGGCCGTGGGCGAGCACCGACGCGGGGGAGGACCCCGACGTCGTCCTCGGCTGCGCCGGCGACGTCCCCACCATGGAGACCCTCGCGGCCGTGGAGATCCTGCGGGGGTTCTTCCCCGACCTGCGGATCCGGGTCGTCAACGTGGTCGACCTGATGCGGCTGCAGGACGACCGTCAGCACCCCCACGGCCTCTCCGACCGCGAGTTCGACTCGTACTTCACCACCGACAAGCCGGTGATCTTCGCCTACCACGGCTATCCCTGGCTGATCCACCGGCTCACCTACCGGCGCAGCAACCACGAGAACTTCCACGTGCGGGGCTACGTCGAGGAGGGCACGACCACGACGCCCTTCGACATCTGCGTGATGAACCGGATCGACCGGTACAACCTGGCCATCGACGTCATCGACCGCGTGCCCCGGCTCGCCAGCATCGGTGCGCACGCGCGGGATCGGCTGCGGGACCAGCTCACCGAGCACCGCCAGTACGTGCGCATCCACGGCGAGGACCTGCCCGGGATCCGCGACTGGCAGTGGAGCGGCGCGGCCGGGCCCGCCACCTCCGGCGGGGGCCCGCTGCGCGAGCCGGAGGCGGGATGAACGTCCTCGTCGTGAACGCAGGCTCCAGCAGCCTGAAGCTCACCCGCCTGGACGACGACGGCAGCGCGACCGCGGCCACGACGGTCCAGCGCTGGCGGGGGGAGGGGGACCTGCAGCCGCTGGAGGACTTCCTCGCCGCGTGCGGCCCGGTGGACGCCGTGGGACACCGGATCGTGCACGGCGGTGCGCGGCACCGGGATCCCGTGGTCGTCGACGACGTGCTCGTCGCCTACCTGTACTCGGTCAGCCACCTCGCACCGCTCCACCAGCCGCGCGCGCTGGCCGGGGTGCGGTCGGTGCGGGAGCTGCTGCCGGACGTGCCGGCGGTGGCCTGCTTCGACACCGGCTTCCACGCGACCATGCCGGCCGCCGCGGCCACCTACCCCCTCCCCGCGGAGTGGAACGAGCGGTGGGGGCTGCGCCGGTACGGGTTCCACGGTCTGTCGCACGCCTACGCCGCCCGTCGCGGCGCCGAACTGGTCGGCCGGGAGGTCGCCGACCTCCGGACCGTCACCTGCCACCTGGGTGCCGGGGCCTCCCTGGCAGCCGTCGTGGGCGGGCGCTCGGTGGACACCACCATGGGCTTCACGCCACTGGCCGGCCTGGTCATGAACACCCGGCCGGGGACGCTGGACCCCGGGCTCGTGCTGTGGCTGCTCGAGCACGGCGGGGTCCCGCTGGCGGAGCTGACCGACGTGCTCGAGCACCACTCGGGCCTCAAGGGTCTGTCCGGCACCGACGGGGACCTGCGGGACGTGCTGGCCGGCCGGGCCGCAGGCGACCCGGCGTGCGTGCTCGCCTTCGACGTCTACCGGCACCGGCTCGTCCGGGAGGCGGCGGCCCTCACGGCGGCCACCGGTGGGCTGGACCTCCTCGTCGTCACCGGCGGGGTGGGGGAGCACTCCTGGGAGGTGCGCCAGGCCCTGGCCGACGGCCTCGCCCACCTGGGCGTGGCGGTCGAGGGCGAGCGCAACCGGTGCGCGAGCACCGACGCGGACATCAGCGAGCCGGGCGGTCCGGTGCGCACCGTCGTTGTCACCGCCCGGGAGGACCTCGAGATCCGGCGGCACGTGCTCGACGTCCTCAGCCCGAGGTGAGCGGTACGGGTTCCTCGCCCGTGGTGCTCCTCCGGGACCGCTCTGCGCGCCGCTTGCGCAGCCAGCCGCCGATCAGTCCTCCGGTCACGCCACTCATCAGATCTCCGAGGAGGTCGAGCATCAGCTGATCCCGGCCTCGGCGCACGCGGCCTCGCGGAGGCGGTCGCGGTCCACGCCGAGGGCAGCGAGGGCCCGGGCCGCGGTCCCGTGCTCCAGACGGGTGGTCGCCGCGACGACGTGCGCGCCCGTCAGCCCGGACGGCTTGGTCGACTTCGACAGGGTGACGGCCTCCTGGAAGACCTGCTGCGCCTGGGGCGTCGAGCGGAAGGCGCCGGTGGCCGGGCTGTGCAGTCCGGCTGCTCCGTCGGAGCGGTGCTCGACCTCGATCCCCACTGCGGCCAGCGCATCCTCGTGCGCCTCCTCGATCGCGGTGCGCAGCCGCTGCGGGTCGACCCCGACGCGCTGCAGGGCACGGGCGGCGCTGCCGTCGGGCAGGGCCGTGGCGGCCAGCAGCAGATGCTCCGGTCCGGGCGTCTGCTCCCCGCCGCTGCGCGCCTCGGCTTCGGCCTGCGTGAGCAGCCGCTTGATCGTGCGCACGTCCCGCACCGCGGTGACGATCCCCATCGGTCATTCCTCCTGATCACCGGCCGCGCCGGGCGCGAACCTCGGATGCGAATTTCTTGTGCGCGGCCTGGGTGCTGATGCCCAGTGCTTCGCCGACGTGGGCCCACGTCCAGCCCTGAGCGATTGCCTCGACCACCGCGGCGACCTCCAACCGGGCCGCCAGCCGGCGCAGGGCCACCACCGCGGCCAGCGCCGCCTCCGGCTGCTCCGGCGCCGGCAGGGGGCCCAGTTCGACCATGGGCATCAACCTAGGTTGATGGCCGTCATCCGTCAACTTTCGTTGAAGGCGCGTCCCAGGAGGCGCGAGCCCCACACGGCCGGACCTGACGCCGGGCCCGCGGCTCAGCCGACCCTGACCAGGGCCTGCGGGTGGTCGTCCCAGCACAGGTCCGAGCGCACGCGGGCGCGGAGGAGCGGGACGTCGAACACGTGCGGGAGCACGGTCGGTGGCCATCCGCGGGCGGCCAGCACGAGCAGGACGCGTTCCAGGGCCTCACCCGACCGGAGCCAGGCGAGCTCGTCGTCGCCGTCCGTGGCCAGCAGCAGGAACACCCCCCGGCCGGAGCTGCCCTGTCCCGGGTGGGCTGCCGGCCCGGCCGGCAGGTCGTGGCCCAGGACGGCGCGGGCCTCCCGGTCGAGGTCGTCGAGCAGGCGGTGGCCGGGGTCGGAGGTCACCGGGATCAGCACGGCGTCCTCCATCGCCGCCGCACGGCCCGCCAGCTGCAGCAGGGCCGGCGAGGGCAGCCGCGTCCCGGGGGTGCGACGACGGAGCGGCCCGGCGGCGGCGACGGCGGCGAGCGGCGCGAGCCCCGCCTCGGGCCGCCCGGCCACGGGTCGCAGGACGGCGACCAGCTCCCTGTCGTCGGGACGGGGCAGCCGCTCGACCTCCGCCGTCCACCCCTGGCCGGCCAGGGCGACCCGGGCGGCCAGCACCACGGCCCCGGCGCCCTGCACGCTGCGGCGGGCGGGTGCCCCGGCACCCGGCGCCGGCCGGTCGAGGCGGAGCTCGAGGCGGTCCCGGTGCAGGACGAGGGCGCACGGCGGGACCTCGCAGAACGCGGAGGTGTGCGTGGCCCGGGTGGCGGCGGCCTCCAGGGCGGCCATCCGGTCGTCGAGCGGCGAGAGCTGCCCGGTCACCGCAGGAGCCCGGGGGCCGGCGTCGCGCCGTGGGCCGCCTCCAGCAGCAGGCGCCGCTCCGCGGTGGCCAGCGCGCGCCGGGTGGCGGGCACGGCGGAGGGCTCCACCGAGACCGACGTGATGCCCGCGCGCACGAGGTGCTCGACGAACGCGGGGCGGCGCGACGGTGCCTGCCCGCACAGGGACGACGGGATGCCCATCCGGCGGGCCGTCGCGATCACCCGGTCGATCACCTCGAGCACCGCGGGGTCGGCCTCGTCGAAGAGCTCGGCCAGGTCGCCGGAGTCCCGGTCCACCCCGAGGACCAGCTGGGTGAGGTCGTTGCTCCCGATGGAGACCCCGTCGACGCCCAGGCCGACGTACTCCGGCAGCCAGTGGGCGACCGAGGGGACCTCCGCCATCACCCAGCGGCGCAGACCGCGCTGCCGGCCGAGGGGCGAGTCGTCGACCAGCGCCAGGCAGGCCTCCAGCTCCCACTTCGTGCGCACGAACGGGATCATCAGCGCGACGGCGGGGAACTCCTCCCGGACCCGGGCGAGGGCGGCCAGCTCGAGGCGGAAGAACGACGGGTCGTGCACGTACCGGTAGCAGCCGCGGTAGCCGATCATCGGGTTGTCCTCCACCGGCTCGTGGTCCTCTCCGCCGACGAGCCCGCGGAACTCGTTGCTGCGCAGGTCGGCGGCGCGGTAGGTCACCGGGCGGGGCGCGAAGGCCCGGGCGATCGTGGCGATCGAGGTGGCGAGGTCGGCGACAACCCGCTCGGACTCCCCGGCCGCGATCAGGGCCGAGGGGTGCTGCCCTCGGAGCGCCCGGGTCAGGAGGAGCTCGGCGCGCAGCAGGCCGACCCCGTCGACCGGCAGCTCGGCGACCGCGGACGCCTGGGCGGCATCGGCGAGGTTGACGTGCAGGCCTGTCCCGATCACCTCGGCCGGACCGTTCTCGGCCGTGGCCGGCAGGGACGGCGAGCTCGCCGGGGTGGCGGCCACGGGCTCGTCGTGCCGACCGGCCCAGACCCGGCCGGTGGCCCCGTCGACCGTCACGACGTCCCCGTCGGTCAGCGTGCGCGTGCCGCTGCGCGTGCCGACGACGGCCGGGACGCCGAGCTCGCGGGCCACGATGGCCGCGTGGCAGGTGACGCCTCCGGTGTCGGTGACCAGCGCCGCCGCACGGCGCACGGCCGGCATCCAGTCGGGGTTGGTCAGCGGGGCCACGAGCACCTCCCCGTCGAGCATGCGGACGCCGTCGGCGGGGGAGAGCAGGACGCGGACCCGTCCGGACGCGCGACCGGGCGAGGCCGCCAGGCCACGGAGGAGCGGCTCGGTCCGGTCCGCGGCGGCCGCCTCGGCGACCGGCACGTCGACAGCGGTGCCCAGGGTGGTGATGGGCCGCGTCTGCACCAGGGACAGGATGCCGTGGCTGAGCACCCACTCGACGTCCTGCGGGCAGCCGTAGTGCTGCTGGACCCGGAGGGCCAGGGCGGCGATCCGCTCGGCCTCCGCCCGGGAGAGCACCGGGCCGGCCTCGTCCTCCCCGACGGACACCACCCGGTCGCCGCCTCCCGGGGCGGCCACGATCTTCTGGCTCTGGGTTCCCCGGTGAACCTCGAGCAGCGCCGGCCCCCCGGTGTCGAGCACGTACGTGTCGGGTTCCGTCCGGCCGCTGACGACGACCTCGCCCTGCCCCCAGGCCGCCTCCACGACCACCCGGTCGCGCCGGCCGGTGACCGGGTCGGCCGTGAAGGCGACGCCGGCCTTCTCGGCAGGTGCCATCACCTGGACGACGACGGCGATGTCGGGCAGGCCTCCTCGGGCGTGCTCGGCCCGGTACGCCACGACCCGAGGCGTGAAGGCGGACGCCCAGCACTCCACGACCGCGTCCACCAGCGCGTCGGCCCCGCGGACATTCGTGAACGTGGCGTTCATGCCTGCGTAGGACGTGTCCGCGCTGTCCTCGCCGACGGCCGACGAGCGGACCGCGACCGCGGCACCGGGTTGCAGCCGCGCGTGCTCGTCCCTGATGGCGCCGGCCACGTCGGCGGGCATGCCCGCCGACCGGATGCTCGCCTGGAGCCGTGCGCAGGCGGAGGCCAGGCGGTCCTCCGTCGCACCGGATGCGCGCTCCCTCGCGGCGCCCAGAGCCGCGTCGTTGAGATCGGTGACGGCGGCCCGTACCTCCTCGAGCGCGCGGCGGAACGCCCCGGCCAGCACCACGAAGCCACCGGGGACCGGGAACCCGGCGCCGGTCATCTCGCCGAGGTTGGCGCCCTTGCCGCCGGCCCGGTCGACGTCTGCCGACCGCAGGTCGCCCAATCGCGCCACGAACCGGTCGGCGCCGGGCGTCGGGGGGGCCTCGACCGCCGGCCGGGGGCTCGGGGTCTGGGAGGTGGTCGATCCGGTCACCGCAACTCCTCGTGCGCCGCGGTCGGCGTCCATGACCGCGGCTCGTGTCTCGATCCCTCATCCGTCCGCGGCCAGCGTCGCGGAGGTGCGCTCCCGCAGGTGGAGGAATTGGTCATGACCACGAGGGCCGGATGGCGCGCCCCCGCGGACCTCTGCCCCTGGGTGGCGTGCGGACGGGCGTCGAACGCTGCACGGGTGAACCCCGGTGCCGTCCCCGCCCTGTCGGGTCGGGCGGGCTCCACGACGGCCGTGCCGCACGCGCCCTGGACCCGCCCCGCGGCCGACGTGGCCGCCGAGCTGGACGTCGATCCGCTGACCGGCCTCGACGAGGCCACCGCGGCCGCCCGGCTCGCCCTCGACGGACCCAACGAGGTCGAGATCCGCCGCCCGCTGCCGGTCTGGAGATCCGTGCTCGGCCAGCTGACCGACACGTTGATCCTGGTGCTCCTCGGAGCCGCGGTGCTGACGGCGCTCATCGGCGACCTCGTCGACTGCGCCGTCATCGTGCTGGTCATCGTGGTCAACAGCACGTTGGGGGTGGTCCAGGAGCGCAAGGCGCTGCGCGCGGTCCGCGGTCTGGACACGCTGGTGGCGCCCAGCGCCCGCGTGGTGCGAGGAGGGCGGGACCTCTGGCTGCCCACGCGCGAGCTGGTCCGCGGCGACGTCCTCCGGCTCACGGCGGGGGACGTGGTCGGCGCGGACGCCCGTCTGCTGCGCGCGGCCCGGCTGCAGGTGGACGAGGCGCTGCTGACCGGTGAGTCGCTCCCGGTGGATCGTGCGGCGGAAGCGGTCACCGCGGAGGAGGGCCCGCTGGGCGACCGCGCCGGCATGGTGCACGCCGGCAGCCGCGTCGTCCGGGGCACCGGCGAGGCCCTCGTGGTCGCGACGGGTGCAGGGAGCGCATCGGGCCGTGTCACGGCGCTCGTGCAGGCGGAGGCGTCCCCGGCCACGCCGCTGCAGAGGCGACTGGACCGGCTGGGCCGGCAGATCGCCGTGGGTGTGGCCCTCGCCTGCCTCGTGTTCGTGGTCTCCGGGTTGCTCCGCGGCCAGCCCTGGGGCACCACGGCCGTGACGGCCGCCGCCCTGGCCGCCGCCGCGGTGCCCGACTCCCTGCCCGCCGTCGTGACCCTGGCCCTCGCGGGCGGTGCCGCACGGATGACGCGCCGCGGTGCCATCGCGCGGACGCTCCCGTCGGTGGAAACCCTGGGGTCGGTCACCCTGCTCGCCACCGACAAGACCGGGACGCTGACCCGCGGTGCGATGGTCGCCGACCGGGTGTGGACCCCGGCCGCCGGCGACCGCGAGCTCGACGGGCCGGCCGACGGGGCGACCCGGGCACTGCTCGAGGCTGCGGTGCTGTGCAACGACGCCGACCCGCTCGGCGCGGGCGCGGCAGGTTCCGCGGGGTCCGCCGACACCGAGACCTCGCTCGTGCGCGCCGCCCTGGCGTCGGGGATCGACGTGGTGGCGGTGCGGGCGGCGCATCCTCGGCTGCGCGAGGAACCCTTCGACGCGCGGGTGCGCCGCATGCGCACGGACCACCGCGGTCCGGACGGGGCGACCACGGCGGTGATCAAGGGCGCACCGGAATCCGTCCTGCCCGGGCTCCGCGGTGGCGACGACGCCGGAGCCGTGGCCGCGCGGTGGGCAGGAGAGGGACGCCGCGTGCTCGCCGTCGCGCAGGACGGTGCGCTGCTCGGCCTGATCGCCCTGGACGACCCGGTCCGCCCGGAGGCCGCCGACGCCATCGCCGCCTGCCACCGGGCCGGCATCCGTCCGGTCCTGGTCACCGGTGACCACGCCGGGACGGCCGAGGCCGTGGCCCGGGCGGTCGGCCTCGTCGACGACCGGCACCCGGTGGAGGGGAACGTGCTGTCGAGGGTCGAGCCCGAGGGCAAGCTCCGGTTCGTCCTCGGCCGGCAGGCCGAGGGGCACGTGGTGGCCATGACGGGCGACGGCGTGAACGACGCGCCCGCGCTGCGCGCCGCCGACATCGGCGTCGCGATGGGCCGGCGCGGCACCGAGGTGGCCAAGGAGGCAGCCGACCTGGTGCTCGCCGACGACAGCCTGGCCACGGTGACCGCCGCGATCGGCGAGGGCCGGCGGGTGTTCGACAACGTGCGGCGGTTCGTCGGCTACGGGGTCGCCGGCGGGGTCAGCGAGGTGCTGGTCATGCTCCTGGGCCCCTTCGTGGGCTTGGCGCTCCCCCTCGTCCCCGCCCAGGTGCTGTGGGTCAACCTGCTCACCCACGGACCGATCGGCGTGGCCATGGGCGCCGAGCCGGCCGCTCCGGATGTGCTCCGCCGGCCGCCGCGCCGTCCCGACGACGGGGTGCTCGACCGCCGGCTGGTGTGGCAGGTCGCGGGGCTGTCCGCGGCGATCGCGGGTGCGTGCCTCGGCGTGGCCACCTGGTCCCGGTCGGCCGGCGGGCCGTGGCAGACGCAGTTGTTCGTGACGTTGACCGCCGCGCAGCTGCTGCTCGCCCTGGCGCTGCGGCCGGCGGGTGCCTGGCGCCGGGGGTTCTCGGACGGTGGGGGGTGGGTGCCTGCGGCGGCGGTCGGGAACGTCGCGCTCCTGCTGGCCGGCGTCTACCTGCCGGGCCTCTCCGACCTGCTCCGCACCGAGCCGCTGACCCTGACCGAGCTGTCGGTCCCCGCCGCCGCGGCGCTCGTGCCCTCGGTTCTCCTGGTGCTGGTCAGGGCAGCGCGGAGGGCCGTGCCGGGCGGGTCGGCGAGGGGCGCCGTGGCCCGCGGGGCGGGAGTCCCTCCACGACAGGACCTAGAGCCCTCGGCGCCGGGGGAGGCGAGCGCGAGGGTGGAGGGGCAGTCGAAGCGAGGAGGGGCTGATGACCACCGAGGACCGCAGCCCGGGTACGTCCGCCGCCGGACGGGCGGAGGAGGGCCGTGACCCGCTCCGGATGACCGAAGCCGAGAAGCGGATGGCCGAGTGGGAGGCCCGGCACGACGTGGCCGCACGTGGCCACCGGTCGGCGCCGGACGCCCTGCAGCACTACCTCGCCCACGAGCGCCTGGTGCACGAGCGCCTGGCCGAGGGGGCAGGGGCGCACCCGGCGCAGCCTGCACCGACACGTGCCGCCGGGACCCCGCAGCCGGAGCGGCCCACCCCCTCGGGCACCCGCGCACCGCGGACCCGCGGTCTGCTGCGCCGGCTCCTGCGCACTCGGGAAGAGCGGGGATGACCACGGTCCTCCCGGCGCCGCGCAGCGGGGCGAGCACCGATCCGGTCGACGAGCACCTGGCGAGGGTCGAGGCGCGCCTCCTGGCGGAGGTCGCGGGCGACCCGGCGGCAGCGACGGCCGTGAGGTCGCACCTGGCGGCCGCCCGTGCCCGGTTCGCGGACGCCACGGTCAGGCAGTTCCTGCCGATCCTCGTCGAGCGCGACGTGCGTCGCCGGGTGCGGGAGGCGGCCGGCCGCTGACCGGCCGCTGACCGGCCGCTGACCGGCCGACGGCCCGCGAGGCGTCAGGCCGCTGGTCCGGCCCCGTCGGCAGCCTCGCGCAACCACGCGGCGACCGCGTCGTCGATGTCGGAGGGGTCGTGCACCTCCAGGTGGTGCATCCAGGTGGCTGGGGCGGGGTGGGCCACCTCCTTCCAGCGGTTCGAGCCGTCCCGGCGGGCGAGCGCGATGGAGAGCACCACGTCAGCCGCCGGCCGCCGCAGGTAGCGCCCCGGTCGCCAGAGGTAGGCGAAACCGCGGCGTCGCCGGAAAGCCACCTGGCTCCGGGACACCCGCAGCTGCGCACCGCCGGCCGCATCGACCGCGGCCCGCACGCGGGCCAGGACGGCCAGTCCCAGGTCGGAGCCGGCGAAGAACTCCTCCGGGGTCACGGCGCGCCGCTCCCCGGACTGCCCGTGCGCCCGCCCCGACGTGCCGCTGCCAGCACGGCCGTCGCCGCGGCGATGACGCCCACCGTGACGGCGGCCGCGACCGGCCCCTCGCCGCCCCGGGTGCCACTGGCGACGTTCACCGCGGTGTGCGCGAGCGCCACCACCAGGAGGCTGCCGCTGCGTTCGTACAACCAGCCGAGCACGACAGAACCGCTCGCCAGGCCCAGCAGCCACCCGGGGACGACGAGGGGGGACAGGCCGGCCAGACCGCTGTCGATCCAGAACAGCGGGAGATGCCACACCGCCCACGGGATGGTGAGCACCAGCGCGGCGTCGCGCAGGTCGAGATGCCGGCGCAGCCGGGTCCACGCCGATCCACGCCACCCCACCTCCTCCCCGAGGCCACCGACGACCAGGAGGACCAGCACGACCACCGGCCACGGCCACTCCGGCACGCCGGGCATGACCGCGAAGTCGCCCCACGAGGGCCGGTGGCCGACCAGCTGCGCGACGACGGCCGCGAGCGCGCCGACGAGCGCCGGGGTGAGGGCCAGGAGCCACCAGCGGAACGCGCCGAACCGCCCCCGCAGCCGGCGCAGCGCCTCCCTGCCGCCGGTGGCCGCGGACACCAGGACCGCGGCCACGAGCGGGCCCAGCAGACCGGGGACGTGGCTGGCCGTGCCGCCGGCGAGGGCGACGGGCACCCACCATGCCCAGGACAGGACGACGGCGAGCAGCACGTACGCGGTCAGCGGCCCGTCGCGCAGGGGCTCGAGGAGCCTGCTCGACGTACCGGTGGCGGCAGAACCCCCGTCGGCTCTCATGCGGGCGGCGGAGCGGTCCCGGTGCCCGGGTCCGTCACGGGGACCAGTCGCAGCAGGGGGATGCGGCGGTCGGTGCGCTGCCTGTACCGCGCGTAGTCGGGGGCCGCGGCCAGGACGCGCGGCCACCACGCCGCGGCTTCCTCGGCTGTCATAGGGACCGCGCGGACCTGCACGGTGCGGCCCTCGAGCTCGACGGTCGCCCGTGGGTCGGCGATGAGGTTCAGGTACCAGGCGGGGTGGGCCGGCATCCCGCTGTTGGCCGCGACGACGACCACGTCCTCCCCGTCGGGGAAGTACTGGACCACCACGGTCCGGGGCAGTCCGGACCGGCGCCCGCGCGTCGTGAGCACCAGGGCCCGCCGCCGCCACAGGCGGACGATCCGGCCGCGGGTACGCCGGAGCAGCCACGCACCGAGCCGGACCGAGTGCCGGTCGACGGCGTTCTCGACACGGGCCGCGAGCGCGTGCCGCCTCAGCGGCGCCCCACCGGCTGCGCCGCCAGCGCCTGAGCCAGCGCCGCTCCCCACAGCCGGGCGCGGTCCTCCTCACCGGGGGCGAGCGGGCCCTTGGTGTCGGTCACGTAGAAGTGCTCGGCGGGCGCCAGGATCGTCATGCCGTGGCCGCGGAGCAGCTTCTCCTCCGTCCTGGCCGCGTGGTCCATCTTCACCAGCAGCTTGGGGTGGTCGCTCCGGGTGTCGAAAGCAGCGGCGCGCGTGCCGTCACCCTGGATCCGCACCGCGTCGAGCCACTCGTGCAGGCCGCGGCTGGTGTCGGCGATCTCCGCACCGTGCTGCGTCACAGCCCCGTCGCGGGTGGAGGGACGGGGCATCGAGAAGGCGTGGTTCGGTCCGCCGACGACCACCAGCGCCACGTCCGCACCGACCTCGGTGGGACCCTCGCTCGCCGCGACGACGTCGACCGGGATGCTCGCGGACAGCCCGTCGGCGATGGCGTGCGCGATCGTGCGGGCGTCGCCGAACACGGACTCGTAGACGACCAGGGCACGGTTCACGGTTGCTCACTCCCTCGCAGGTCTGCTGCTGTCGCACCGACGCTAGGGCGGGGCCGCCGGTGAGGGGGACGGACGAAGGGCCCGTCGTGGAGGGCCGGAGGTCGACGGTCCGGCCTCCTCGGGCCCTTCGGCCCTGATCGTCCCGGCTCCGGGTGCCCGAGCCTGGTCGCGTGCCGGAGACCTACCAGGCGGAGCACGTCCTGCTGCGCAGCGGCACGCCCGCCGTGCTGGTGGAACTGGGCGCCGAGGACGCGGACGAGGTGCTGGACCTGCACCGCCGGCTCGGCGAGCGGGACACCTACCTGCGTTTCGCCACGCTGCACCCCGCGGGGCTCGGTGAGTACGTGCGGCGCACGCTGTCCCCGCTCTCGGGCGACCACACCCTCGGCGCCCGTGTCCGAGGGCGGCTGGTCGGCGTGGGGCAGCTCCTGCCGCTCGGCGGGGGCGCGGCGGAGATCGCCGCCGTCGTCGACGCGGCAGCACGGCACGAAGGAGTCGCCACCCTGCTGCTGGAGCACCTCGCCGGCCTGGCGGGCCGGTTGGGCATCGACCGGCTGAGGGCCGAGATCCTGGCCGAGAACGGTCCGATGCTGCAGGTCCTCGGCGACCTCGGCATGCCGGTGGTGACGCGGCGCCAGGGAACCGCTCTGCAGGTCGACGTCGACCTCCACCCGGGGCAGCGGTACCTGGACGCCGCCGAGCAGCGGTTCCGGACCGCCGCGGTCGCCAGCCTGCGCCCGCTGCTGCGCCCGCGCTCGGTCGCCGTGGTCGGGGCGGGCCGGGGCGAGGGCTCCGTGGGTCGGGCCGTGCTGCGGAACCTGCGCGAGGCCGGCTTCGCAGGCCCGGTGCACGCCGTCAACCCCGCGGCCGCGGAGCTGGAGGGGTTCCCGTGCCTCCCGGGGATCGGGGCGGTCCCCCCACCGGTGGACCTGGCCGTCGTGTGCGTACCGGCGCCTGCGGTCCCCGGGGTGGTGGCCGGCTGCGGGGAGGCCGGCGTGGGCGGCGTGCTCGTCCTCAGCGGGGGGCTCGGGGCCGTGCCCGGTGCCCGCGAGGAGCTCCGCGCCCTCGGGCACCGGTACGGCATGCGGCTGCTGGGTCCCAACAGCCTCGGCGTGGCCGTGCCCGGGCCGGCGGAGTCGCTCATGGCGTCCTTCGCCGGCCGGCTCCCACCCGCGGGCGACGTCGGCCTGGTCGCGCAGTCGGGTGGGATCGCCATCGCGACGCTCTCCTCCTGGCCGCGCCTCGGCCTCGGGCTCTCCACCGGGGTGGCCATCGGGGACTCCTACGACGTGGGGGCGCGTGACCTGCTGGCCTGGTTCGACGAGGACCCCGACACCGAACTGGTCGTGCTGTACGTCGAGTCGGAGCCGGATCTGCGCGGGCTGGTGCGCACGGCCGAGCACCTCACCCGGCGTGTGCCGGTCCTCGTCGTGGCCTCGGGCACCTCCGGAGCGGGCGAGCGGGCGGCGAGCTCGCACACCGCCCGGGCCGCCACCCCCGCGGTCGTGCGCGACGCCGCTGCTCGCGCCGCGGGGGTGCAGACGGTGCCCGACGTGTCCTCGCTCGCCGCGGCTGCGGCGTTGATGCGGGGACAGCCCCTGCCGCGAGCCGGGACGGTCGCCGTGCTGACCAACGCCGGCGGGGTCGGTGTGCTCCTGGCCGATGCCTGCGCCGCAGCGGGACTGCCGGTGGACCCGCTGCCGCCGGACCTCCGGCAGCGCCTGCGCGCAGTCCTCCCGTCACTGGCCGAGACCGGCAATCCGGTGGACACCGGGGCAGCGGTGTCCGCGGAGGCGTTCGCGGCCGCCCTGGCCTGCCTGCGGGGTCATCCGGCGGTCGCTGCGGTGGTCACCGCGACGCTGCCCACCGGCGTCGGCGATCCCGGTCCGGGGGTGGTGGCCGGCGCGGCCACCGCGGACGCGGGCGCGCCCGTCCTCGACCTCAGGCTCGGGCGCAGCACGGTGCTGGAGCGGCTCGAGCTCCCGGACGGACGCTTCCTCGTGTCCGTGGCGGACCCGACGACGGCCGCCCGGGCGCTCGCGGCCGCTGTGGCACGCCGGTGCCGCCTCGACCGGCAGGCGGCGGTGCCGGCGGCACCCGGCGGCGTCGACGTCCGGGCCGCGCGCGACGTCGTCGCCGCGGTCCTCGGGCGGGAGCCCGGGGGTGACTGGTTGCGGCCCGGGGAGGTGGGCCGGCTCTGCGCGGCGGCCGGGATCCCGCTGGTCCGCACGGCCTGGGCAGGGACTCCGGAGGAGGCAGCTGCGGCGGCTGCACGGATCGGTGGACCCGTCGCCGTCAAGGGCGTGGTCCGCGGCATCGTGCACAAGGCGGACGCCGGGCTCCTGCGGCTCCCCGTGGGCTCGCCCGCGGAGGTGACCGCGGTCGTGGCCGGCTGGGTCCGGCAGGCGGGAGCCGACTGGCAGGGCGCGGTCGTGCAACCGGTGGTGCCGCCCGGCGACGAACTGCTCGTCGGCGCGGTGCGGGACGCGTCGGCCGGCGCGGTCGTCGCGGTCGGGCCGGGAGGACGGGCGACCGATGCGCTCGGGCACCGGGTGCACCGGCTGGCGCCCCTGTCGGCCGCCGAGGCGGACGACGCGCTGACCGCGACGGGCCTGTTCGGCACCGCCCACGGCGGGGCGCTGGACCGTGCCGGTGCCGCTGACTGCCTGCGGCGGATCGGCTGGCTGGCCGACGTGCTGCCGGAGCTGGCGGAGGTGGAGGCCAACCCCCTCCGGGTGGACGCCGACGGCTGTCTCGCCCTCGATGTCCGCGCGCGGGTCGCCCCCGGCTGAGTGCTCGTGCACGTCCCACGGGCACCAGGTGGTCAGCGGACCACCTGGTGACGTCGCTGCCGCGGCGGGTCGGGCGTCACCAGGGTGCGTCGAGGCGGTCGATGGTGTCGTCGACCGGACGGCGACCGGTGGGGGGCACCGGGGTGGCGCTGATCGGTGCCCAGCCCAGCCGCAGGAGCACCTGCGGGGAGCGCCCGGACGGCAGGCAGTCGGCGGCGAGCCGGGCACGGGTCGCGGGCACCTCGAGAGGCTGGCTGATCGGATCGGTCGCCAGCCCGAGCGCTGTCGCGGCCAGCAGCACCGCGCTCAGCGCCTCGCCGGCGCGCAGGCGTTCCACCGCACCGTCGCCCTCGGTGGCGAGGACGGCGACCAGGGTGCCGTCGGACTCGCCGTGTCCCAGGACGTTCTGCGGCATCCGGCGGCCGGCGAAGTGCCGCACGGGCACCGCTGCGGTCGTCTCCGCCGGCACGTTGGCCGCGGGCACGCCGTCGACCGAGCCGCGGCTCCGGCCCGACCAGGCGGCGACCTCCTCCGCGAGCCCGGGCGTGAGCGCCTGCTCGACCCCTGCTCGCTCGACCAGCCGGGCCACCTCCCACTGGCGGACGGGGTCGAGGACGACGAGCGCGGCACCCTCGGCCGTCGCAGCCCCGCGCAGGCGGTCCACGAACCCGGCGGGTACCGGCCAGGTGGAGAACACGCGCCGGTCGCTCCGCCGCCTCTCGATCGCCTGCGCCAGCGCGAGGTCGTCGGCGGTCGGCTGGGCCGGGGAGAGCTCCACCGCTGCCAGGTGCTGCGGGTGGGCCGGATCGGGCATCCGGTGCACCCGGCTCGCGGCTCCGGCGGCGAGCAGCGAGACCCGGAGGTGGTGCAGCGCCGCCCCGCAGCTGATCAGCAGCCCGCGGCCCTCCGGGTCGGTGGCGGGCAGGGCGCGGTCGGGGTCGCCGAACAGGTGGATGCTGGAGGGACCGATCCGCCACCGCCACGGCTGCGAGTTGTGCACCGAGGGAGCGCGGTTCGCCAGTGCCACGGCGGCGCGCGCGGTGGTCGGGTCCACGTGGGTCGTCAGCACGGTTCCTCCTGGGTGGGGTCGGGACGCGCCGAGCGTGCCGCGGTGGGCGCGGTGGGCAGCAGTGGCGGAGGTCCCGTTCCCGCGGGGCCCACCGACGCGGTGGTCACCGCGCCCCTGCGTCCCGGACCGGGGACACGAGGGTGGCAGCGACCTGGTCGGCCCACGCCTCGATCCCCGCCCAGTCGCGGTGGTCGCCGGGCCGCTGCCGCGCGAGCGCGTAGAACAGCCGACCCCAGAGGGGCACCCCGTCCATGTGGACGACGCCACCGAAGAGCGGGTGGTCCTCGGGCCGGAGCTCCCGGGGGAGCCCCCGCGCGACGCGGACCACCTCCTGGCGGGCCATCCACCGGCGCACCCTGCCGCGGGGGTCGATACCGGCCACGCTGAAGAGCCAGACCGGACGGCCGTGCAGCGTTCCGGCGAGGCGTCCCGCGAACTCGCGCGCGTCGGGGAGCCAGGCCATGTCGTGCACGGCGCTGCCGATCACGAAGGCGTCGAAGCGATCGAGGTCCAGGTCCGCGCCGACCGGCTGCACCTCCACGTCGGCGACGACCCGTAGGCGATCGCCGATGCGCTCGGCGATCTCCCCGGTGGAACCGGACGCGGTCGCGTAGGCCACGAGGACGCGCCTGCTGCTCTCTGCCATGCCGTCACCGTGGCGGCGTCGCAGCCGCGGTGACGAGGGCCGGAGGCCCTCGTCGGCGGAGACCGACGTCGCACCGGGCACGCACGAGGACGGGACCTTCGACTCTGAGTGCGGGACGCCGGTGTGCGCCTAGCCTCGGGCGTGGGACGCCACGGGCGCGTCCCGGTGGTCGGAGGCCGCGCGGACGGCGGCGGGGACGGAGCAGATTCGGTGAGCGCAGTCGACGACGGGTCCGAGACGGACGCCATCCGGGTCTTCCTCCTGGACGACCACGAGATCGTCCGCCGCGGTGTCGCCGACCTCCTCGAGAGCGACCCCGCGATCACCGTGGTGGGCGAGGCGAAGAACGCCAAGGAGGCGGTCGCCCGCATCCCCGCCCTGCGGCCGGACGTCGCGATCCTGGACGTGCGGCTGCCGGACGGCGACGGTGTCTCGGTCTGCCGCGACGTCCGCTCGGTCATGCCGGAGCTCAAGGTCATCATGCTGACCAGCTACAGCGACGACGAGGCCCTCTTCGAGGCCATCATGGCCGGCGCGTCGGGCTACCTGCTGAAGCAGATCCTGGGCCAGGACCTGCTGAACGGTGTCCGGACGGTCGCAGCCGGCGGCTCGCTGCTGGATCCCACCGCCACGACGGCGGTCCTCGAGCGCATGCGGAGGGCGGCCGAGCCGTCAGGTCCCCTGTCCAAGCTGAGCGAGCAGGAGCGGACCGTCCTGGCCTTGATCGGGGAGGGCCTGACCAACCGGCAGATCGGCGAGCGCATGTTCCTCGCCGAGAAGACGGTGAAGAACTACGTGTCGCACCTGCTGGCCAAGCTCGGCCTGGAGCGCCGCACCCAGGCCGCGGTCCTGGCCACCGAGCTGCGCGGGTCGACAGGTGCGGCCCAGCCGCAGCGCTGATCGGCGCGCTCAGCCGAGGGGCGCCCACCAGCGCAGCCGGGTGCCGCCCTCGGGCAGTGCCTCGACCGTGGCCCCGCCACCACGTCGTTCGGCACGGCCGATGACGTTGCGCAGCCCGCTGCGCGCCGCACGGGGATCGATGCCGCGGCCGTCGTCGAGGACCTCGAGGACCACTTCGTCCGTCACGTCCAGGGTGACGGTCACGTGCCCGGCCCCGGAGTGCCGGGCGGCGTTGCTGACCGCCTCGCGGGTCACCGCCTCGACGTCCGCCGCGAGCTCGCCCGTGACCAGGTTGTCCACGGCCCCGGACATGCGCACCGTGGGGGAGAGGTCGCTGCCGACCGTCTCGGTGACGATGTCGAGCACCCGGCGGCGCAGGCTGCTGCCGGCTCCGGCGTCCTCCGTGGTGTGGAGGTCGAAGATCGTCGTCCGGATGTCGCGGACGGTCCCGTCCAGCTGCTGGATGACGTCGCGGATGCGCCGCTGGGCCTGCGGATCGGCGACCCGCGGCAGCACCGATTGCAGGCTCAGGCCCGCGGCGAACACCCGCTGGATGACGAGGTCGTGCAGGTCCTGGGCGATGCGGTCGCGGTCCTCGAAGACGTCGAGCCGGCGGGCGGTGCGCTGCTGGGCGGCCAGGTCCAGCGCCACGGCCATCTGGTCGGCGAAGGTCCTCATGAGCGAGGACAACGTCGGGTCGAACGGCTGCCCGCCGACGTGCCGCCCTGCGACGAGCAGCGCATCCTCCGCCTGGCCCCCCGGTAGTGGCACGGCGATGCAGGGACCCCAACCGACGTGTGCATTGGGGCCCTCGTACGCCAAGCCGCTCATGTCCAGGACGACGACCGACCGGGTCTCGGCGACGGCCGCCAGGAGTGGAGCCTCCGACGGGAGGATCCGGCTGCCCTCGACGTCCTCGAGACCGGCCCCGGCCTGGGCGCGGAACTCGTAGCGACCGTCGACCGGGTCCGGCCCGACGAGGAGCCACACGGCGTCCGCGTCGGTCAGCTCCCGCACGCGGTCGACGATGAGGTCCAGTGCCGCTCCCGGCGGACCGTCCCCGAGCAGGCGCTCGCGGACGTCCCCGGCCGCCGCCGTCCACCTCCGCCGGACCTCGCCCTCCTCGAACAGGCGGGCGTTGTCGATGGCGATGCCGGCAGCGCCGGCCAGGGCGGTCAGCACGGCCTCGTCCTCGGCGGTGAAGTCCCCGTCGCGCTTCTCGGTGAGGTAGAGGTTGCCGTAGACCGCACCGCGGACGAGGACGGGGACGCCGAGGAAGCTGCGCATCGGTGGGTGCCCCTCGGGGAAGCCCACGGAGGACGGGTGGGTGGACAGGTCGGCGATCCGCAGCGGGTAGGGCTCGGCGGTGACCTGACCCAGCACGCCTTTCCCTTCCGGGAGGTGGGGTAGGCGGGCCGCCACGTCGTCGTCCATCCCGACGTGGATGAAGGCGGAGAGACCCCCGTTCGCGCCGAGCACACCGAGCGCGCCGTAGCGGGCGTCGACCAGGCCGATCGCGGCCTCCACGATCCGGCGGAGGGTCGAGTCGAGGTCCAGCCCGGTGGAGACGCTCATGAAGGCGTCGAGCAGCCCCTGCACCCGCTCCTGGGTGCGGGCCACGGTCTGCAGCCGTTCCTGCACCTCGTCGAGCAGTTCGGTCAGCCGCATGCCCGACAGCAGGTCCCGTGTAGGGGCCGTACCGTGCGAGAAGTCGCCGTGCATCACGCCGTTCCCTGTGTCGTCCTCCCGTGCACCCGTGACGCTCGCACCGTCGCCCTGCTCGGTCAACCGATCGCCACCCGGCGGTGGCGCACGAGGGGGACGCTCGTCACGACCTTGCGACCTCGCCGGGCACAGCGGCCGATGGGGTCGCGACGTCGGACGTCGTCCCTGCCGGGGACACCCGTCGCCCGCTGATCTTGCTGATGCGGACCGCCACCACGCAGGCGTCCGGGGCGGGTGCCCACGACGCCAGGCCGGCCCGCTGGAGGGCGGCCACCTCGACGGCGTCGCCCAGGACCCGGGAGGGCCCGACGACGGTCACGCTCCACCCCGACCGGGTGTGGGCGTCGTACTCGTCCACCTCGAAGGCGACGACCGCGCCCCGGCTCGCGGCCTCGACCTTGCCGCCACGGCGCGCGGGGATGAGCACCTCGTCCCCCCGCACGGTGAAGTGCACGGGCTGGATCGTCGGCAGGGCGCCGACGGTGAAGGCGAGCCGCCCGATCGGCACCGAAGCGAGCAGGTGCCGGCACTCGGCGTCCGCGAGAGCGACGAGCACCGGTTCCTCCGACATGGGCATGCGTTTCCTCGTGTCTCCTCGCGCCGGTGGCTCCTGCGCGACAGCGCGCCGCCGACTCTCGCTCCCGGGCGAGGGCACGGCACGGGGCCGAAGGTCCCGGGAAACCTGCCGATCGTCCTCCGCCGGATGGCGCACAACGGTCCACCCCGGAGGCTCAGCCGGCGACCGGAGGCGTGCCCGTGGGCACCGGGGCGGGTCCCGCAACCGGCTGCCCGGCCAGGTCCGCGGCGATCTCGTCGGCCCACGCCCGCACCTGCGTCCAGTCGCGGGCGTCGCCGGCCGGCGCGCGCATCGCGGTGACGACGGCTCGTTCGGCGAAGCCGAGCAGGGTCGGGTCCAGCCGGCCGGGCAGCACCCGCGAGGCACGGGGGTGGAGCAGGGCGGTCAGCGTGGCGATGTCGTACGGCTCGGACTCCGGGAAGGGCGGTCGCCCGATGGGGCCGCTGGAGAACAGCCAGAGCGGGCGGGTGCGCAGGGCGGCGGCCGACGCCGTCGCGAACTGCCGGGCGCCGGGGAGCCAGTGGCCGTTGTACACAGCGCTGCCGAGCACCACGGCGTCGTACCGGTGCGGGTCGGGCTGGTGCTCGACGGGGACGACGGAGGCCTGCAGGTCCAGCCCCGTGGCCGCCGGGTTGCCCGTCAGGTCCCGTGCCAGCGCTGCGGCGATCTCGTGGGTGGCGCCGTGCCTGCTGGCCACGGCGACGAGCACGCGGTGCGGCGTCACCGGACCGTCAGCCGTGGGTGGGGAGCGGGTCGACGGCATCCGCCGGGGCGGGCGACACGACGTGGACGCTGACGACGCCGCCCACGGTCCGGGCCAGAGCCGTCAGGGCGCGCTCCTCGACCCCCGGCCGGTCCTGCGACCGACCGCGGGTGCGGCGGATGGTGGCGATCCCCTCGGTGACGGTGACGTCCCACGCCCCCGGCTCCTCGGTGTACCGCTCGACCAGGTCCAGGAGGTCCAGCCGGATCTGGCGGTCGGTCCGCACGAGGACGCGGAGCAGGTCGCGGCGGCTGACGATGCCGACCAGGCGCTCCCCGTCGAGGACCGGTGCGCTGCGCAGCCGTTCGTCGACGAACAGCCGCGCGACGTCGGCCACGTCGGACCTGTCCTCCACGCAGCGGACGTGCGCGGTCATCACGCCGCGGACGAGCAGGGGGACCACCTGTTCCGGCTCCCCGTCCCGGCGCAGGTGGAGCCGCGGATCCCGCGGCAGCCGGTCGCGGAGCACGTCGGCCTCGGCGACGATGCCCACCAGCCGGCCGTCGTCGTCCACCACCGGCAGCGCCGCGAAACCGCGCTCGGCCAGCAGCTCCCCGGCGTACTTCGCCGAGGTGTCCGGTCCCACGGTGACCACATCGCGCGTCATGACGTCTCTGACCTGCACGGTTCCTCCTCGGTCCGGTCTCGCAGCCGACGCTAGGCAGGGGCACCGTGGGCTCCCAGGGTCGACGGACCGGTGGTCGCACGACGCAGGGCCCTGCTGGGCGGGACGTCCGGCCCGACGACGGGGTGCACATCGGACGACACGCTCGAGGCGACGCCGGCATCCAGCCGGGACCTGACCGACAGGAGCGGATCCGTGGCCACGATCGACCAGCGCGACACGTCCCGACCCCGGGTCGTGGTGGGCGTGGACGGGTCCGACGGCGCGCAGGCGGCCCTCCGGTACGCCTTGGCCGCGGCGGCGGTCCGTGGCGCCGGGCTCGAGATCCTCACCGGGTGCGCACCGGAGCTGCACTGGGCGGCCGCCGCCCCGCTGGCGGTCCCGGACGTGCTCACGGTGCGCGAGGCCACGCTGGCCCGCGCCCTGGACGCGGTCGCCGCGGTCAGCGGCGACGTACCCGAGGCGGCGGACGTCCCGCTGGAGGTGTGCGTCACGGTGGAGCCGGCGGCGCCGGAGCTGGTGCGGCACTCGCGGGGTGCTGCGCTCGTCGTCGTCGGCAGCCGTGGTCACGGGGCAGTCCGGAGCGCCCTCCTCGGTTCCGCGGCGCTGCACGTGGCCACGCACGCCGCCTGCCCCGTGGTGGTCGTGCACCCCGACCCGGCGGAGCTGACCCCTGCCGGAACGGGTGCCCCGCGCGTGGTCGTCGGGGTGGACGGGTCCCCGACCGGACGTGCCGCTCTGGTGGCGGCGGTGGACGAGGCCGTCCGGCTGGGCGCCGACCTCGACCTGGTCGCCTGCTTCGCCTTCGACTCGTACTGGGCCGCCCTCTACCCGGACCTCGTGCCGTCTTCCGACGAGATCCGCGAGGACGTGCGGAGAGAGGCCCAGGAGCAGGTGACGGCGGTCCTGGCCGACCGCCCGCAGGACGCGCCCGTACCGGAGGTGCACCTGGAGGTCGTCCAGGGCGCACCGTCCGACGTGCTGGTGGAGCGGGCCCGCGGGGCAGCGCTGCTGGTCGTCGGGAGCAGCGGGCGGGGGGCCGTCCGGGCCGCGCTCCTGGGGTCGGTGGCCCTGCACTGCGCGATGAACGCTCCCTGCCCGGTGCTGGTCGTGCACCCCGCGTCCACGGACGCGCCCGAGGAAACCGTCCGCCAGCGGGCGCGGGCGTGACGTCGGGCGTCCTGGTCGCTCTCGGCACGGCAGCGGTCCTGGGCGGGGTCGCCGTCGCTTCGTTCCGCAGCCGCGACATCCGCCGGCTGACAACGAGGGAGGTTGCAGCCGTGCGAGGAGTGAGGCGCCGTCCGCACCGGCGTCACCGCACCCGGCCCGGCGTCTGGCAGCGTCACCCGGCTGTCCGGTCCGGGGACCAGCTGACCCTCGGGGAACGCGCGGCCGACCGCCTGCGCAACGGGATGGGCTCGTGGACCTTCGTGTTCGGCTCGCTGCTCTTCCTGGCGGGCTGGATGCTGGGCAACCGCGGTTCGGGCTTCGACCCGTACCCGTTCATCCTGCTGAACCTGGTGCTGAGCTGTCTGGCTGCCATGCAGGGGGCGATCCTGCTGATCGCGGCGAAACGAGCCGACTCCATCTCGTCGGAGCTGGCCGCGCACGACTACGCGGCCGACGTGGAGAGCGCTGCGACCGTCCGCGAGGTGCGCGCCCTCGTCCGTGCGCTGCACCGGCACGCCGGAGCACCGGCGCCGGTCGACGGCGACTACGACGAGGGTGAGCACGACGATGCCGCCGTGATCACCGCTCGCCGTTAGTCACGGCGGCCACGGGCGTGCGCCCGCCGGTGGGGCGTGCGGCGCGCTCGGCGATCCCGCGCAGCATCCGGCGGGTCATGACGAGGGTGACCGGCTCCATGAGGCGGGTGGCGATGCGCAGCCCGAGCTCCTGCGGCGGCTCGGTGCGGGACCGGGAGAGCAGCCGGCACCTGCCGACGCCGGACGGGACGAGGTGGAAGGACCACACCGAGTTCCACGGGTGCTCCGGAGGAGCCTGGCGCAGCACGAGCGCGCGGCCGGGGTGGACCTGGGCCACGGGGAACGAGTACCCGTCCGGCATCGGGCCGTAGCCGGAGGGGACCACGACGACCCGGTCCCCAGGGACCAGGTGCTGCCACTCCTCGCGGATCTCGTCGGTGGAGTGGATGTCCAGACCGATGAGGTTCTCCAGCCAGTCGTAGCTGTACATGCCACCGCGGCCCTTCCCGATCTGCACCAGCCACGGCCAGGCGGCCTCCGCAGGGGCGCCGACATCCACGGCGAGCGTCGTCTGCTCGGCCGGATCGGGTACCAGCTCGTCACCGGGGAGCACCCGTGCCACCTCGTCGGGCGTCGCACCCCAGTTCCTGGTGGTGTGCAGCACCTGGGCGGCCAGAGCCGCCGTCGCGATCGTCGTCGTGACCGCGCGGATCATCCGTCGGTCCTCCCGGGTGGCACGTCCAGGTCGAGGTCGACCAGGGTCATCTCGCCGTAAGTCAGCGTGCTGCCGTCGGGCAGGTGCCAGACGGCGCAGGCGCGACCCAGCCGGGGCCGGCCGTCCACGGTGACCCAGTGCAGGACGGGGGTGCTCCAGACGGCGCGCACGAGGCCGCCCGGGAGATCGGCCCAGCGGTCCTCGGTGCGGACGTCGCGGGGGAGGCCGTCGGCGTCGAGCAGGACCTCCGCGACCACCGTGCGGCCGGCGTCGGCCAGCGCGACGCGGAAGGAGTCCTCGCCCGTCGCCGTCCAGGAGACGCGCGGGTCCAGGAGCATGCCTGGGGCCATCAGGACGGCGTCGTCGAGCCAGGTGACGAGCTCGCTGCTGTCGAACTCCGGGCCTGAGCCGTCGGCCACGGGGACGAGGCCGAGCAGCTTCCCCCGCATGCGCCCGTGACCGCCGCGGTAGGTGTCCCAGCCCCACATGGGTACCGCGCCGGCGACCAGCAGCCGCATGCGGAACAGGCGCGCGATCTCCTCGACGCCGTTGAACTGCCAGGCGTCGCACGGCATCCAGCGTCCGTCCGGGCCTCGTCGGAACCTGCCGCGCAGATGAGCCCGGAACGAACGGGTGCGCGGCCGACCCACGACGCCCATGGCGTGCAGGTACCGGCGCACGGGCTGCGGGAGGTCGGCGATGTCGTCGTCCGTCACGACGTCGGCGATCCGGGGGATGTCGGACAGCCCGGCGGCTGCCACGCCGCGGACGAACGCGCGCGGGGGACGGCCGGCGGCGCCCACCGCGGCCACGGGTTGTCGCGAGCGGCGCAGGGTCGTGCCCATGGGTGTCCTCCCGACCGGCCGGCACTGCTGCCGGCTCCCCGGCGACGCTAGGTCGGCAGGCTGCGCAGCGCGGCGGCTGGAGGGCCCGGCCGCCGGGGGCCGAAGGTCCCCGGCACCGGGGACGTCGGCCCGCATCCGCCAGGCGTGCGGGCAGGCAGGGTCGGCCCGTGGCCCGGCGCGTGCCCGGGCGGAGAGCCGAGGACGACGGTGACGACGGACCAGGCCCCTGTGGTGGGCGAAGGGCACGCAGGTGCGGGCGCCCACCCGCCGCGATGGGTGGTCGGCGTGGACGGCTCTCCCGGCTCCCGCGCAGCCCTGCTCTGGGCCCTGCCCGCGGCCGCCCGGGCGGGGGCGACGCTGGAGCTGGTGAGCTCCTTCCCGGTCGACTTCTACTGGGCCGATCCCTACCTGCTGGACCGGCGCCGGCTCGACGAGGTCCGGGAGGACACCGCGACCCGCGTCCGCGGCTTCCTGGCCGAGGCCCGCCAGGACCCGGCCGTCACGGCCGTGCCCGGTGCCGCCGAGGTCGAGGCCGAGGTGGTCGTCGCCGCAGGAACGCCGGCGCAGCACCTGGTGTCCCGGGCGGAGGGGGCGCGCCTGCTGGTGGTGGGCAGCCGGGGACGCGGCGGCGTGCGCAGCACCCTGCTCGGTTCGGTCGCTCTGCACTGCGTGGCACATGCGCCGACCGCGGTCGTCGTCGTCCACCCGGGAGCGGTGCAACCGCCGCTCCGCGTGGTCGTGGGGATCGACGACTCCGCGATGTCCCGGGCCGCCCTGGCCCGGGCCGCCGACGAGGCGGCCGGGCTGGGTGCCGAGCTCGACGTCGTGGCGGCGCTGCAGCCGGTGGCCTACTGGAGCGAGGTGCAGGCCGCCGCCATGGCTCCGATGGCCGAGGTCCGCCAGCAGGTCAGGGAGCGCGCCGAGGAGACCGTCGCCGAGGTGCTGGGCCAGGGGACCTCGGCGCGGCTGCGCGTGGAGGAGGGCGCGCCGGCCCAGGTCCTGACCCGTGCGGCCGACGGTGCGGCCCTCCTCGTCGTCGGCAGCCACAGCCGGAGCAGCATCGGGGGCATGCTGCTCGGGTCGGTCGCGCTGCACTGCGCGGTGCACGCGCCGTGCCCCGTCATGGTCGTGCGGCCCGAGCCGCCGCGTGCGGCGGGGCATCCGGCGGAGGAGCCGGCCGCCGCGGCAGCCGGCTGACCGGCGGATGCGCGCCTGGGTGGTCGGCACGCCGGCGCCCATCGACGCCGGGCCCCTCGTCCGGGTCGAACGTCCGGTGCCCGAACCCGGCCCGGGACAGGTCCGTGTCGACGTCGTCTGCTGCGGCGTGTGCCGCACCGACCTCCACCTCGCCGAGGGCGACCTGCCACCGCACGGGCAGGGGGTCACACCGGGGCACGAGGTGGTCGGCCGCGTCGGGGCCACCGGCATCGGGGTGACCCGCCTCCGGCTGGGGGACCGGGTGGGCGTGCCGTGGTTGGGGCGCACGGACGGCACGTGCCGGTTCTGCCGCCGCGGCGACGAGAACCTCTGCACCGCGCCGCAGTTCACCGGCTGGGACCTCGACGGCGGCTACGCCGATGCCTGCCTGGTGGACGAACGGTTCGCCTACCGGCTGCCCGATGGGCTGCCCGACGAGCAGGCCGCACCGCTCCTGTGCGCCGGCATCATCGGCTACCGCGCGCTCCGTCTCGCCGAGGTCCCGCCAGGCGGCCGGCTGGGCATCTACGGCTTCGGCGGCAGCGCCCACCTCGCCGCGCAGGTCGCGCTCGCGCAGGGCCTGCGGGTGCACGTGCTGACCCGCGGGGAGCACGACCGGCGCCTGGCGCACCAGCTCGGCGTCGACTCCGTGGGCGGCGCCGCCGACGCCCCGCCGGAGCCCCTGGACGGTGCGATCCTCTTCGCGCCCGCCGGGGAGCTGGTGCCGCCGGCGCTGCGGGCGCTCGACGCCGGCGGGACCCTCGCCGTCGCGGGGATCTGGTTGTCGTCCATCCCGGCGCTGGACTACGACGCCGAGCTCTTCCGGGAACGGCGGTTGCGCAGCGTCACCGCGAACACCCGCCGCGACGGTGAGGAGTTCCTCCGCCTCGCCATCCGCCTCGGCGTGCGGGCCACCACGACGTCCTACTCGCTGGACGACGCGCCGCTGGCCCTCACCGACCTCGCCGCCGGCCGGTTCGGCGGCGCGGCCGTGCTGCACACCTGAGCGGCGGGGACACCGGCCAGCAGGCACAGCATCGCGCCCAGGAGCACCCCCAGGGCTGCGCCACCGACCACGTCCAGCGGTGCGTGCGCGCCGAGGTAGACCCGCGCCAGCGAGTTGAGGAGCGCCAGTGCCAGGACGACGAGACGCCACCGATGGCGCAGGTACGGCCACAGCAGGACGGCGATGCCGAAGGCGATCAGCGCGTGCCCGGAGGGGTACGCGACGCCGGCGGAGGGGACGTCGCGGAGGATCGCCCCGTCGATGGTGCTGCCCGGCCGCGGCCGCTGCACCAGTGCCTTCACCAGTCCACCGTGCAGCAGCAGTTTCAGGGGCACGAGCGCGCAGAGCGCGAGCGCCAGCCGCCACCTGTGCAGCACCAGCGCCGGGACCGCGACCAGGAGCGGCATGCCGAGGACCCCGAGGAGCTGGAACAGCCAGAGCGGTTGCTGCAGCGCGTCCGCCCAGCCGTTGAGGAACCGGAAGACCGCGGCCTCGGCGCTGCCCACGCGGCCGGACGCCACCGACGCGGAGCAGCCCACCGCGACCACGGCCGCGGCGGCGGCGACGAGGGCGTCGCGCCACCGCCGGCGGTACGCCCGGGCCGTTGCGGAGCCGGTCACGGAGCTCCGCTGCGGGTCCGCCCGGCGCCGTGCCGCCAGGCGAGCCACGCGATCGATCCGCACGGGATGGGGACGAACCACGTCAGCAGGCGGAAGACCAGGACGGCCGCCGCGGCGCTCGTGGCGCTCATGCCGACCGTGGTCAACCCGGCCACGTAGCTGGGCTCCGCCACGCCCAGGGCGCCCGGGGTGAGGGGTATCGCGGTGACCAGCCGGGTCACGGCGAAGACCGCGAGCACCGCCGGCCAGTGCACCTCGGTACCACCGCCGTCCACGGTGTGCAGGCAGACCAGCAGCAAGGTGAAGAGTGCCGCGTGGCTGATCACGACGGCGGCGGTGAGCCGGGCCCACCGGTCGCGCACCAGCTGCACGGAGCCGCTGCGGAACCGCTCGGCGCGCTCCGGCCACCCCGCCGGCGGACGACGGCCGGCCGCTCGGGCGAACGCACCGACGGCCCGCTCGGCGAGCCGGGCGACCATCGCGCCGGCCGCCTGCCGGGCGACCACGGCGACCAGCGCGGCCACCACGACGAGCAGCAGGACGCTGCCGACGCCCGCAGCGACAGCGAGCCCGGGCGGCACGTCCGCGATCAGCGCCACCCCGCCCAGGGCCAGCGCCGGGAGGCCGAGCTTGACGAGGTTGTTCCAGATCCCGGTGATCGCGACGGCGCGCGTGATCTGCGCGGCGGAGAAGCCGAAGGAGTGGAACATCGCGGCGTTGGTCCCGACCCCGAGGGCGAACCCGGCCGGCACGGTGTTGGACACGGCCGTCGACGCCTGGTCGCTGAGCACGGCCTGCCCGAACCGCAGTCCCGGCAGCGCAGCCATCCACACGGGTGCGTAGGTGAGCAGGTTGACCAGCGCCGCTCCGATCACCAGCGCCGTCTCCGCGCCGGTGAGGTCACGGACCAGCTCCCAGGCGTCGGCGTAGTCGGCCGTCCTCGGCAGCGCGCCGACGAAGACGGCGCCGACGACCACCAGCGTCAGGAGGGTGCGCCCCACGGGACCGGTCAGCAGCTGCCGGGCGGGCCCGCGCGGGCGCGGCGCCGTCATGGGCCGTTCGTCCTGACGGCAGGGGTCCGCGGCGATGGGCTGCTGAGGACCGGTCACGCCCAGGTCGTCCCCCCGCGGCCGTCCGAGACGGGGCGGTTCGCCGTCGTCCCCTCGTCGGGCGGCGTCGAGGGGCTCGGCCACCCCGGTCGGCCGGGCAGCGGCGGTGACGCGGGCTCGGCCGGCCGGGTGCTGTTCTCCACCACGTCGTCCCGCCGGCGGTGCGGGGGCGCGGGGGTCGGCGCGGCACGGCCGATGCGGACCAGCATCTGAGGGTGGGCGTCCCAGGTCAGCGCCGAGCGGAGCTGCGTCCGCGTGAGGGGCACCTCGATCGCCTGGGTCACCGGACTGGCGACCCATCCGCGGAGGGTGAGCTCGAGCAGCAGGCGCTCCAGCGCCTCGCCGGCCCGCAGCCACGAGATCTGGTCGTCGCGGGGGGTGGCGAGGACGACCAGCGTCTGACGCGAGGTCGAGTGCGTCGCCGGGGGCAGTGACCCGCTCCCCGCGCTGTCGAAGTCGCGCAGCGGTACGTCGTCGCGTTGACGGCCGTCGACGTGCGGGACGACCGCGGCGGGCACGCCGTCACCGCTGCCGCGGAGACGGGTGGTCCAGCGCCGCACCTCGGCCCGGTACGCGGGATCGGCGTTCTGGACGGCGTCGGCCTGCTGCGTCAACCGCGCCACGAGCCGCCGGTGCCCTTCCTGGTGAACGGGGACCAGCTGGGCGCCCTCGGCCGCGACCGTGCCCGCGAGGTGGCGCAGCAGGTCCTCCGGGAGCCTCTCGTCGTCGAACGCCCGGCGGTTGGTGTGCCGGAGGTGCGCTGCCTGGCCGAGGCCGGCGAGGGCGGTGTCCGGTGCTCCCTCCACGGGTCGCAGCACGGCCATGAGATCCGGGTCGGCCGGATCCGGGAGCCGCTCGACGACGGCGGCCCATCCGGCCGCGGCCAGCGAGACCCGGGCGTTGAGGAGCGCGGCGCCGACGCTCTGGGCGAGGGCGCGGCCGACCGGATCGAGCGCCGGCAGCTGCCGGGTGCGGTCGGCGTGCAGCTCCAGCCGCTCACCGTGCAGCACCAGCCGCCAGGGCTGCGTGTTGTGGACCGACGGGGCGAGTCGCGCCAGGTCGGCGGCATCCTCGAGCGCGTCGGCGGGGGTGGGTCGGACCGCCTGGCCGGCGGACGATGGCGGGGGAGGGCTGGTGGGCGGCATGACTGCTCCTCGGTGCGATGGCGCTGGTCCAGCGTCGGACGCGCCGGCGGTCCCGCACCCGGGGCTGCGGTCACCCCGCCCGAGGTCGAACGTCCTCCGCGCTCCCCGGGACGCCGGAAGGCCCTGTGCGCCGGCGACGCAGGTCCCCGCCTCGTGTGCCTCCCGGCCGTACCCGTCCCGGGCTCGGACGGCGACGCTCGACCTGACCGCCGGTCCGCGGGGTGACGAGCACCTCGCCGCCCGATCGGCGCGGAGAGGAGGACGGCGTGACCGAGAACCGGACGCCGTACCCCGTGCGGGTGGACGCGTCTCTGGACGACTCCCTGTCGCGCGGGCTGTGGCTGGTCAAGTGGCTGCTGCTGATCCCGCACTACGTCGTGCTGGCCTTCCTGTGGCTGGGCTTCACGGTGGTCGGCGTCATCGCGTTCTTCGCGATCCTGCTGACCGGCCGCTATCCGCGAGCGCTCTTCGACTACAACGTCGGCGTGCTCCGCTGGACCTGGCGGGTGCACTACTACGGCTACGGCGCTCTGGGCACCGACCGGTACCCGCCCTTCACCCTCGCCGAGGTGCCGGACTACCCGGCCCACCTCGACGTGCCGTACCCGGAGCGGCTCTCCCGCGGGCTCGTGCTGGTCAAGTGGTGGCTGCTGGCCCTGCCCCACTACGTCGTGGTGGCCGTCTTCGTGGGCGGTGGCCTCTGGCTGGGGACCGGCGCGGACGGGATCTGGGACGACGACTGGGGGTTCGGCGGGCTGGTGTCCCTGCTCGTCCTCGTCGCCGGGGTGGTCCTGCTGTTCACCGGCCGCTACCCGCGGCCCCTCTACGACTTCGTGCTGGGCATGGACCGGTGGGCCCTGCGCGTCGCCGCCTACGCCGGCCTCATGACCGATGCCTACCCCCCGTTCCGGATGGACATGGGCGGTGCCGACCCCGGGTCGGTCCCGGCCGGGCCCGCGCCGGCCGGTCCGGCTCCGACGGGTGCGGCAGGCGTGGGTACCGAGGCGGCGTCCGGCGGATGGTCCGCCGGGCGGGTCGTCGCGCTCGTCGCCGGCGCGTTGCTGCTCGCGACGTCCACCGGCTTCTTCGGCGGTGGCAGCACGCTGCTGTGGGCGGACCGGACGCAGCGAGAGGACGGCTGGCTGGTGTCCCCGGACGCCGCCCTCGACAGCGCGCGGTACGCCGTCACCACCGAGGGGATCCGGCTCGAGGGCGATGGTCTCGACTGGGCGGTCGACCAGCTCCTGGGCACGGCGCGCATCGAGGTCACCCCGGCCGGTGCCGACGACGGGCTCTTCATCGGGCTCGGGCGCACCGCGGACGTGTCGCGCTACCTGGACGGAGTGGGCCGCAGCGAGGTGAGCGACGTCGCCGTGCGTGCCGACGGGGACGACGAGGTGTTGCGCGGCCTGGTCGACGTCGCCGGCGGACCGCCGGCCACGCCGCCGGTGGATGCCGACGTGTGGACCGCGTCGTCCAGCGGTAGCGGCACCCAGGTGCTGGACTGGCGGCCCACCGAGGGCGACTGGACAGTCGTGGTGATGCGCGCCGACGGCGGCGCGGGTGTCTCCGGCGAGGTCCGGGTCGGGGCGACCCTGCCGGGGCTGTCCTGGTTCTCCGCACTGCTGCTGGGCATCGGAGCCGTGCTGGCGGGAGCCGGTGCTCTCCTCGTCGCGCTCGCCGTGCACCGACCCCGGCCGGTGCCTCCGCCGACCGGGTGGGCGGTCCAGCAGGTGCCGCAGCCCCGCGGCCCGGCCGGCAGCGAGCCGGCCGTCGGCGTCCGCGGCGACGACCTCGGCGCAACCGGATCGACGGGAGGGGCATGAGCCGCTCGTGAGCGGCGCCTCCGCCGCCCGGCCCGCCGAGCACAGCCGGCCGGCCGGGCGGCTGTCCGGCCGGTGACGACCTGCGACCGCCGTCGTGGTGGCCTCGTAGGGGCGGGCAGGAGGAGATCCGGGAGCGTGCCTCCGCGCCTTACGGGCTCCGGGCCCCGCCCTCGCCATTGGCCGCGACCGCTCTGCTCGGCTGTTCCGGGGTTGTCGCACTTGCCGGTCCACGGGCGGGCACTGCGCTGGAGCACCTGGTCCTCGTGACGGACACCCTGCTGGTCGACGCCGTCATCGCCGGGTGCTGCAGGTCGCCGCCGTGGCGCTGGTGGTGCTGACCCGCGGCCGGCCCGGCTCCGACCACCGGCCGTTCCACCGGCGAGGGGGGATCCGACCGGTGCTGCCGCGGACACCGCGGCGCGCGCCGGACAGGTGCTCTGCGGCGCCGGTCAGGCCGTGCGGCCGGTCCGGCGGCGACCGGCGAGGCGCTTGCCGAACGCGTCGGCGAGGAGCACGGCCGGGATGGCCAGCACCGCGACCAGCAGGCCCGCCAGCGGCGGGGGACGGTGACCCAGCAGGTCCGCGACGGCGGGGACGGCCAGCACGGCGACCAGGACGAGCAGTTCGACGCCCACGGCCCAGACGAGCAGCCGGTTGCCGCGCCACGGGAGCCGCCATGCCGCCCGGCTGGTGCTCCGGCACGCGAAGGCGTTGGCGAACTGCCCGAGGACGACGGCGGTGAACGCCGCTCCGGAGGCGCCCGCCAGCGTCGTGGAGGAGACGTCCTCCCCGTAGGACCAGCCCGCCCCCAGCAGCACGGTCAGGAACGCCCCCATCGCCACGGTGGCCTCGACCGGGCCGAGGAGCCCCAGCGCCCGGCGCAGCAACCCGCCGTCCACCAGGCGCCGGCGCGGCGGCGGCCCGTCCAGCACCCGGGGCGAGGACGGCTCGGCGCCCAGCGCGAGCGCCGGCAGCAGGTCGGTGGCGATGTCCAGGCTGAGGACCTGGAGCACCGAGAGCGCCAGCGGCACGGCGCCACCCGTGGCCGTGAAGACCACGAAGGGCGCGAGCTCGGCCACGTTGTCGGTCAGGTGGTAGGTGAGGAAGCGGCGGATGTTCGCGAACGTCGTCCGGCCCTGGCGGACGGCGGCGACGATCGTCGCGAAGTCGTCGTCCAGGAGCACCAGGTCCGCGGCCTGCCGCGCCACGTCGGTGCCCGTCAGGCCCATCGCGACCCCGATGTCGGCGGCACGCAGCGCCGGCCCGTCGTTGACCCCGTCACCGGTCATGGCGACCACGTGCCCTCGCGCGCGCAGCGCGCCGGCGATGCGCAGCTTGTCCTCCGGCTGCACCCGGCAGAGCACCATGCCGTCGGCATCGAGGAGCGCGCCCAGCGCAGCGTCGTCCTCCGGCAGGTCGGCGCCGTGCACGACCCGGCTGCTGCCCTCGCGCCACAGGCCGGTCTGCCGGGCGATCGCCTCGGCGGTGGCGCCGGAGTCCCCGGTGACCATGGCGACCGCGATGCCGGCCCGGCGGCACTCGGCCAGGGCGTCGTGCACGCTCGGGCGCGGCGGGTCCTCCAGGCCGATGAGGCCCAGCAGCTCGAGGTCGCGCTCCGCGGTGTCGGCGTCGGCATCGACCGGCAGCGGACCGGTCCGCCGGGCGACCGCCAGGACGCGCAGCCCGCGCGCCGACATGCGTGCCGCCTCCTCCGCGGCGGCGGGATCCGGAGCGCACAGGGGGAGCACGCTGTCGGGAGCGCCCTTGAGCGAGAGGACCCCGTCGTCCCAGACGGACATCCGGCGCCGTCGGGGATCGAAGGGGAACCGTCGCGCCGCCTCGGGCGCGCCCGTCACGGCGCCGGGCACGCCCAGCCGGCGGGCGAGGGCGTCGATGGCGGCCTCCATCGGGTCACCGACCGCCGACCAGGTGGACCCGTCCTGGCGGACGTGCCCGGTCGAGCAGACGGCGGCGGTGCGGGCGAGGACCTGACCGGCGCCGACGGCCTCGGGCGGGCCGTCGACCTCGGCGACCGGTTGGTAACCCTCGCCGCGGACGCGCACCCTGCCGGCCGGGGTCCAGACCTCGAGCACCGCCATCCGGTTCTGGGTCAGCGTGCCGGTCTTGTCGGTGCAGATGAAGGTCGTGGCACCCAGCGTCTCCACCGACTCCAGCCGGCGCACCAGCGCGTGCCGGCCGGCCAGCAGCTGGGCACTGCGGGCCAGCGAGAGGGTCACCGTGGGGAGGAGCCCCTCGGGCACGAGCGCGACCGTGACGCCCACGGCGAAGAGGAAGCCGTCGCTCAGCGGCAGGCCGAGCAGGACGCCGGCGAGGAAGCAGACGGCTCCGATGCCGAGGGCGAGCACGGTGATCGTCCGGACCAGCCGGTCCAGCTCCCTGGCCAGGGGGGTCTTGGCGCGCTCCACCGACCGGGTCATCGAGGCGATGGACGCCAGCCGGGTGTCCCCGGCGATCGCGGTGACGACGGCGGTGCCCTCGCCCTCCACGACGAAGCAGCCGGCCGCCACGTCGTCGCCGGGGTCCTTGCCCACCGGCTCGCTCTCCCCGGTGAGCATCGCCTCGTCCACCCGGACGCCGTGCACGTCGAGCAACCGCAGGGCGGCGGCCACCCGGTCCCCGGCTTCGGGGAGCACCAGGTCGCCGACCACCAGGTCGACCGCGTCGATCTCCTGGCGCGCCCCGTCCCGGATCACGGTGACGCGGTGTGGGACCAGGTCCCGGAGTGCCTCGGCCGCCCGGTCGGCGCGGTACTCCTGCACGAAGGCGAAGACGCCGTTGAGGACGACGATGACGGCGATGGCGACCGCGAGCTGCGGCATGCCGCCGAAGAACGCGAGCACCGACGCCGCCCAGAGCAGGAGCGCGAAGAAGTGCACCAGCTGGGCGAGCAGCAGGCGCACGGGCGAGGGGGGTCGCTCGACCGGCAGCCGGTTGCCGTCCGGCGGTCTGCGGGCCGCCGCTTCCGCGGCGGTCAGGCCCGTGGGTGCGACGTCGGCCCGGGACAGGGCGCCGGAGCCGGCGCTCACCGCGGTCCCGGCGTCGTGCCGCGCGCCTCGGCACGGGGGTCCGCGTGCTCCACCTGCTCGGGCATGACTCGCTCCCTCGTGCGCCGGCCGGCTCCTCCGGCCCGCCCCGTCCACCCTCCGACGTGCCCGGGCCCCGCGCGGTGGCCCGAGGTCCTGCGCCGGTGAGCCCTTCGTCCCGGGGCGCCGCCGCGGCGCGGGACCTCCGACCCGTGGACGAACGGTCGGATCCACGTCACCAGGCCGGGCCCCGCCGGGCCGTCACGGCGCCCAGGGCCGCGGGGATCCAGAAGGTGAGCGCCCGGGCGATCAGCACGGCAGCGCACGCGTCGGCCAGCGGCACGCCGAGCGCGACCAGCAGGGCGACGAGTGCGGCCTCGGCAGCACCGGGCAGTGCGGTGAGCGGGACCGCGGTCCAGAGCAGGCGCAGGGCGGCATAGCCGGCGGCCACAGGGAGGACGGCGGCCTGTCCGCCGGCCGCCTGCACCGCGCAGGCCAGCGCAGCCGCCTCCAGCGCGGTCCCGAGCGCAGCCCACCCGATCTGCAGGGCCCAGCGCCCGGGCGCGGCGTCGGGACGGCGCCCGCGCGGCTGCCGCTCCTCCCGCGCGCGACCACCCCGGCCGGCGAGCACCTGGCCGGCCGCCACGAGGCAGGCCGAGCCGAGGGCGATCAGCGCCGGGCGCACGGCGTCGGCGGGGGCCTGCCAGTCGCCGAGCCCCGGCTGGGCGAGCCCCAGGGCGAGCGCGGTGGCGACAACGACGGCCGCGCCCGCCACGGTGCCGGCGCGGGCCCGCCGCACCGCCACCGCGGCCGCCTCCGGCAGCACACCGGCGCTCTCGAGGAACCGCTCGGCGGCCCGGCGCCGGCCATCGCGACCGTGCAGCAGGGAGGCGCTGTCCTGGACCGACCGGAGGCCCAGGACGCGGCCGACGGCGATCCGCCGGTCGACGGTGGCGAGCGCGGATGCGGCGGCCGCCACCCGGGCGAACCCCGCGAGCACCGCGGCACCGCCGAGCCAGCGCCAGCCGCCGCGCTCGATCGTCTCCAGCACCGCGCCGCCGGACTCGACCAGGAGGAGCCCGAGGACGGCGGCGCTGCCGGCCGCGACCGCGGCCACGGCCGCCGTGCCGGGGCGTGGCCACGCCGGGCGGCCCGGATCGGGCAGGCCCAACCGGGTCCGCACGGCTGCCCGCAGCGCGGTCAGCCGGTCCGGCTGGTCGCGCAGCCGCTCGCGGGTCTCCGCGGACAGCGTCAGCGGAGCGAGGGAGGGCAGCGCCGCGGCGACCGCCTCCGCCCCGAGCACGGCGACTGCGCCGTCCAGCACCAGGTGGGGGTCCAGGCGGACGGCGAGGGAGGCGAGCAGCTCGGCGACGTCGTCAGCCATGGCGTCGTCCGCGGCGCCGGTCCGGGCGTTGCCGAAGTCCACCAGGCACGGCCGGCCGTCCTCGTCGACCAGGACGCTGGACGCCACCAGATCGTGGTGCGCGACGCGGGCGGCGTGCAGCAGGCGCACCTGGTGCCAGACCTCCCGCAGCAGGGCAGGCGTCACCTCGGCCGGCTCCAGGGTGTCCAGCGGACGGCCGGCCACGTGCTCCTGGACGACGACCGCCTGCCGGTCGGTGCCGGTGGCCACGATCACCTGCGGTACCCGGACCCCCCGGGCTCGCGCGGCCATGGCCGCGACGGCCTCGTGCTCGGCCTGGTGCCCGAGCGGGGCGAGGGCGTCGTCGTCCTTGACGTCGCGGACCCACAGCAGCCGCCACAGCCGGTGCAGCCAGTCGCGCTCCGCACGGTCGGGCTCCAGGTACTTCACGTACAGGAGGACACCGTCGGGGGCGACGCCGATGAACGGGTGGGAGCTGCGGGCGCGGACGGGCGCCGGCCGCACCCGGGTGCCGCCCAGGCCGACGGCGCCGAGCAGCGTCTCGACCCGGCTCGGGCGCACGGTCGGGCGCGGTATCCCGAACAGCAGGTGCACGGCAGAGCCGATGGCCCACCCCAGCGCGAGGCCTCCGAGGATGTCCAGCGGGAGGTGGGCGCCGACGTAGACGCGGGCCAGCGCCACGCTCCAGGCCAGGGACCACACGATCCGCCGTCCGCGGCGGGAGAGGTAGGGCGCGACGGCCGTGGCCAGGGCCGCCGCGACGGCGGAGTGGCCGGAGACGAAGCCGATGCCGCCGATCGGGCCCTCGTGGAGGACGGCCCCGACCGGGAGGCCGCCCGGCCGCTCGCGGCCGACCACCGACTTCACCAGGTCGGCCGCGACGTAGGCCAGCAGCCCCGACACCAGCAGGTCCCGGGCGGTGCGGAATCGTCGGAACAGCGCCGCGACGGCAGCGACCACCGGTACCGCGACCACGTTGCCGAGCTGCATGACGACCCAGACGGCCGGCAGGACCAGCCCGGGCAGGTCGTTGACGAGACGGAAGGCGTCGCGCTCGATCGCCGAGAGCTCGCCCTGCTGGGTGAGCAGGAACCCGACGCCGAGGACGGTCAGGCCGAGGCCGACGCGGACGAGGTCGGTCCCCAGCCGCACGACACGCGCGGGCCCGACCGTGGACGGGGCGGCCGCGTCGACCGCCGGCGGAGCGGGAGCGAGGCGAGTGGTCACCCGGACAGTGCAGCGGCTGGGCCCTCCCCGGGTCTGCCGACCACGGACCCGGGGCGCGAGGACCAAGGACCCGGTGGGGAGGGCCCCGCGTCCCGGGCCGGGTGGCTCGTGGGGCACCAGGATGGGGAGGTGAGGGATCTCCGCCCCGGGCTGCCGGGTCCTGGCATCCGCCGGCCGTCGTGGCCGGACGGCGGGGACGGCCGGCGCCCCTCGGGCCGGGATCGGCTGCTGCGGCGGCCGGTCCCACCGCGGGTGTGGGCCTGGAGCGCGGCCATGGCGGCGGCCACGGTGCTGCTCGTCCTGTGGTCCGGACGGCCGGGTGGGCTGCCGGCGCTCGACCGCGCCGTCAGCGATCTGCTGGCTCCCGACGGGCGTGACGGAGGGCTGGCCGCCGACCTGACCAGGCTCGGCGCCGAGCTCGGCTACCGGGCGCTCTGGGTGCCCACCGCTCTGCTGCTGGTGTGGACGGCGCGGTGGCGGCACCTGCTGGTCTACCTGGGCACCGTCTCGGTGGTCGCCGCCGTGGCGCAGGTGGCCGCCGGGGAGGCCGTGCTGGTGCGGGCCGTCCGGGAGGGGCTGACCGGTTCCGACGCCGCCTTCGCCCTGTCGGCCTGGCCCGACGTCGTGCTGGCCACCGTGGCGGTCGCCACGCTGCACGTCCTCACGCCGTCCGGCCCGGTCCGTCGCTGGGGGTGGGCAGCTGTCGTGCTCCTGCTCGTCGCCTGCACCGCCCCCCGCATCGCGCTCGGCCTGGACGACGCCTCCACCGCCGCCGCCAGTGCCGTCCTCGGCTCCGGCGCCGCCGTCGTCGTCTTCTCGGTGCTCGCCCCGGAGGATGCCTTCCCGGTCACCTACCGCCGGCGGGTCAAGGCCCATCTGGCGCTGGACGCGCAGCGGACCGAGCGCATCCGCGCCGCTGTCCGGGACCAGCTCGGGCTCGAGCTGGCGTCGATCGAGCCCTACCGCCTGGACGGCTCCGCCGGCTCGACCCCGTGCCGGCTCCACCTCGCCGGCGGCCCGGACGACGTGCTGTTCGGCAAGCTGTACTCGCGCACGCACCTGCGCTCCGACCGCTGGTACAAGCTGTTCCGCGTCCTGCGCTACGGACGCGTCGAGGACGAGGCACCGTTCTCCTCGGTGCGCCGGCTGGTCGAGCACGAGGACTACATGCTGCGGCTGCTGCGCGACGGCGGCGTGCGCGTCCCCGCGCCGGTCGGGGTGGTGGAGGTGCTGCCGGGGGAGGAGTACCTCCTCGTCACCGAGCTGGTCCCGGACGCGGTCGAGATCCTGGAGTCCGGCATGAGCGACGCCATCGTCGACGACGCGCTGCACCAGGTACGGCAGCTGTGGGCAGCAGGCGCGGCCCACCGGGACGTGAAGCCGTCCAACGTCCTGGTCCAGGGGGACCGCGTCGTGCTGGTCGACGTCTCCTTCGGCGAGCTGCGGCCCTCGCGCTGGCGACAGGCCGTGGACCTGGCCAACGTGCTCCTGGTCTGCGCGCTCGCTGCCGGCCCGGAGCGGGTGCTCGACCGCGCCCTGCGCAGCTTCACGCCGCTGGAGCTCGCGGAGGCCTTCGCCACGACCAGCTCGCTCACCGTGCCGCGGCAGCTGCGTCGGATGGTGGAGGCCAGGGATGGCGACCTGGTGGCCGAGTTCCGCTGCCGCCTCCCCGAGCACCCCCGCATCAGCGTGCAGCGCTGGAGTGCCCGACGGGTCCTGCTGGCCGTCGGGACGGTCGGGGGAGCGCTCCTGGTCGCCGGCCTGATCGCGCTCAACCTGCGGGCGGGGGGCCTGCTGTGACGCCGGACCCGGACGCCCCGCGCCTCGTCCGACCGGCCCCGGCCCGGTCACCGGTGGGAGCGCCCAGGGGGAGGACGGCGACCGGGCACGTGGAGCGGTGCAGGACGGCGGAGGTCACGGACCGCAGGTGCCCCCCGCCGTCGTGGCGGTGCCCCACGACGAGCAGCTCCGCCGTGAGGGCTGCGGCGAGCAGCGTCTCGGCGGCACCGGCGCGCCGGACCACCGGGTGCACCGGCACCGGCAGGTCCCCGGCGCGGTCGATGACGTCGTAGAGCACGGCCTCCTCGCGACGCTCGGCGGCGACCGCGGAGCCCAGCGGCTCCAGAGCCAGGTGCAGCACGCCCGGCGCGGTGTGCCGCCACGTGTGCACCGCGGTCACCGCGCTGCCCCGGTCGGCGGCCGCCCGCACGGCGAAGGCGAGGAGCTCGTCGTCGCCGCCATCGCCCGGGAGGCCGACCACGACGCCGGAGGCATCCGGGATGGCGGTCGTGGGACGCACGGGGACGACCAGCAGAGGGCAGCGGGCGCGGCGCGCCAGGGCCGCCGCGGTCGACCCGAGCAGCACGTCCTCGAGGGCGCCTGCCGAGGCCGACCCGACGGTGATCAGCTGCGCGTGGGCGCTCTCCCGCACGAGCACGTCCGACGCGGGCCCGTCCAGCAGCGCGGAGGACACCGGCAGACCGGGGAAGTGGCGGGCGACCTCGGCCTCGAGCCCCTCGAGCACCAGGTCGGCGGCGACCCGGAGCACCGTCGTCCCGTCCAGCCCTTCGGGCGCCGGCAGGTCCTCGCCGGCACCCGCGGGGAGCGCCACCACCAGCCGCAGCGGGGCTCCGCGGAGCTGCGCTTCCCGCGCGGCCACGGGCACAGCCGCGTGGGAGGGGCGGGAGCCGTCGACACCGACGACGACCGGCCGGTTACCGACCCGTGCCTGCACGTCCGTCTCCTCGGGGGGGCGCCTCGAGCGGCGTGCGGGAGCACGCTCAGCGGGACCAGCGTCGGCCGCCCAGGACCGGCAACGACAGTGGCCTTGGTCGCGCGCCCCGGAGCCCTCGGTCACGGACCGGGGACGCCGACCTCCGCCAGCGCGGCGGAGAACTCGGTCTCCAGCGCAGCGACCAGGGACTCGGGATCCGCTACCACGGCCTGGTCGGTCCCGAAGCCGATCGTCACCCCGCCCGCATAGCTGAAGATCGTGATCGTCAGGGCCTGGCGCATGCTGGTCGGCGCCCAGCCCACCACGCCGGCGACGGGGACCCCGGCCAGGGCCATCGCCGTGCGGGGACCGGGAACGTTGGTGAGCACACCGACGGCCTTGGCCCCGAAGAACCGGTTGACCGCCGTCCCGACCGGAGGAGGGCTCAGGGCGATGGCCCGGCTGAGGACGGAGGTCACCTCCGGCTCCCACGAGTCGCGGATGCGCGTCGTCGCCCGGTGCACGGCGGCCAGCCGGTCGCGGAAACCCGCCCGGCCGTGCGGCAGCGGGACGAGCACGAGCGCGAAGTGGTTGCCCAGCCCCGGCGGGGCGTGCGTCCCCGGGCGCTCCCGGTTGACCGGCACCATCCAGGCGACCCGGTCGTCGTCCGGCGGTAGCACCTGTCCCCGTCCTCCCCGCTCGAGGTGACGGGCCAGCGCACCGCACACCAGCGCCGTGCAGACGTCGTTCAGCGTCGTGCCCGTCCGGTGCGCCACCTCCTCGAGGGCCGGGAGCGGCAGCGGATCGCTCCAGGCGGCGTCCTTGGCGCCTCCGGGGCGGCCCTCCAGCGCGGTCCGCGGGTTGGTCCACAACCCCACGGTCAGCGCTGCCACCGCCGTGTTGAGCAGCAGGGCCGCGGGCCCGGCCTGCCGGCCGACGCGCGGCCGGCCGGCCCGGCCGACGCGCGCAGCCAGCTCGCGCGGTCGCGCATCCAGTGGGTCGAGCAGGCCCAGCAGCGCCTGCGTCGAGCGGATGCCGTCGGCGATCGAGTGGTGGAAGCGCACGACCACGGCGCTGCCGCTCCCGTAGCCCTGCAGCAGGTGAACCCGCCACATCGGGTGCGCCCGGCCGAGCAGGAGGCCGCGCTGCTCGCCCACGAACCGCCGCAGCGCCGCCCGGTCCCCGCCACCCGGGGCCGGTCCGACCAGCACGTGCCGGCCCAGGTCGAAGTGCGGGTCGTCCTCCCACTCGGCCCGACGGAGGAGACCTCCGTGCACGACGGGCCGTTGCCGCAGCACCGGGTGGCGGCCGAGCAGCCGCGTGCGGACCAGAGCGCGGAACCGGTCCGGGTCGACCTCGCGGGTGGTCCACAGCAGGGAGGTGACCGCCATCGGGTTCTCCGGCCGGTCGAGGGTGAGCCAGAACGAGTCCTCGACGGACATGGGACGCCGGCTCATGACGCCGCGTCCCCGTCGCCACGGGAGGGGCCGACGAGCGCGACCAGCTCGGCCAGGCCGCCCTCGATGGCCCGCGCCAGGAGCTCGACGTCGGGGGCCGCCTCGGCGTCGCCGGTGATGCCGAAGGTCAGCCGCCCGGCGTAGGTGAAGACGGCGATCCCGATGCGCAGCCGGCTGGCGATCGGCACGTACGGGAGGATCTCGACGCAGCGCCGGCCCAGCGCGTACAGCGGATCGGCCGGCCCGCGGACATCGGTGGTGACGGTGGTGATGCTGCGCTGCGGCAGGTGCCAGACCAGTCGCAGCGCCGGTGCGACCAGCGGGAAGGGCTCGAGCCCGGCCAGCCGGACCAGGACCGCGCCGGCCTCGGCCTCGTGCTCGGCCTTCAGCCCGCGGAAGAGCTCCCGGACGGCGGCCAGGCGTCGCTCCGGGTCGGCGATGTCCACCGGCAGGTCGGCGAGCATGCACGACACCCGGTTGTCCCGGATGGCGGCCTCGCCGGGCGCCCGGACGTCCACCGGGACCAAGGAGCGGATGCGGTGCGGCGTGGGCTGCTCGCGGCGGGCGAGGAGCAGCTCCCGCAGCCCGCCGGTCACCGCGGCCATCACCACGTCGTTGAACGTGCCCCCGAGCCGGTGCCGGACGGCGGAGACGTCGGCGACGGTGCCCCGGGCGACCGCGAAGCGACGGCCGGCCGAGAGAGGGCCGGTCAGGGAGGACGCGCGCGTCGGGAGCAGCGCCCTCGCCAGGCCGGCCGTGCCGCGGACCGTGCTCGCCACGGTCCGGCCGAGCGTCCCGGGGTGCCGGGCGGCACCCACCAGGGCTCGTGCTCCACCCACCGGCAGCTGCGCCAGGTCACGGACGGCCAGCAGGGCGAGCCCGGCCGTCGAGGGGAGCGGTCCGGGGCGCCAGTCGTCCGGCACGGCTGGCCCCGGCTCGGCCGTCGGGTCGAACACGACCCGGTACAGATCGGTGCCGGACACCCCGTCGACCATGCAGTGGTGGACCTTGGAGAGGAGCGCCCAGCGTCCCTCCGCCAGACCGTCGACCAGCCAGTACTCCCACAGGGGCCGGCTGCGGTCCAGCCGCGCGGCCATGAACCGTCCCATCAGCTCGGCCAGCTCACGGTCGCCTCCGGGGGCGGGCAGGGTCATCGTGCGCACGTGGTCCTCGAGGGCGAAGTCGGCGGCGTCGACCCAGACCGGCGGCCCGAGGTCCAGCGGCACCTCCCGCACCCGTTGCCGGTAGCGGGGGATCAGCGGCAGCCGGCCTGCGATGGCGCTGCGCACCTCCCCGGGGCCCGGTGCCGGCCCGTCGAACACCGCGACCGAGCCGATGGCCAGAGACGCTCCGGGCTGGGCGTCCTCCAGCTGCAGGAACGCGGCGTCCAGGGGGCTCATGCGGTCCATGCCGCGCCCTCCTCGACGAGCCGGGGTCGGCGGCGCAGCTCCACCCGGAGGCCGCCGCCCGGTTCGAGGTGGAACTCCTCGTCGCGGACGCGCACCGGGAGGTCGGGGTGCACCTGACCGTCGGTGCCGACGGTCAGCGTGCCCTGCGTGATCTCCACGGCGAGCTCCGCGTGCTGCCGGTACTGCAGGCGGAAGCGCATGCCGGTGAGGGCTTCCGGGAGGTAGGGGTCGAAGCCCAGCGCCCCGTCCCGCGTCTCGAGCCCGGTGAATCCCCGTTGCAGGAGGTCGACCGTCCCGGCCATGGCGCCGAGGTGGATCCCCTCACCGGTCGTCCCGCCTTGGACGTCGGCGATGTCGCTGTCCAGCGCCTCCAGGAAGAAGGCCCAGGCCCGGGGGCGGTCACCGCGCGCGAGGACCCACGAGTGCACGACGCGCGAGAGCGTGGACCCGTGGCACGTCCGGGCCGTGTAGTAGGCGACGGTCCGGGGGATCGTGGTCCGGTCGTGGCCGTAGCCGAGCCGGTCCAGCACGGCGTAGAACTCGTCGGCGCTCAAGAGGTGGAACAGCATCAGGACGTCGGCCTGCTTCGAGAGCTTGTACCGGTTGGGCGAGTCCCCCTCCGCCTCGAGGATGCGGTCCAGCCGGCTGATGTCGCCGTACCGCTCCCGGTAGCCCGTCCAGTCGAACTCGTCCAGCTGCTCGTAGCCGCGGAACTGGCTGAGCACCCCGTCGGCGTGCCAGACCAGGCGCAGCCGGCGGCTCACGTGCTCCCACCGGCGCAGGTCCGGCTCGGTGATGCCGAGCCGGGCCAGGAGAACGGTGCGGCGGCGGGGCGGCAGCATCGCCAGGCACTCCAGCGCGCGTGCCAGCGTCCAGGACGCCATCACGTTCGTGTACGCGTTGTCGTCCAACCCCGGGTGCTCGGCGTCGGGCAGCGCGTCGTGGTACTCGTCCGGCCCCATCACGGCGCACAGGTCGTACCGGTCGGCGACCCGGTCGTAGCTCGCCAGGTCCGCCCAGTAGGCCGCGACCTCCAGGATGATCTCGGCACCGTGCTCCACCAGGAAGGCCGTGTCCCCGGTGGCCTCGTGGTACCGCCACGTGTTGTAGGCGACCACCAGGCCGATGTGCCGCTGCAGAGCCGAGTTGTCCGGGACCCAGCGCCCGGATCGGGGGTTCAGGTGGACCGTCGGCGACTCCTCGCGGCCGCTGGACCCGCTCTGCCACGGGTACAGCGCGCCGCGACGCCCGGCGGCCCGTGCCGCGGCCCGTGCGCGCGGGAGCCGCCGCCAGCGGTACATCAGCATGGCCCGGGCGACGGCGGGCAGGCGCAGGACCAGGAAGGGCAGGACGAACACCTCGTCCCAGAACACGTGACCGCGGTAGGCCTCGCCGTGCAGTCCCCGCGCCGGCAGGCCGACGTCGAGGTCGATGCTGTGGCGGGACACGGTCTGCAGCAGGTGGAAGACGTGCAGCCGGAGGACGAGGGAGGTCCGGGCCTGCCCCTCGACCTCCACGTCGCACCGCTCCCACAGGTCGGACCACTCCTGCACGTGCCGGGTGAGGACGACGTCGAACACCGGCGCGTCCCGGACGGCCCGTACCGCCTCCTCGGCCGGTTCCCCGATGCCCCGGTCCCGCGACGTGCACAGCGCGACGACCTTCTCCACGGTCACCACCCGGCCGGGCACGCTGTCGACGACGAGGTCGACGGCCGGCCGCGCGCCGCCGGTGGTCGACCGGTGAACCGTCGCCCGGTCCACGCCGTCCACGAGGAGGCGGTGCCGGGCGGCCAGGGCGATCCGGACGTGCGACTGCCGCGTCCGGACGACGAGGCCGAGGATCCCGGCCCGGTAGGTCGCGGACTCGAGGGACAGGTGACGGTCGGCCAACCCCCGGTACCGGGCGACACCCCGGTTGGCCACGTCCCCGTCCAGCGCGGACCGGACGGTCAGCCGCCCGGACCAGTTCTCCGCCACCACGGTGCACTCAAGCGCCGCCAGCAGGGGATCCGCCATGGACACCAGGCGCCGCTGGCTGACCCTGGTGCGCCGGCCGGCGGCGTCCTCGACCACGAACCGGCGGGTGAGCACCCCGCGGCGCACGTCGAGTTCCTGCACGTGCTCCACCACCGTCGAGGCCGCGAGGTCGAGCCACGGGCCGTCGTCGATGCGGAACGTGAGGGACTGCCAGTCGGGGAGGTTGACGATGCTCTCGTGCTCGAGGACGTGACCGGCGACCTGGTCGACGGACCGGTCGTACACGCCGGCGGCGTAGGTCCCGGGGTAGTGCACGCCGTCGGCGCGTGACTCCGGTGCGGCCCCGCGTGTGACGAACCGGCCGTTGCCCAGGGCGCAGAGGGCCTCGCGCAGCGGCTCGGCAGCGGGGTCGAGCCCTTCGTAGCGCAGCACCCAGTCGCTGTCCGGGCGCACGACGGTCGACTCTCCCCGAGCGGGGGCCGGCGGCACCGGGTCACCCCGCATCCCGCTCGCACCGTGGCGCCCGACGGCGCCCCCGGGCCGGCCCAGGGCGTTCGCTCGGTCCATGCGGTGACCCTGGCGAGGCGGACGGTGTCCCGGCTACGGCCGGACGGCTCTCCCCCCGCGGGTCGAGGGGCCCTGCGAGCCCGCCGGGGAACGACCCGCGCCGGACCTCGAGGAGGCCGCTTCGATGGTCGGCCCAGATGTCGTCCGGTGTCGCGCCGTCGGGGAGCTGCCGGTACCGGAGGCCTTCCGGCCCGGTCCCGGCGGACCTCCGCCCCGGGCTGGGGCCTCGGGCCACTCCTAGCGTCGACGTCGATCAGACGATCCGGAGAGGAACCATGACCGAGCTCCGCACCGCTCCCGTGCCCACCGCCGCCGGGCGCGCCCTGGGCCACCTGCTGGGAGCCGTCGTGAACGGGCTGCTGCTCCTGGCGATCCACGTCCGGCCCGGGTGGGACGCCCTGCCTCTCCTGACCGGAGACACCCCTCGGGTGCTCGGGCTGGTCGACGCCGCGCTGGTCGCAGGCATCGCCGTCCACCTCGTGCAGCTGGCCGGCGGCCCCGGCTGGCTGGCTCCGGCCGGCCTCGTCGTGACCTCGGGGTTCGGCGTCGCCGTGTCTGCGCGGGTCCTCCAGGTCTTCCCGTTCGACCTGCCCGGCGGCTGGGGGACCGTCGCGCGCGTGGTGCTCGTCGTCGGGATCGTCGGCGCTGCGATCGGTGTGGTGGCGGCGCTGGTGTCACTGGCCCGCATGCGGGCCGCGGAGCGCGTCCGGTGAGCCGGCGGCCGCACGTGCGCTGTCTGCTGGGCCTGCACTCGTGGGTCCGGCGGCACCCGCCGGACGAGAGGTACGAGGGGCCCGACCACCTCGTGTGCCGTCGGTGCGGCAAGCAGGACGACCCCGTGACCATCCCGCCGGGCTTCTTCTTCGGCGGCGGGACCGGTGGAGGCATGGCCTGATCGGGCTTCCGCATGGCTGTGGCCCGTGCCCCTGGCGAGGTCGAGGTGGCTCATTCAGCAGCCGCGGACGGCGTAGTCCCGCACCGGGGGCCAGGACGCCGGCGGGGTGGTGCCCCAGTCCCAGATCGACACGCCGACGGCGCCCTGGTCGGCCGCGGCCCGCGCCATGGACGCGTAGTCGCCGGCGGGGATGCCGACGCCGAAGCCCCCGACGACCGACACCGCGGCGCACGGCTCCCCGAGGTTGCCGCGCACGCGGGCGATGTTCTCGCTGGTGTACCGGTAGGCGTCACGCCAGCCCGACGCCGCCGTCCGGTTGCTCCAGTACGCCATGGGCAGCCACACCTGGTACAGGGGCGCGAGCTGCCGCCACGGGAAGCGCGGCCAGTACGCGGTGTTGAGCACATCGGTGACCACGGGTGGGAGCACGATGGCGCCGAGCGTGGTGGTCGGCGCGTAGGCGGCCAGGCGGGTCGAGAGGTCGACGAGGCGGGCGTTCCGGAGGTCGACGTCGGTCACCGTCAGGTCCTCGATGTCCACCGCGACGGCGTCGAAGGCCTGCCCGGAGGCGCGGAAGTCGACCACGGCCCGCAGCCGGCGCAGGTCGGCCTCCACGTCGGTGAGCTCCGGCAGGTACCAGGCCACCACCTGCAGGCCGCGCGCGTGGGCGCGGGTGAGGAACTGGCCGAGCAGGTCGGGGCTGAGGAGATCCGGGAAGCGCGGGTCCTTGGAGGCTGCCTGCAGGTAGAGGGTGTCCACCCCGGCGGCCGCCATCGCGTCGACCGCCGATGGCGCGATCGGCGGGTTCGGCCCGCCGAACTCCCGGCTGAACCCGTAGCGGGACACCCAGGTGCCCGAGCGGTCGTAGGGGTCCAGCACCGCGGTGCGCACGGTCCCGGTGGCCGCCGTCCAGCGCAGGAAGCCGCCCTGGAAGTCGCTCTGCCGTCCGGCGTTCACGTCGTACTCGTCGCTGATGGGGTAGCCGAGACGGCTGCGCTCCCAGCCCATCGCCCCCCACGTCGCGAGGATGGAGCCGTGCACCTCGTGCGCGCCGGTCGCCGGGGTCCAGTAGATCGCCCCGCCCTGGAAGAAGCTCGAACGGCCGATCCCGTCGGGCATGGGGAACTCGTCGGTGACCGGGTAGCCGAGCACGCTGCGCTCCAGCCCCATCGACCGCCACTTCGCGAGGATGGCGCCGTGCACCTCGTGCGCTCCCGTGGCCGGGGTCCAGTAGACGAAGCCGCCCTGGAAGAAGGAGCCGCGGCCTACGCCGTCGGGCGTGGGGAGTTCGTCGCTGACCGGGTAGCCGAGGAAGCTCCGCTCCCAGCCCAGCGAGCCCCACTTCGCCAGGATGTCGCCGTGCACCTCGCGGGCGCCCGTGGCGGCGGTCCAGTAGATGGCGCCGCCGGTGTAGTACTGGAAGAGGCCGGACCGGTCGGGGGTGGGCAGCACCGCGGTGGTCGGAGCTCCGAGGAACCCGCTCGCCCCACCGAGCTCGCAGTGCCGGCGCACCACCGGGTCGGCCTGCGTGCACACCGGGGCGGCCGCCGCGGGCGGGATGTGGACGAGCCCCGCGGTGAGCAGGGCGATCAGCAGGACCATCACGAGTCGACGACGCCGGACCGGCACGGGGACCACCTCCCGGCGGGGGCGCCGCGACCACCCTGGTCGGGCGCCGGACCGTCATAGAAGCGTGCGCGGCACAGCGGCACCGGGCCCAGAGCCCCTGGACTCCGGTAGCCAGGACGTTGGAACCGCGGCCGGTTCCGGCGGATCGGACCGATCATGACCGCCGGGACCGACGACCACGGGAGAGGCCATGGCCGGGACAGCAGATGATCGCGATGCCGTCGACCGCGCCGGGCCGGCCGACCTGGCCGTGCGTTCCCTGGGCCGGCGCGGCCTGCCGATGCAGCTGGCCGCCGTGCTCGTGCTCGCTCCCGGTGGAGCGGGGCCGGACGAGGTCGCACTCCTGGTCGCCGACCGGCTGGGACGGGTGCGGCGGCTGCGCCAGCGGCTGGTCCGCACGCCCCCGGGTGCCGGCCGGCCGGTGTGGGTGGACGACCCGGACGCCGACCCCGCAGGGCACGTCCGGCTCCTGCCCTGCCCTCCGCCGGAGGACGAGCAGGCGCTCCTCGATCTCGCCACCTCGGCCGTGAGCGAGCCGCTGCCCGCGGACCGCCCGGGGTGGGCTGCGACCGTGGTCCCCGGGATGGCGGGCGGGCGGACCGGCGTCGTCGTGGTGCTGTCCCACGTCCTGGCCGACGGCATCGGGGGTCTGGCGCTGCTCGCGGCGCTGGTGGACGGGGCACCCCCGTCCCGGCCGGCGGCTCCCGCCCCGCGCCCGTCCTACCGCGTCCTGGTCGCCGATGCCTGGTGCGGCCGCCGGCTGGCACTGGGCCGCTGGCGGGCCGGCGTGCGGGAGCTGCGGGACGCCGTGCGCTCGGCCGGCGGGACGCGTGCGCCGCGGGCCACCGACTGCTCGCTGCTCGCCCCCACGGGTGCACGCAGCCGTGCAGCCGCCGTGCAGGTGGACCTGGCGCGGCTGCGTGCCGCGGCGCACCGCGCGGGCGGCACGGTCAACGACGCCCTGCTGGTCGCGGTCGCCGGGGCCCTGGGCGACCTGCTGGCCGCGCGCGGGGAAGAGGTCGACCCGGTCCTGGTCACGGTGGTGGTCACCGCGCGGCGGACCGCGGGCGCCGACCGGCTGGGCAACGCCACCACCCCGCTGGTGGTCGCCGTCCCGGTGGCCGGGGACCCGGCGGGGCGGCTGCGCTCCTTGGCCGGCACGGTGCGGGCCGCGCGGGACGCGGCGACCGGCCCCTCGCTGCCCGCCCTGCTGGGGCCGCTGTTCCGGGTGCTCGCCGCAGCGGGCGCCTACCGCTGGTACCTCCGCCACCAGCGCCGCTTCCACACCCTGGTGAGCAACGTGCCCGGACCTGACCGGCCCCTGGCGCTGGGCGGACGGACGATCGAGGCGATCTGGCCGGTCGCCGTGGGGGAGGCCGGCAACGTGACCGTCGCCTTCGACGCGCTGTCCTACGCCGGCACGCTGACCGTGACGGCGATCGCCGACGCCGGTCGCGTGCCCGACCTGGCCGTGCTCACCGCCGCGCTGGAGGCGCAGTTCGAGGCCCTCGTCAGGCAGCCGGGACCGGCAGCGTCACCGTGAGGCTGGTCAGCACCTCGCCGGTCCAGGTCCGGCCGGCGAGGTCGACACGCACGCTCGCCCCGCCGTCGTCGGTGACGGTGACGGTGCCGAACTGCCCGGCCCCGGGGAAGGTGCCCTCGCTGTACGGGCCGCCCTTCACGTCGCCGCGCGAGTCCAGGGCCGCGGCCTGGAGCAGCGGGAAGCCGGCGCCGCCCCCGGTGCTGTAGCCGGTGCCGCTGCCGTCGTCGATGGCGACCATGTGGGCGTCCCCGCTCACCATCACCAGGTCGTCCACCCTCGCGGCGGCCAGCGTGTCCGCGATGCGGCGGCGCTCGTCGGCGTGGCCACCCCACGTGTCGGCTCCCGGGGAGTCGGGGGCGATCCACGGGGTGGGGTTCACCCACAGCACGAGGGCGTGGGTGCGGCTCGCGGTGACCAGCTCCTCCTCCAGCCAGGCCAGCTGCCGGGCTCCCAGCATGGTGCTACCGGTGCGCTCCGAGCGGGTGTCGGTCACCACCACGCGGACCCGGCCGAGCGTGAAGGCGCGGTGGATGGCGCCGCCGGGCCCCTCGGCCAGCGCGTGGTGGGGGACGTAGGTGCGGTAGGCCTCCCGGGCGGCCGACCGCGCGGGCGACGACGCATCGGCGTTCTCCGGCCCGTAGTCGTGGTCGTCCCACACGTAGTCGACCGGCACGCTGCGGTACAGGGCGGCCTGGGCCGGCGCGGTGACCACGTCCTCGTACCGATCGCCGAAGGCGGCCGGGTCGTCGCGCTCGATGTTGGCGTAGTGCAGGTCGCCGGTGTGCAGGAACAGCAGCGGGTCGACGGCGCGGATGGCGTCGAAGACCGCGCCGCTGGACCCGGTGCGGGCGCACGAGGCGACGGCGAGGGTGAAGGATGCGGGCCCCTCCGGCGCCGTCGTCAGGCGGCCGCGTCCCCGGGAGCCGTCCGGGACACCGTCCACCTCGACGGTCCAGCGGTACCTCGTCCCGGGTTCCAGGCCGCCCACCTCGAGGCGCACGACCCCCTCGTCCGACGGTTCCGCGGGTGCCGACCGCACCACGTCGCCGCCGGCGGCGGGTGCGACCACCAGGCGCGCCGTCCCACCGGGCCGATCCAGGCCCGCGACCACCTGGGCCGACCGGGCGGTGACCCCGCCCGACCACGCCCACTCGACGGAGTCGACGGGCAGGGCGAGGGTGGCCGAGCGGGGGTGCAGCGGCCCGAAGAAGAAGTCGCTGGTCGCCGTGGCCCCGGCGAAGGTGCCCGCGAGCAGCAGTGCCGTGGTCATCGCCAGGACCACCACCGAGCGCATCGAGCGGCGGTGCTGCCAGGCGACCCACATCAGGAACGCCGGGAGCAGGAACGCCGCGGCGACCAGCAGGCTGACCCACGGCTGGTAGGTGGTGGCCGCGAAGACGGCCAGGACGGTCCCGGCCAGCGCGGCCAGCGCGGCGCCGGTGGCGTGCCAGCGCAGCGCCACGAGCCCCGCGATCGCCGCCAGGCCGAGCAGGCCCAGCTGCAGCTGCCGCGTCAGGGCCGGCCCGATGGCCTCGCCCTCCGGGCTGACCGGCAGGCCCTCGACCACCGCCAGCCCGAGGAACACGAGCACGGTGGCGGCCATCAGCCAGCGGGCGGCGCGGCGCAGAGCGCGCTCCTCGGCCGGCGTGACCGGCAGCAGCCCCGGTCCGGCCGCAGCATCGCCGGGAGCCTCCCAGGGGCAGGCCGAGCAGCGCCGGTGCCGGCGCGGCTGCTCCAGCGCCCACCAGGTCGCCAGCACCAGCGCCAGCCCCACCAGGACCCCGGCCACGGCGTCCGAGGGCCAGGTCAGCCGGGCCCGCACGACCTCGACGGCGACCACGACGGCGCCCGTACCGGTCAGAGCGAGGGTGGCCAGCGCCGGGCCGCGGCGTCGGGTGCGGACGAAGACGGCCAGGGGCAGCAGGCCGGCGAACAGCGTGGCTTGGAGCACCGGCGCGCTGGGCAGCGACCCGGTCAGGCCGGCCATCGCCCCGTCGGGCGGGAACGCGCGCTCGAGCCGATCAGCGAGCACGGCGGTGCCGACCAGGGCCGCCACCACGACGGTCAGCTGTCCGAGCGCGAACGTCACGCAGCGCAGCCCCACGAGGCCGACGACGACGGAGAGCACGATCGCCACCGGCACGGTGCCCAGCTGCGCCCACGGCAGGACCGGGTCCACGGGTGCGGAGATCTCGTCGTCGATCTCGGCGAGCAGCTGAGGCGCGCCGGCGGTGGTGAAGACGAACTGCGTCGCCGCCACGGCGGAGAGGACCGCGGCCCAGCCGAGGATCAGGACCCCACGTCGGCCTCCGTCCTCGGGGACCTGGCCCAGGGGAGTGCTGGCCAGCAGCGGCCGCAGCCACCGCGGTGGGGACGGCCAGGTGACGGCCGCGGCGGTGGAGAGCACCGCGACCGCGGCCATGCCGGCGACGACCAGCAGCAGCGCCGCGTACATCCACGCCAGCCCCTCGAACATGCCGCCGCGCGCGGGGGCGTAGTTCTTGGTCGCTCCGCGCGCCCCGTAGACGGCCAGCGCGCCGGTGACCAGGGCCAGCAGCACGTAGTGCACGCGCGGGCGCAGTCCTGCGGCGAGCGCGGTGTCCGGCGGCTCCCCGGTCCGGACGAAGCCCGCCACCGCGGCGGCCTCCAGCGCGGTCGCGCGGGTCCGGCCGCGCCGCCGGCGGCCGTGCAGGGCGTCGCGCACGAGCGTGAACCCGGAGACGAGGAGTCCCGCGCCCATGATGGCCGGCACGAAGATCTGCGCGCGGTCGATGTCGGCGTCGGCCCACCAGTCCTCGCGGACGCGACGGCGCCTCACCGGTCCTCCTCGGGCTGGACCTCGACGGTGCCCGCGTCGCCGTCGACGGAGACCAGGCGGCCGTCCAGCGCCCCGCTCGCCCCGGCGACGTTCAGGACGGCCGGCAGACCGAGCTCCCGGGCGACGATCGCCGCGTGCGACAGCGGCCCGCCGCGCTCGACGACGATGGCGCCCGCCCGGAGGAACACCGGGGACCAGCCGGCGTCGGTCGCCGCGGCCACGAGGATCTCACCCGGCGCGAGGAGGTCCGGCTCCGGTGCCGTGAGCGTGCGGGCCCGCCCCGTGTGCCGCCCCGGCGCCGCGGCCCACCCGGTGAGCCGCGCCCCGGTGGGCGCGACGGGCGCGGGGGCGGCCGGTGCCCCGGTGAAGCGCAGCGGCAGCGGCGGATCCGTCGCCCGCTGTTCCAGCCACCGTCGCCGGCGGGCCAGCACGGCCGGCGCGGGCGGCGCGCCGGCCAGGGCGGGCGCGAGCTCGGCGTCCCGCAGCAGGTCGACGTCCGCAGCCCCGGGGAGCACTCCGCCGGCCGTCAGCCGTCCGCCCAGCTCGAGGTGCACGCGGCGCACCTCCCCGCCGACGGCGAGGACCGCCGACTTGACCTCCTCCCGCCGCGCCAGCCCCTCGGCGGCGTCGGCGATCTCGCGGCGCAGCACGTGCAGCCGGACGTCCACCAGCTGACCGGTCAGGATCCGGACCCGCCGCCAGCGCCGCTCACCGGTGAGCGCCTCCTCCAGCTCGCGGCGGGCCCCGTCGGGGTCGGGCCGGGCCGTGCCCTGCCGCGGCTCCGGGAGCCCACCGGTCTCGGCCCAGGTGGCACCAGCGAAGACCGACCTGCTGTCCAGGGGACGCGGGCCCCGCCGGGCGCCGGCACCCGCGGTGACCCGCTGCGCAACGGCCGCCGCGCCTCCCTCGCCCAGGTACCCGGCGAGGCGCGCCTCGAGCTGCTGGTACGCCGCCACCGCCGCGGAGGCGACCGCCAGCTCCACGGTCATCGCCCGGGCCCCGAGGTCGACCAGCCGGCGCCGGTAGGCCAGCAGCTGGGCGTCGGTCAGGTCCGCGAGGTGCGGCGGGTCGTCCAGCAGCGCCGGGACGGCGGCGAGCAGGACCCCGGCCTCGGTCGTGGAACGGCGGCGGGCCGTGCCGGCGCGCAGCTGCAGCGGGACCGTGCGCCACCACGGTGCGGGGGAACCGTCGGCGGCGCCCGGCAGCGCGGCGCCGAAGTACTGCCGCTCCAGCTCGGCCTCCGAGCCGCCGGGGATGCGGCGCGCCGCAGCGCGCAGCGCGTCGAGGTCGAGCGCGGCGCGACCGCGGACCCGACGGATCAGGTCGTGGGGGCCGTCGCGCCCGTCGCCCAGGCCCCACAGGCGGCCGAGCACCTCGCGGAAGGCCTCCTCCACCAGGAAGGAGGAGACGTCCCACACCAGCGGCGGGAGCACCCCGGGGAGGGTCTCGCCGATCGCGGCGGTGGTGAGCTCCGCGTCGTCCGGCGCGGTGTCGCAGCCGTCGTCCGCCCGGGCCGGGCCCGTCGTGATCGGCCGCGCCTGCACCAGCCACGTCCGATCGCCGTCCCAGGCCCACTCGACGTCCTGCGGCCGGCCGCCCTCCGTCCGCTCCACCTCCAGCGCCAGCGCCCCCGCCTCGCGGACCTGCGCGGGCGCGACCTCGTCGGCCCAGCCGTCGCGGGGGAGCAGCCACACGTCGGGTGTCCGGGCACCGGAGACCAGGGACTCGCCGAGCTCGGGGACCGCCTCCACCCGCATCCGGCCGGCTGCGCCGCCCGGGTCGACGGTGAACACCACCCCGGCGGAGCGCGCCGGCACCATCCGCATCAGGACGGCGGGCATGGCGATGTCGTCCTCGCGGATGCCCCAGGCGCGCCGGTAGGCGCACGGCGCGGGATGCCACAGGGAGGCCCACGTCAGGCGGACGGCGCGCAGGGCAGACTCCGGGCCGATGTCGAGGCTGGAGCGGTACTGGCCGGCGAACGACGCGCCGGCCATGTCCTCCACCGTGGCCGACGAGCGGACGGCCACGGGCTGGTCGCCGCCGGTCGCCGTGACGGCTCCGACGATCTCCGCGGCGATGGCGTCGGGCACCGGGACGGCCAGGAAGGCCGCGTCCACCTCGGCGGCGGGCACGACCTCGCCGGCCCGCAACCGCGACAGCAGCCCGTGCAGGTCGGGGTGTCCGGCGACCGCCCGGTAGGTGGACGCGGTGACGACTGCCGTGGGCGGCACCGGGAATCCGGCCTGGACCAGGCGGTCGAGCGACGCACCCTTGCCGCCGAGCTGATCCGGTGGGGCGGGGACGCCCCGGCGGAGCGGGAGGACCGCCGAGGAGGTGGTCGCGGGAGCGGACGTCACGCCGGATCCCGCGGCTCGCCGACCAGACCGGCGCGGTAGGCGGCGACGCAGCGGTCGGCGAGCCGGTCGAGCGGCTCACCGGTGGCCGTGCTCTGCCGCCGCAACCACGTGGCGAGGTCCCGGCGCAGCGCGACGGCGGACCGGCCGCGGAGGCCCGCGGCGAGCGCCGCGAGCTGCACGGCCGCCACTGCTGCCATCAGGAGGGCGAGGTCGCCGTCGGAGTCGCGGAGGGCGTCCACCAGCGCCACGGCGACGCCGATCAGCGCCACGACCTGGAGGAGGGGGAGGGGGTGCACGATCGCCGTCCGGACGCCGCAGGGAGGGGACCCCTCGGACGCTAGGTCGTGGGAGCCGCGTGGCCCCGGGCCGAGCGGCCCCTCTCGAGGGGACCTTCGGCGGCCTGCCCCACCCCGGTCGCCACCCGCCGGCAGGGGACAGGAGGGCGGGAGACGGCACAGCAGTGCGGAAGACGGTGGTGACGACCCACCGCAGGCGCTGGCGGACACCGTGCACCGGTTCTGGGCCGACTTCGTCGCGACCGGGACCCCGGGTGGCCGCGCTACGACGTGGGCCGGCGCGCCGTGGTGCGGCTGGACGTCGAGCCGCGCGTGATTCGGAGGACCCGTGGGCGGCCGCGAGCGACCTGTGGGACGGGCCCCGCTGACCGCTGCGGCCGCGCGGGCCCAGCGGCCCCTGCAGCCAGGACCTTCGGCGTCTGGGTCCACCGTGGCGCCGGCGCTGGACTGGGGGCACCGACGACTGGGAGGTCAGCCATGGAGGCGATGGTCTGCTACGGCCCGGGCAAGCGGAGCTGGGAGGACGTGCCCGCCCCGCGGATCCAGGACCCGGAGGACGTCGTCGTGCAGGTGGACGGCTTCACCATCTGCGGCACCGACCTGCACATCCTGCGGGGCGACGTCCCGGAGTTCCCGCCCGGGACGATCCTGGGGCACGAGGCCGTCGGCACCGTGACCGAGGTCGGGCCCGGCGTCCGGACCGTGACGACCGGGGACCGGGTCCTCGTCTCGTGCATCACCGCGTGCGGTCGCTGCTCCTACTGCCGCGAGGGGCGCTACGGGCAGTGCCAGGGCGGCGGCGGCTGGCTCCTGGGGCACACCATCCACGGGGTGCAGGCCGAGGCCGTGCGGGTGCCCTACGCCGACGGGTCGGTGCACCGGCTGCCGGAGGGGGTGGCCGACGAGGCGGCGCTGATGCTGGCCGACATCCTCCCCACCTCCTACGAGGTGGGGGCGCTCAACGGGCAGGTGCGGCCCGGCGACACCGTCGTCGTCGTGGGGGCGGGCCCCATCGGGCTGGCCGCGGTCATGACCGCGGGCCTGTACACGCCGCAGCGGATCGTCGTCGTCGATCCGGTGGAGTCCCGGCGGGCCGCGGCGACCGCGTTCGGTGCGGACCTCGCGCTGTCGCCCGACGACGACGTCGTCGCGGCGGTGCGCGAGCTCACCGGCGGGCTCGGAGCCGACGTCGGGATCGAGGCCGTCGGCGTGCCTGCGGCATTCGACCTCGCCGTCGACGTCGTGCGCCCGGGAGGCCGGGTGGCCAACATCGGCGTGCACGGCAAGCCCACGACGCTGCACCTCGAGCAGCTGTGGATCCGGGACGTCACGATCACCACGGGGCTGGTCGACACGGTGTCCACGCCGATGCTGCTGCGGATGCTCCAGGCGGGGAAGCTCGACGCGGGCCGCATGGTCACCCACCGCTTCGGCTTCGACCAGGCCCCCGAGGCCTACGACCTGTTCGACGACCCGGTGGCCTCGGGTGCGTTGAAGGTCGCCGTCCTCCGCTGACGAGGAGCTGGACATGCGCCGCACCGTGCTCACCGCCCTGCTCCTGCTCACCGGCCTGCTCACCGGCTGCGGTGACGACGGCGACGACCCCGGCGGCGGGGCGGCGCAGACGGGCGCCTCGCAGTCCACGCCGTCCCCCTCGCCGTCGGACGGAGGGGACGGCGGGGACGGGGACGGCGGGGGCAGCACCGCTTCGCCGCGGCCGCCCTTCCCGGCGAACACGCAGCCGGACACCCAGCAGGCCTCGGCCGACGCGCTGGGGAACGTCACGGAGATCCGCGTCGGCCGGCACGAGGGCTACGACCGGGTCGTGTTCGAGTTCGACGGCGCGGGGACGCCGGGCTGGGACGTCCGGTACACCGACCAGCCGTCGCGGCAGGGCAGCGGCGAGGTCGTCGACCTGGCCGGGGACGCGGCGCTCCAGGTCACGATCACGGGCGTGGGCTACCCGCCCGACACCGGCATCGAGGAGTACGCCGGTCCGCAGCGTCTGTCCGGCGACGGCACGGAGGTGGTGACGGAGGTCTTCTTCGACGGGACGTTCGAGGGTGTCACGGTGGCCCTGGTCGGCACGGAGTCGGAGACGCCGTTCCGGGTGTACCTCCTGGAAGGCCCGGCACGGGTCGTCCTCGAAGTCGCGGACGCATCCTGACCGGCGCCGCCGCCGGAGAACCGGCGCCGGCGCCCCGGCACCCGCTGCTGCGGCCGGTGGTGGCCGTCCTGCTCGCCCTGGCCGCCTACTACCTGGTCCCGATCTCCGGATCCACGGTCGAACCCACCACCCTGGTCCGAGCGGGAGCCACCGTGGCGGTGCTGGGCCTGGCCGTGTGGTCGGTCGGGCGGGAGGTCCTGCGCGCCGCTCGGAGCCGCGATCCAGGGGCCCGGCTGGGCCGGCTGCTGGTCGCGCTCGTCGGGGGAGTCCTGGTCTTCGCCCTCGTGGACCACACCGTCGCGCACGCCGGGGAGGGCCAGTTCGTCGGTCTGGAGACGCGGACCGACGCGCTCTACTTCTCCCTGGCGACGCTCACGACGGTGGGGTTCGGCGACGTCCACGCCGCGGGGCAGCTCGCCCGCCTGGTCGTCAGCACGCAGATGATCTTCAACGTCGTGGTCCTCGCCACCGCCGCGCAGATCCTGTGGCAGGGGTTGGCGCGGCGCAGGAAGGGCGAGGAGCGCTAGCCCCGCGCCGTCGTCCGGGCCCGGGGTTCCGGGACCCCGTGGGCGCCACGTGGCAGCTGCGCCGCGGGCGCCAGGGGGTTGTCCCTCCAGCCACGGGTGGCGACGATGGAGGAGCACGCACCCGACCGCTGGGCCGGGACGACCAGAGGTGCGAGTGACATGGCCACGACCAGCGCAGTTGCCGAGACCGGTAGCCACCTGACGCCTGCGGCCTCGGTCGCCCGGTTGTTCTACGACCGGGTCGCGGCCAGCGGGGACGAAGAGGCGTTCCGGTTCCCCGCCGCGACGGGCTGGACGTCGGAGACCTGGCGCGACACCGCGGGGACGGTGCAGGCGCTGGCAGCCGGGCTGCTGGCGCTGGGGATCCACCCCGAGGACCGGGTCGCCATCGCCGGCACCACCCGGATCGAGTGGATCCACGCCGACCTGGCGATCATGTGCGCCGGTGGCGCGACGACGGCGGTCTACCCCTCCAGCAGCGCCGAGGACGTCGGCTTCATCCTCGCCGACAGCGGGTCGCGGATCGTCTTCGCGGAGGACGACGTCCAGGTCGCCAAGCTGCGTGCTCAGCGCGCCCGGCTGCCCGACGTGATGCGGGTGGTCACCTTCGACGGCTCGACCGACGGCGACTGGGTGATCGGCCTCGCCGACCTCCGCGGCCTGGGCGCGGAACTGCTCAGCACGTCCCCTGCCGCCGTGGACGACGCGGTGGCCGCCGTCGGCCCCGACCACCTGGCCACCCTCATCTACACCTCGGGCACGACGGGGCGACCCAAGGGCGTGGAACTGCCGCACCGCTGCTGGACCTACATCGCCGCCGCGGCCGAGGCCCTCGGCACGCTCCGCGCTGACGACCTGCAGTACCTGTGGCTCCCGCTGGCGCACTCGTTCGGCAAGATGCTGGAGGCGGTGCAGCTGCAGATCGGCTTCCCCACCGCCGTCGACGGCCGCATCGATCGCATCGTGGCCAACCTTCCCGTCGTCCGCTCCACGTTCATGGCCGGCCCGCCGCGGATCTTCGAGAAGGTCCACGCGGGCGTCGAGCAGACCGTCCAGGGGGAGGGCGGTCTCCGGCTGCGGCTCTACACCAGGGCGATCGCCGTCGGAGGCCGGTTCTGGCGGGCTCGGCTGGACGGCCGTCGCACCGGACCGGTGCTGCGGGCGCAGCACGCCCTGGCCGACCGGTTGGTGCTGTCGAGGATCCGGGCCCGGCTCGGCGGGCGGATCCGCTTCCTCGTCTCGGGCAGCGCCGCGCTCTCCCCGGACGTCGCGGCGTGGTTCGGCGCGGTCGGCATGCCGATCCTCGAGGGGTACGGGCTGACCGAGACCGCGGGTGGCGCGTGCGTCGCCGATCTCGACCGGCCCGTCCCCGGACTCGTCGGGGCGCCGCTGGCCGGCACCGAGGTCCGGATCGCCGACGACGGCGAGATCCTGATCCGCGGCCCGCTGGTCATGCGGGGCTACCACGGCCGGCCGGACGCCACCGCCGAGGCGCTGGACCCGGACGGTTGGCTGGCCACCGGCGATGTCGGCGAGCTCGACGCGGAGGGCAGGCTGCGGGTCACCGACCGGAAGAAGGACCTGATCAAGACGTCGGGCGGCAAGTACATCGCTCCGCAGGGCGTCGAGAGCGCGTTCAAGGCCGTCTGCCCGCTGGCGAGCCAGATGGTGGTGCACGGCGAGGGTCGCCGCTACGCGACCGCGCTGATCGCCCTCGATGCCGACGCGCTGGCCCGCTGGGCCGAGGCGCAGGGGCGGACGCAGGTCGACTACGCGGCTCTCGTCGCGGACGAGGCCGTCGGCGAGTACGTGCGGCACTCCATCGACGAGCTCAACGCCCGGCTCAACCGCTGGGAGACGATCAAGGACTTCCGGATCCTCGACCACGACCTGACGGTCGAGGCCGGGGAGCTGACCCCGAGCATGAAGCTGAAGCGGAAGGCCGTCGAGGCGAGGTACGCGGAGCTCCTGGACTCCATGTACGGCGAGCGGTCGGGCACGCCTCCCCGCTGATCGCGTGCGGCGATGCGCTCCGGCGTGGACGCCGGACGTCCCGTGGACGGGGGACGTCCGGCTCTGCGTCCGCGCGACGGCACCGGCCACGGTGGACGCGCACCGGTACCTCAACCGACCAGGAGCGCCCGCCATGACCACGACGCGTACGCGCAGCTCCGCCGCCGGCGTGGCTCCGCGCTCACGGGACCGCAGCATCGCGGGCCTGCTCCTGCTCCTCGCCGGCTCGGCGGTCGTCCTGGGCATCATGACCGCCGAGGCCCTGTACCCGGTCGCCTACGACCTGCACGACAACACCGTCAGCGACCTGGCGGCGATGCGTCCCGACGACCTCGTGCGGCAGCCCTCGGCGGCCATCTTCAACACCACGATGATCGTCTGCGGTGTGCTGATCGCGGTCGCCGCCTTCCTGCTGCACCGGTCCCGCGCCGGCCTCCGGGCGGTGCTCCCGGTCGCGGCGCTGGGCATCGGGATGATCGGCGTCGGGGTCTTCCCGGGCAACACGGTGATGGCCGTCCACCAGCTGGTCTCGATCGCCACGTTCCTCTCCGGCGGGCTCGCGGCGATCCTGACCGCCCGGCTGACGGTCCGGGTGCTGCGCCCGGTGCACGTGCTGCTCGGGGCCGTGGCGCTGGCCTTCCTGCTCGGCTACACGTTCCTCGGGGACCTCGCGGTCTTCGACCGGCTCGGCGAGGGAGGCGTCGAGCGCTGGATCGTCTACCCGGTGGTCCTGTGGATCGTCGTGTTCGGTGCCGCGCTGACCGCGTCGCAGCCCGATCCCGCCGACGCGGGCTGACCGGCCGCGCCACTCGCCCCCGTGGACGCAGTGCTGGGTCGGGGCGACCGCGGGGAGGACGTCGAGCCCGGCGGTGCCGCTCAGGGCGGCGTCAGTCCGTGGACCATGAGTGCCACGAGCTCGAGCAGGCCGTCCTGGTCGATGCCGTCCGGTGAGGCGAGCGGACTGGTCTGCACCCCGAAGAGGCTCGCCAGCAGCATCATCGCCATGCGGACGGGGTCCAGATCGGGCCGGACCCGCCCCAGGGCCTGCTCGGCGCGGAGGTACTCCGCCAGCAGGTGCGGGGGCCCGCCGAGGCCCTCGATCGCCTGCCGGAGCTCGTCGCCGGCCAGATGGCGCTGGAGTTCCGGCATCGCCGCCATGGCCAGCTCCAGCGGCACGACGCTCTCGCGCAGGCGGGACAGCTGGCGGAACGTGTCGGCGAGGACCTCCTCGACCGGCCGGCTGCCCGCCAGCGCGGGCAGCCCGGCCATCCAGCCGCTCACTTCCCGCTGGCCCTCGAGGAGGGCGGCCGTGAAGAGAGCGCGCTTGTCGGGGAAGTGCCGGTAGATGGAACCCTCCGCGACGCCGGCCCGCTCGGCGATGACCCGGGTGGTGGCGTCGTGGTAGCCGACCTCCGCGACCAGCTCCGTGGTCGCCCGGATGAGGGCGGCCCGGGTGTCGGTGCCACGTGGCATGGCGAAGGCTCCCTCTGTCGCATGCCGTGCGGAAACGGCGGGTCAGTCCGTGATGTCGCGTCGTCGGAAGACGGCGAAGGACACGACGGCGGCGAGCGCGATGTACGCGAGCCCCAAGCCTAGGGCGCCGTGGTAGCCGAGCTCGGCGGTGCCGCCGTCGGCCAGCGCGCTGATGGTCGTGCCGGGCAGCCACTCGGCCACCGAGGCGAGGGCGGCGGTGATGACCGCCTCCAGGAGCAGGACGTAGCCGACGCCCGCACCGATCGCCACGCCGGCGGAGCGGGTGACGACAGCCAGCGCCAGGCCGATGGTGCCCCAGACCAGAAGGGAGAGGTAGAGGTTCACCGTCGCGCTCAGCGCGATCGGTAGCAGGTCCTCGCCCCACGCGGTGGGCTCGAACCCACCGGCCGAGGCGGCGACGGGGGCGGTCATCAGGTTCACCACGAGGGCGACCAGCGTCGCGCCGGCGGTCATGACGGCGAGTGCGAGCCACTTGCCGGCCACGAGCCGCCAGCGCCGCGGCTCGGCCGCGGCGAGCACGCGCACCAGCCCGCTGGAGTAGTCCGACGCCGTCGCGAGCGCCCAGAAGGCCAGCGCCACGACGCCGAAGAAGGACGCCGCCGCGGACAGGCCGGAGACGATGCCGGAGACGCCCAGCAATTCCTCGGCGCTCGGGAAGGCGACGCCCGGTCCGTTCTCGACCGGTTGCGCGCCCTGTTCGACCACCTGGAACATCACGACGTTGATCAGCACCGCGAACAGCGCCGTCAAGGCCGCCCAGCCGAGGAGGATCCCCGGCCGGCGGAGCCGCACGAGCTCGCTCCGGACGACGGCGATCATCGGGCCGGCTCCTGGACGGGGTCGCGGCGGCCGGACGATGCGGCCGCTCGCGATCTGGACAACTCGCCGTCGTCGCCGCCGGTGAGTTCGAGGAAGATCGACTCGAGGCTGTCCCGGCTCACGGACAGCGAGCGCAGCGTGATGCCGGCCCGCGCGGCCGCACGGTTGAGCGACGCGGCGGCATCCCCTTCGCCGACCACGCGGAGGCGCCCCTCGTCCGGGCTGACGCTCCACCCCGCATCGATCAGGACCTGCATGAGCCGTCCGAGGTCCTCGGCGTGTTCCGGCGCCATGTCCACGTGGGTGGTGGCGCGGTCGAGCAGCTCGTCGATGGGGCCGTTGAAGAGCAGCACCCCGAAGCGGATGACGACCAGGTGCGTGCAGACGCTCTCGATCTCCGAGAGCAGGTGCGAGGACACGATCACCGTGCGGCCGGACTCGCCCAGCCGCTGCAGGAGGGCGCGGATCTCGACGATGCCCGCCGGGTCCAGGCCGTTGGTCGGCTCGTCGAGGATGAGCAGGGCGGGGTCCGGGAGGAGGGCGGCGGCGATGCCGAGCCGTTGCTTCATGCCGAGGGAGTAGCGCTTGACCGGTTCGGTCTCCCGCCCGAGGAGGCCGACGATGTCGAGCACCTCGTCGACCCGTCCTCGGGGGATGCCGCGGAGCAGGGCCAGGGAGATGAGGTTGGCTCGCGCGGAGAGGCCGGGCACGAAGGCGGGGCTCTCGATGAGCGCGCCGACCGCGCCCGCGTAGGTGGAGGGGTCGGTCGCCGGCCGGCCCAGCACCTCTGCGCTCCCACTGCTCGGTGCGACCAGCCCGAGCAGCATCCGGATCAGGGTGGACTTCCCCGACCCATTGGGCCCGACGAGGCCGATCACCCCGTGCGAGGGGATGGCCATGCTGAGGTCGTCGACCGCGACGAGCGGCCCGAAGCGGCGGATCAGAGACGTCGTGCGTATCGCTGTGGCGTTCATCGGGGCATCCCTGGACGTGAGTGAGTGCCCACTCACCATACAGCCGCGTGGTGAGGCGCGCCAGGACCGCCAGGTCGTGGCCGCGGGGGGTCGTGGCCCGGAGCCGTCAGGCGTAGCAGCGGAGCGGGCCGCCGTGGAAGGTGACCATGTCGCGCAGCGCGGCGAGCTGGTCCAGGGGAGCGCCACGCCCGCCGCCATCGACCTCCAGGAGGGCGCGGTGCAGGTTCCCGACGATGCGCTCGGCGTCGAGCCACCCGGCGTACTCGCCCAGGTCGGTCTCGCGGGCGGCCTCCAGCGGGGACAGCCCGGCAGCGTGCGCCTGCTCGGCGGTGCGCTGGACGAACCGCAGGTAGCCCTCGGTCCGCTCCAGGACATCGGGCCCGCACACCCCGCCGTGCCCCGGGACGACGACCCGGGGTGCCAGCGCCCGGAGCCGGTCCAGAGCCTCGAGGGCTCCGGCGATCGACCCGGCGAGCAGGAAGGGCGTGCCCCCGTCGAAGACCAGGTCGCCGGTGAACAGCACGCCGTCGTCGGGCAGCCAGGCGATCGAGTCGTTGGTGGTGTGCGCCGCCGTCCCGACGTGCCGCACCTCCACCCGGCGGTCGTCGACCCAGACGTCAACGCCGTCGCGGTAGGTGACGAAGGGCGGGGCCGGGGGCAGCTCGCCCCACTCGACCGGCTCGAAGAAGACGCCGTCCGGTGGGGGCTGCTGCCCGATCACCAGCCGCCGGGTCTCCTCGTGGCCGAGGATCGTCGCCTCGGGGAACCAGCCGTTGCCGAACGTGTGGTCGCCGTGGTGGTGGGTGTTGAGCAGCGTGCGCACCGGGGCGGCGGTCACCCGCCCGATCGCCTGCACGAGGCCGCGGGTGCGCCGTTCGGTGGAGCAGGCGTCGACGGCGAACACCCGGGAGCTCCCGACGACGAAGCCGGTGTTGTTGATCCACCAGCTGCCGTCGGGCTGGATGTAGGCGAAGACGCCGTCGGCGACCTCCTCGACCCGGGGGTCGGGCACGCCCGCTGCGTCGTCGCCGTGTCCGGACACCTGGCCCCCTCAGCCCTGCTGGTCAGCGGGGCGGAGGGCGTGGACCTCGTCCTGCTCGACCCGCCCGACCCGTCCGGCCCCGTCGGAGGCCGACACGTGCGTCACCCGGCGCACGCTGTCCCCTCCGCCTGCCGACCCGGACCGGGTGCTCATCGCATCCCGGCGGTCGCGCGGCGTCAAGGCGATCGCCCGCGGTCGACGCCACGGCCGCCCCCTGTGCCGGTTGCGCGGGAGGCGCTTGCCGGCAGCCGCCGCTCCTCGGCAGGCTGCCGCCATGGAGGTCCCGCTGACCGTCGAGGACCGGGCGATCCTCGACCTCGAGGACGCCAGGCTGGTCGGGCACACCGCCACGGTCGTCCACCTGGGCGGGGGCTCGCCCGACCTGCGGCAGTTGCGCGCCGGGATCGCCCGCCGGCTGCCGCAGGCGCCGAGGCTGACCTGGCGGCTGAGCGGACCGTCGGACGCGCCGGTGTGGCGCTCGACGGAGGTCGACGTCGCCGCGCACGTCCGGGCCGTCGATGCGGCCGGTCCGTTCGACGAGGCCGGCCTGCGCTCCGAACTGGTGCGATTGTTCCGCGAGCCCCTGGACCGGAGCCGGCCGTTGTGGCGGATGGACGTGGTGGGCCCGGTGGTGGGCGGCGGCGCGGTGCTGGTGTGGCGGGTGCACCACGCGCTGGCCGACGGCGGGACCGTCATGCGCCTGGCCGAGGACGTGCTCTGGGACCCCGCGCCGGCCACCGCCGGAATCGGCGGGAACGGCCCCGGAGTGCCGAGATCGAGGAGTCCCGGCGGGGACCTCCAGCGCTCGTCTCTCGCCGGGGTGCTGACCGGTGAACTCGTGCCCGGGCTGCGACGCTCCCCGTTCGACGCGGAGGTGGGGCGCCAGCGCACGGTCGCCCTGGCCGTGACCTCGGTGTCGGCGTTGCACGAGGCCGCCGGCAGGCTGGCCGGGGCGACGCTGAACGACGCCGTGCTCGCCGTGGTGGCGGGTGCGCTGCGCCGCTGGCTGGAGCACCGGCACGGGCCGGTCCACGGGCTGAGGGTCAAGGTGCCGGTGACCCTGCACCACGACGGTGACCAGGCAGGCAACCGCGACTCCTGGTTCCGGGTGGACCTGCCGGTGGACGAGCCGGATCCGATCGCGCGACTCGCCGTGGTCCGCCGGGAGACGGCTCTGCGGAAGGCTCGCCACGATGCCCAGGAGCTGGACGAGCTCGGAGACAGGATGGCCCGGTTCTCGCCTCGGCTGGCGGGTCTGGCCCAGCGGCTGCAGCGCAGCGGGCGGTCGTTCGCGCTCAACGTGTCCGACGTGCGTGGCCCGCACCGGTCGGTCACGGTGCTCGGCGAGCCGGTCGGCGCCGTCCAGCCCTTGGTGGAGGTCGCACAGCACCACGCGCTGCGGGTGGCGGTGCTGTCGGTCGCCGACCGGCTGGGCTTCGGGCTGGTGGCCGACCCGTCGGTCGTCGGCGACCTCGACCTGCTCGCCGAGGCGGTGGAACAGGAGGCCGCCGAGCTCCGCTGACGATCCCGGCCGGGACCGCCACGCGGGACCTGACGGCGTCAGGGGAAGGGGACGCTCAGCCGGCGAGAGGCACGTGACGCGGAGCGGATCAGTCGGCCCAGTCGGGTGTTGGGCCCAGTCCCAGGCGCCATCGACCGGCTTGCTCAGAGGGGCTGGACCCGCCCAACGCCAGGCTCATCGCGCGCAGCTGGAGTCGGCTCACCGTGAGCTGGCCGCGGTCGGCGAGCGTCCGTCCGGAGCGACCGGGGACGCCGGCGAGAGATGCGATGGTGGGGGAGACCAGGAGCGCAGCGGCGCCGGAGAACCCGGAGTAGACGACCCGCTCGGGCAGGCTCAGACCCGGCGGCGCGGCGAGGAAGGCCAGCAGGTCCGCCGGTACCGGTTCCAGCACCGGGGCGTACCCCGCCAGGGCCTCGGCGAGCTCCGACTCGGTGGTGGGGAGGTCGGTCGCCCCCAGTGCCCGGGCGCTGCGGGACCACTCGCTGACATAGGCATCGCCCCAACGCGGGCCGAAACGGCTCATGTCCCGGCCGACGGCGGTCTGCGCGGCCAGGAAGGCGTCGGTGAAGGCCAGGTGCACCCAGCGCAGCAGCTCCGGCTCGCCCGCGGAGTAGGGCCGCCCGTCGTCGGTGCTGCCGCGGACCGTGCGGTGCATGCCGCGGACCCGCGCCGCCTCCCGTTCGGCCAGCTCGGCGGACCCGAACGTGGTCACGACCAGCCAGCGGGCGGTGCCGGCCAGCCGCTTCCAGGGGTCCTCGCGGTAGGCGGAGTGCCGTTGCACTCCCGCCAGCGCCAGGGGGTGCGCGCCCTGACCGAGGAGTGCCGCGACGCCGCCGACCAGGGTCGAGAGGTCACCGTGCACCCGCCAGACGATCCCGTCGGGCTCGAACCAGCCCGGCCCCGCCCCCACTCGCGCGATGTCGCGCACCCAGTCCGGCGCGCCGTCCGGGTCACCGGAGACACGGGCGCGGAACACCGCCCGGGTGCGGGCGGTCAGCTCGCTGAGCAGGGGGGCCACAGCGCCATCCTGAACCGGATCGACCTGACGCGCCCGTGCGTCCCGACTAGGCTCCGGTCCGTGCCGCGACGTGTCGGCCGTGACGCCCTGCTGGACGATCGCCAGGTCGTCCAGGGCCGGACGGCGTCCGCACGTCGGCCGTCGCCGGCGGCCGCTGCCGTCCCGCCCCGGACCCGCCGCGGATGACCGCGCTGGTCCTCCCCACCGGGGACGTCGACCTCGGACTCACCCTGGCGCCCTTCCTCATGCTGGCCGGCGACCCTGCCGTGCAGATGAGGCCCGGTCGGTTCGCGCGGGCCAGCCCGACCCCGGAAGGACCGGGGACGATCGTGGTGACGTGGGACGGTCGCCGCCCGGAGGCCGTCGTCGGCACGTACGGCGACGGAGCCGACTGGCTGGTCCGCCAGGCCCCGGGGATGCTGGGACTCCTCGACGACGTCAGCGGCTTCGCTCCCGCAGCCGGCCCGCTCCGGGCGCGCTGGAGCCGCTACCGGGGGGACCGCGTCGCCGCGTCGGGAAGCCTGTGGCACGACCTCGCCTGGTTCATCGTCCAACAGCGGATCGCACGCCACGCGGCGGCTGCGCAGTGGTCGCGCCTGGTCTCCGCGCTGGGGTCACCCGCGCCGGGAGCGAACGACCTCGTCGTCCCACCTCTACCGGAGGCCGTGGCCCGCCTGACCTACGGGGAGCTGCACCGCCTGGGCATCGAGCGTCAGCGCGCCGAGCGGCTCATCGCCGCTGCACGCTGCGCTCACCGGCTGCTCCGCAACCCCATACTCGACAGGGCCACCGCTCTGGCGGCACTCGGTGCCGTGCGAGGGGTGGGCCCGTGGACCACGAGCTGCCTGTCGGCGTTCACGTGGGGCTTCCCGGACACGGTCATCACCGGCGACGCCGGCATCCCCTCCATGGTCGCCTGGCTGCTCGCGGGCGAGCGACGGGCGGACGACCAGCGCATGCGCCAGCTGCTCGAGCCGTACCGTCCGCACCGCTACCGCGTGATCCGCCTGGCACTCGCCGGCGGCGGGCCACCGCGGCGAGCGCATCGTGCGCCGGTGCACGACATCCGTGGACGCTGAGCCGGCTGCGGACATCCCGCCTCCGCAGGCCCGACCCGGAGCCCTCACGACCGGGTCAGCGGGAGGCGATCGTGCCCGGGGCCCGGTCTGATCGCCAGCACCTGGTTCACCCCGACCCGGTGGCCGTCGAACGCCAGCGCCGAGCCGGCGAGGTACAGCCGCCACACCCGGGCCCGGCCGGGGGAGGACAGCCGCACGGCCTCGTCCCACTGCTCCTCGAGGTTGCTCACCCACGCCCGGCAGGTGAGCGCGTAGTGCCGGCGCAGCGCTTCGACATCGACGACCTCGAGGCCCGCCTCCTCCAGCACGCGGACGTGGGTGGCCAGGGGCTGCAGCTCGCCGTCCGGGAAGACGTAGCGCGTGAGGAAGGAGCCGGGATCCGGACGGTCGGGGCCGGCCGCGGGGCCGCGTGCGATGGCATGGTTGAGCAGCCGACCGCCTGGGTGCAGCAGGGCCTGCAGCCTGGCGGCGTAGAGCGGCAACTGGTCGAGGCCCACGTGCTCGGCCATCCCGACCGAGGCGATCGCGTCGAAGGGTCCGTCGACGACCTCGCGGTAGTCCTGCAGACGGATCTCGACGCGCTCGGAGAGGCCGGCCTCGGCCACGCGCCGGGTGGCCAGCTCGGCCTGGGCGGCGGAGATGGTCACCCCGGTCACCGATACCCCGTACCTGGCTGCGGCGTGCAGGGCGAGCGAGCCCCACCCGCAGCCGACGTCGAGCAGCCGCATCCCGGGCTGCAGGTCCAGCTTGCGGCAGACGACGTCGAGCTTGGCCTCCTGCGCCTGCTCCAGCGTGGCCGTCGGCTCGGGGAAGTAGGCACAGCTGTACACGAGCGAGGGTCCCAGCAACAGCCGGTAGAAGTCGTTCCCGACGTCGTAGTGGTGGCTGATGGCGCTCCGATCCCGCCCGAGCGAATGCCGGATCCCGGCCAGTCGGGCCTCTTCCGGCGGCGGTGCCGGGGGCGGTCCGAGAACCCCGAGACGCAGGAGCGGGCCGGCCAGCCGGGCGAGAGCCCGCCGGTCCAGGCGCAGCTCCGGGCGCGCCGGCATCCGGTCGGGGAGGCTCAGCGCCGAGTAGATGTCCCCCTCGATGTCGAGGTCACCGCTGACGTAGGCGCGCGCCAGGCCCAGCTCTCCCGGCGCGTAGACCAGCCGGCGCAGCGCCCGCGGGTGGCGCACGACGAGGGTCGGTGCGCCGTCGACGACGGACGCCGAGCCGTCCCAGCACCGCACCGACAGCGGGACGGGGGTCCCGAGCAGCAGCCGCCCCAGCTCGGCGACCACCTCGGCAGCCCGACGCGGGGGAGAAGCGGCCATGCTCGACCCTGGCACACCACGGCGAACAGCGGTCCCGGTGGAGGCCGGGAGATCCAGACGGACGAGCCAGTCCTCGAAGCCTCGAGCGGACGTGGCTGGTCACGAACAGGAGAACCCCCACCGGCCCGAGGCCGCTGGGGGTTCGACTGACGTGTCCGAGGGGGGACTTGAACCCCCACGCCCGATAAAGGGCACTAGCACCTCAAGCTAGCGCGTCTGCCATTCCGCCACCCGGACGAGTGCGGAGCCAGACTACCGGACCGGGTCCGACCTCCGGAGCACCCCCCACCGGTCAGTTCCCGGCGACCGAGACCCGCCCGCGGCCGGCCCGCTTGGCCTCGTACAGCGCCGCGTCGGCGGCCGTGTACAGCTCGCGCCGGTCGCTCGAGTGCTGCGGCACGTGGGCCACTCCGACGCTGATCGACAGCGCCAGCAGCTGGCCGTCGGCGAGCGTCATCGGCGTCGACCGGACGGCGTCCAGGAGCTCCTCGGCCCGCTGGACGGCCGTCGTCCGCCCGCACCCCGGCATGAGGACGGCGAGCTCGTCGCCGCCCAGCCGCGACAGCACCGCGTCCGCGGCCCGGACGCGCCCGCGCAGCACGCTCGCCAGGTGCACGAGGACGTCGTCGCCGACCGGGTGGCCGTGGCTGTCGTTGATCGTCTTGAACGAGTCGACGTCGATGAGCACCAGGGCGGTCCCGCCCGGGACCGGGCGCCGCAGCGTCCCGGCCAGCACGCGGTCGAACTCCCGGCGCGTGGTCAGGCCGGTCAGCGAGTCGACGGTGAGCTGCTCGCGCAGCGCGGCCACCAGCCGCTCCTGGACCCCGATGAGGCGGACCAGCAGCACCGCCATGACAGCGAGCACCGTCCCGAAGAAGGCGAAGTCCGTGACGGCGTCGGCGACGGGCAGCAGGAGGAACAACGTCACGCCGTCCGCGACGAGGGCCGAGGTGGTCACCAGGACGACGGCGGGGGAGCGCAGGTGCGTGGCGGCCCAGAGCACCGGGAGCGCGTAGAAGGCCTGGGCGCCGGCCGAGGTGTCGCGGGTGACCAGGTTCAGCACGCAGATCAGCCCCACGCCGGACAGCGCGATGAGGGAGGTGACGGCCCAGCGGTCGAGCAGCCGGGCCGGCGTCAGCCGGCAGGCGGCGGCCGCCGCGGCCAGGCCGAGGACGGAGGTGGAGAGCAGTCCGACGTCGGCGGTCACGCCCTGGCCGAGCTCGAGCAGGAGCAGCAGCGCGAGGACGACGGCGCTGGCGGCGAGGATCAGCGCCGCGCTGTGCGCCGCCGCCCGAGGATCCCGCGCCCGCAGCGCCGTCACGATGCCCATGACCCCTGTACGACCCGGATCATCGGACGGTTCAGGATCGTTTCACCCTGTGGGATGAGCCGGGCGCCGATGGCACGATCACCCCATGAGCGACGACGCGACGCAGCCACTGGCCCGGGCCCAGGACGAGGTCGCCGAGCTCCTCTCCGACCTCATCCGGATCGACACCACCAACACCGGCTCGACCGCCACGAGCGCGGGCGAGCGGGCGGCCGCCGAGTGGGTCGCCGGCACCCTGGGCGAGGTCGGCATCGACTCCACCATCGTCGAGTCCGAGCCCGGCCGGGCCAGCCTCGTGGCGCGCATCCCGGGCGCCGACCGCAGCCGGCCGGCGCTGCTGGTGCACGGGCACCTCGACGTCGTCCCCGCCGACCCGGCCGAGTGGAGCGTGCACCCGTTCTCCGGCGAGGAGCGCGACGGCTACATCTGGGGGCGCGGCGCAGTGGACATGAAGGACATGGACGCGATGGTGCTCGCGCTGGTCCGCGACTGGGCCCGCACCGGCGTGCAGCCCGACCGCGACATCGTGCTGGCCTTCGTCGCCGACGAGGAGGCCGGCGGCGTGCTGGGCGCCCACCACCTCGTCGACGAGCACCCCGACCTGCTCGAGGGCTGCACCGAGGCGATCAGCGAGGTCGGCGGCTTCAGCATCACCGTCCGCGACGACCTGCGCCTCTACCTGGTGCAGACCGCCGAGAAGGGCCTGGCCTGGATGCGGCTGACCGCGGGCGGCAAGCCCGGCCACGGGTCTTTCGTGCACGACGACAACGCCGTCACCCGGCTGTGCGAGGCGGTCGCCCGCATCGGCAGCCACCGCTTCCCGCTGACCCTCACCCCGCCGATGCGCGAGTTCATGGCCGCGGTCGAGGACGCCTACGGCATCGAGATCGACCCGGCCGAGCCCGAGCTCGCCCTGGCCCGGCTCGGCAGCATCAGCCGGATGATCGGCGCGGCCCTGCGCAACACCGCCAACCCGACGATGCTCGACGCCGGCTACAAGGCCAACGTCATCCCGGGCACGGCGAGCGCGACCGTCGACGGGCGCTTCCTCTACGGGGAGGAGGAGGAGTTCGAGCGCCAGCTCGCCGCGCTGATCGGCGAGGGCGTCCAGCGCGAGTGGCTGGTGCACGACCAGGCGGTCGAGACGACGTTCGACGGCCCGCTGGTCGACCAGATGGTGACCGCCCTCAAGGCCGAGGACGACGGCGCGAGGCCGGTGCCCTTCACCATGAGCGGGGGCACCGACGCCAAGAGCTTCCAGCGCCTGGGCATGCGGTGCTTCGGCTTCTCACCGCTGCGGCTGCCCGCCGACCTGGACTTCGCCTCGCTCTTCCACGGCATCGACGAGCGGGTGCCGGTCGAGTCCCTGCGATTCGGCGTCCGGGTGCTCGACCGCTTCCTGCGCTCGGCGTGATCTGATGCGTCCGTGACCTCCACCACGCCTGCCCCGAAGTCCGGATCCGTCGCGCTCGTCACGGGAGGTACCGGTGGCTTCGGCCGCGCCCTCGCCACGAAGCTGAAGGCGCTGGACGTCACCGTCGTCCTGGCCGACCTGGACAGCGAGCGCAACCGGCAGGTCGCCGACGAGCTCGGCTGCCCCTTCGTCGTCCTCGACGTCGCCGACCGCGCCGCCAACGCCGCCGTCGTCGCCCAGGTCGAGGCCGACCACGGCCGACTGGACGCCGCGTTCCTCAACGCCGGCATCGCCGGCAAGTCGCGCCAGGCCCTCGACGTCGACGAGTTCCTCAAGGTCGTGGACATCGACCTCTTCGGCGTCGTCTACGGCACCGAGGCCGCCCTGCCGGCGCTGCGCCGGGCGGGTGGCGGCTCGATCGTCGTGACCGCCTCGCTGGCCGGTCTCGCCCCCCTGGCCACCGACCCCGGCTACAGCGTGGCCAAGGGCGGTGCGATCACCTTCGTCCGCTCCATGGCCGCGCGGGTCGTCGACGAGGGCATCACCATGACCGCGATCTGCCCCGGGTTCGCGGACACCGCGATCATCGACGGCATCCGCCAGACCTTCCTCGACAACAACTTCCCGATCCTCTCCGCGGAGGAGGTCGCCGACGCGATGATCGCCGCCTGGACCTCGGGCGAGCCGGGCGCGGCCTACATCGTGCAGCCGGGCATCGGCGCGGTGCCCTACAAGTTCAAGGGCGTGCCCGCGGCCAAGACGCCCAGCGGCGAGACCGCCGGTGTGCCCGGGGCGCTGCGCCCCGGTTCGGCCACCTGATCGGGGCGCGGCGGTGCGGCACCGGATCAGCGCGGAGATCGAGATCGCGGCGCCGCCGCAGGCCGTCTGGGAGCGGCTGACCGACCTGCCCGGCTACGCGGCGTGGAACCCGTTCATCCCGTCGGCGACCGGCACGGTCGCGGTCGGCGAGCGCCTCGCGCTGCGCCTGCAGCCGCCGGGCGGGCGTGCGCTGCCGATCAGGCCGACGGTCACCGAGGTCGTGCCCGGCGCGGTCCTCGAGTGGCTGGGGCACCTCGGCGCGCCAGGGGTGTTCGACGGCCGGCACCGCTTCGAGCTGACCCCGACACGGCAGGGCACCCGCCTGGTGCAGAGCGAGGCGTTCAGCGGCCTGCTGGTCCGGCCGCTGCGCGGGTTCCTGGACGGCGGCACGCTGGCCGGCTTCCGAGCGATGAACGACGCCCTGCGGGCCCGGGTGCTCGGGCCGGGAGCCTGATCAGGCCGGGTCCTCCTGCGAGCAGGCGTAGAGGAAGGCCGGCGGCACGTTCCAGGGGGTGATCCGCCAGCGCACCGACCGGAAGCGCTTGCGGAACTCGCCGAGCATGAGCGGCGAGTACTGGATCACCACCATCACGCCGCGCGGGGCGAGCAGACGCGGGAGCCCGTCGAGGATGCGCCGCCGCAGGTCGCCGTCCAGCGAGGTGAACGGCAGGGCGGACACCAGCACGTCGGCCCGCTGCCCGTCGAGGTGGGCCTCGACGTTCTCCGCCGAGTCGGCGAGGACCTCCAGCCGGTCGTCGCCGGCGTAGCGGTCCCGCAGGAGGGCGGCCAGCTTCGGGTCGATCTCGACCGCCACCAGGCGGGCACCGGGCGCGAGCCGGGCCAGGATCTCGCCGGTCTGCACGCCGGTGCCGGCGCCCAGCTCCACCACGAGGCCGGCGGCGGGCACGTCCGCCAGGTCGAGCATGTCGCGCACCGCCGTCCGCGAGGTCGGCAGCACGGCGCCGACCTGTCGGGGATGGGCGATGAACGCCGCGAAGAAGCGCAACGGGTCCGTCAGGTGCTGTCTCATGCGGTCCTCACCGGCTGGACGACGTCGTCCTCGGCACCCTGCCACGGCCACCGGGGGCCTGCGCGCCGGGGCCGGGGCCAGGTGACGGCCGTCACGGTGCGTCTGGCAAGGTCGCCGCATGCGCGCATGGCGGGTCCACGAGCTCGGCGATCCTGCGGAGGTCATGAGCTTCGACGAGGTCGACGTCCCGACCCCGGGCGAGGGTCAGGTGCTGGTGAAGGTGAAGGCCGCGGCCCTCAACTTCCCCGACATCCTCATGGCCCAGGGGCTCTACCAGGAGAAGCCGCCGCTGCCCTACACGCCGGGAGTCGAGCTCTGCGGCGAGGTGGTGGAGACCGGGCAGCGGGTCATCGGCGGGCCCGTCGGCGGGTCGGGCGCCTTCGCCGAGTACGCGCTGATGGACGCCGGTGCCTTCGCCGCTCCCGCGGAGCTGTCCGATGCGAAAGCCGCCGCGCTCAACGTCACCTACGCCACCGGCCACGCCGGCCTGCACCGCCGGGCGCACCTGCAGCCGGGGGAGTGGCTGCTGGTCCACGCCGGCGCCGGCGGCGTCGGCTCGGCTGCGATCCAGCTCGGCAAGGCGGCCGGCGCGCGGGTCATCGCCACGGCCGGCGGAGCCCGCAAGACCGCAATCTGCCGCGAGCTGGGGGCCGACCACGTCATCGACTACACCGCCGAGGACTTCGTCCCCGCGGTCAAGGAGATCACCGGCGGGCACGGCGCCGACGTCGTCTACGACCCGGTCGGCGGCGAGGTGTTCGACAAGTCCCGCCGGTGCATCGCCTTCGAGGGCCGGCTCCTGGTCATCGGCTTCACCAGCGGCACGCACCCGCAGGCCCCGGCCAACCACGTCCTCGTCAAGAACTACAGCGTGGTCGGGCTGCACTGGGGGCTGTACCGCAAGCACGAGCCCTCGTTGGCCGCCGCGGTGCACGCGGAGCTGCTGCGCGGCGTCACCGACGGGTACCTCGACCCGCTGGTGGGCGAGGAGCTGCCGCTGGACCAGGCGCCGCAGGCGCTGGCCCGCTTGGGGGACCGCGGCACCGTCGGCAAGGTCGTGCTCGTCCCCTGAAGCCCTAGGGGTGCCGCGCGCGGCTCCGCGCGGCCGCCTCTAGCTCCTCGACCAGCGCCGGACCTGCGGCGTCGGCCCGCAGTCGTGCGCCCAGGGGCTGCGCGGCGCGCCGGTAGGCCGGGTCCTCCAGCAGGCGGCGGACCGCGCCGGCGATGCGGGCCGGCGACGCCGAGCGGCGCAGCCCGATGACCGCCCCGTGCCGGGCCGCGCGGACGACGTTGTCGCCCTGGTCCCGCCCCATGGGCAGGCACAGCGTCGGCACACCCGCGGCCAGCGCCTTGACCAGGGTGCCGTGCCCGGCGTGGGTGACCACGACCGCCGCCTGCGGGAAGAGGACGGCGTGCGGAGCCGATCGCCGGACGTCGACCCGCGCCGTCCCGGGGATCTCCGCCGGGTCCACGGCCGGGCCCGTCGTCACCACCGCCCGCACCGGGAGCGTGTCGAGCGCGGCGACGATCCTGCGCAGCGCGTCGGCCTGCCCCATCCACGTGCTGGACAGGCCCACGACGACCAGCGGCTCGTCGCCCGCGGGCGGTTCGTACGGCTCAGTCCACGGCGGGTCGTCGAGCACCGGGCCCACGTACCGGACGTTCTCCGGCACCTGGGCGGGCAGGTCGAAGGCGCGCGAGGTCAGGACGAGCACCCGCGCGGCGCGGTCCCACTGCGACCACACGTCGGTCAGCGGGTCCAGGCCCAGCTCCGCGCGGGCGGCGTCCAGCGGCGCCCGGTGCCGGTTCCACATCCTCTCCGCGAGGCCGTTGAGCGCGCGGTCCCGGAGCCGTCCGGCGCGGCCCCGCGCCGGGGCCAGGCCGGCACCGAACGGCGGGAGCCCGGGCGCCGGCCGGGAGTAGACGTTGGAGCACAGGGCCACCCCCGGTACCCCCGCGGACTCGGCGCCGGCCAGCGCGCCGAGGAGGGGCCCGCTGGCCACGACGAGCTCGGCGGGCCGGTCCTGCACGGCGGCACGGACATCGGCGGCGTAGGCGGCGGCGGGGCCGGTGATGACCCGCTCGCACAGCCGGGCGAGCAGCGCCGGGGGAGTGCGGACCTCCCAGTCGCGGATGAAGTCGTCCTCGCGCGCCGACGAGCGGCGGTGCGGCGCGCGGTCCCAGCTGCGGAACTCCGCGCCGGTGGCGGCGACGTCGGCGGCGAAGCTGGGGTCGCCGAGGACCGTGGCGGTGTGCCCGGCGGCCGACGCGCGGCGGACCACGCCGAGCTCGACGGGGACGGTGCCCCCGCCGTCCCAGAGGGCGAACAGCAGGTTCACGGCGACCTCCTCGGGGTGGAGCGCGTCGGGAGGGCGAGCGTGCTCCGGTCCGCGCCCGGGGCCAAGGACTCCGCGCGCGGACCCGCCTGACGCGGGTCGACCTAGGCTGGACCGGTCATGACGCCCCGCCAGCTCCCGATCGTCCCGGCGCGGGAGGAGCTTTCGGCCGACTGCTCGCGGTGCGCGGGGCTGTGCTGCGTGGCGCCGGCGTTCGGCGCGTCGGCGGACTTCGCGGTCGACAAGCCCGCGGGCACGCCCTGCCGGCACCTCCAGGACGACTTCCGCTGCGGCATCCACGACCGGCTGCGGCCCGAGGGCTTCCCGGGCTGCACCGTCTTTGACTGCTTCGGCGCCGGGCAGCGGATCACGCAGGAGACCTTCGGCGGGCGCAGCTGGCGGGACTCACCGGAGCTGGCCGCGGCGCAGTTCGCCGTCCTGCCGGTGGTGCGCCAGCTGCACGAGGTCCTCTGGTACCTGGCCGAGGCCGCGGCGCTCCCGGTGCCGGCGCTGCACCCGGCGGTCGAGGAGGCCCGCGCGGAGACGCAGCGGCTGGCCGGGCTGGACGCCGGCGCGCTGCGCGGTCTGGACATCGGCGCGCACCGGGCGGCGGTGGGGGCTCTGCTGCAACGGGTGAGCGACGCCGTCCGCGGTGGGGGCCCGGACCGGCGCGGGGCCGACCTGATGGGCCGGGACCTGCGCCGGATGCGGTTGCGCGGGGCGAGCCTGCGGGGCGCCTACCTGATCGGTGCCGACCTCCGGGGCGTGGACCTCGGCCCGGCGGACCTGCTCGGCGCCGATCTGCGCGCCGCCGACGTCCGAGGCACCGACCTCTCGGCGTGCCTGTTCCTGACCGTGCCGCAGGTGCAGGCCGCCCGCGGCGACGCCGCCACGCTGCTCCCGTCCGGGCTGCGCCGCCCGGAGCACTACGCCTAGATGACCGGGGCCTGGATGACCGGGGCCTAGATGACCGGGGCCTAGATGACCGGGCCGGGCAGGTAGGAGAGCCGCGACCGGCGCCGCAGGATCACCTTGCGCGTGCCGTCGGGGTGCAGCTGCAGCCGGGCGAGCTCCCACCCGCCGACGTCGGACTGCAGGCTCAGCATGGTCGCCGCCGCGGACCGGGACGTGCCCGGTGGGATCCGCAGCGGCGCGAACTCGTAATCGGGTGACGCCTCCATCGGGCCGATTGTGCCCGGCGGACGCCCACCGGTCACGCCGTCGCCTCCTGCCGTCCACCTCGCCGCCCTGCCGGACCCTCGCCCGGACGGCAGGATGGAGCCGACCCGATCACCAGCCCGACGGAGGACGACGTGACCGATCCCGGCACCGCGAACGACGCCGACCGCGCCGAGCAGGAGGCGCTCGTCGACCCGCCGGCGGTGTCCGTGGCGGGGGAGGCGACGGCGCCGCCGGACACCGTGCCCGAGGCCGACGCCCTGGAGCAGCAGCTCGCCGCCCGCCCCGGTGAGGCCGGCAGCCCGCTCCGCCCGGTCGGCGACCGCGAGGCGAACGAGGCCGACGTCCTCGAGCAGGAGGCCGACGTGCCCGCCGACGAGGACGACCTCCCCGGCTGAGCACCTGGGCCGCCCGGCGCGAGATCTGCACACTCGGGGTCTTCAGCGGCCTGAAAGCCCCGAGTGTGCAGATCTCGCGGAGTCAGCCGGCCAGGGCCGCGGCGTACTCGGCCAGCAGTGCGGCCAGCCGGGTGCGGCGAGGGCGGACGTCGACCTCGCGGACCGCCCGCGACAGCGCCGCCCCGCTGGCGTGCACGATCGACAGGTGCTTCTGCGCGCGGGTCAGCGCGGTGTAGACCAGCGGCCGGGACAGCATCCCGCCGGCCTCGGGCGGCAGCACGACGACGACGCCGGGCCACTCCGAACCCTGCGCGCGGTGCACGGTGATCGCCCAGCCGTGCCGCAGGTCCGACAGCGCCGAGCCGTTCACGGTGACCGGCCCGGAGGCGAACGCGACGTCCAGCGATCCGTCGCCGGCCTTGGTCACGGTGCCGACCTCGCCGTTCGCGAAGCCGATCGGCTCCAGGTCGAGGTGGTTGGCGGTGGCGACGACGCGGTCGCCGGGGTCGAAGCCGAAGACCGTGCCCTCGCCGGGGTTGAGCACCGCCTTGAGCGCCTTGTTCAGCTCGATCGTGCCGGCCGGCCCGCGGTGCACCGGCGTCACGACCTGCACCGCACCGGCCTCGATGCCCAGCGCCCGCGGGATGGAGTCGGTGACCAGCTGGACCACCCGCCGCGCGGCCTCGGCCGAGCCGGTCGCCGGGACCACCACGACCTCGCGGTCGGGGGAGTCGACCGGCGGCAGCTCGCCGCCGCGCACCCCGGTCGCCAGCCGGGCGATGGCCCCGCCCTCGGCCTGCCGGTACAGCGTGGTCAGCTCCGTGACCGGGACGGCGCCCGAGTCGATCAGGTCCCCCAGCACGTGGCCGGGGCCGATGGAGGGCAGCTGCGCCGGGTCGCCGACCAGCAGCAGGTGGGTGCCGTCCGAGCACGCCTCCAGCAGGGCCGCGGTCAGCTCGACGTCGAGCATCGAGGCCTCGTCGACGACGACCACGTCGGCGTCCAGCGGCCACTCCTCGTTGCGGGAGAAGCCGCCGGTCATGCCCTGCGCCCCGAGCAGCCGGTGGACGGTCACCGCCGGGTGGTCGGTCAGCTCCTCCAGCCTCTTGGCCGCCCGGCCCGTGGGCGCGGCCAGCGCCACCTCGGTGCCCTTGGTCCGCAGCAGCTTGACGATCGCCGCGACCGTACGGCTCTTGCCGGTGCCGGGGCCGCCGGTGAGCAGGCTGACGCCCGCGCCGAGGACCTGCGCGACGGCCTGCTTCTGCGCCTCGTCCAGCCCCTTGGCCACCGAGCGCACCGACGCGGGGTCCGCGATCCGCTCGGCGGCGGCGGCCAGGCGGGCCACGTTCTCGGCCACGGCCTCCTCGGCCATGCCGAAGCGGGCCAGCGAGAGCGTGCGCAGCGCGGGGTCGGGCTGGGCGTCCGGGTCCTCGTCGTCGTCGGGGATCGGGGGCTCGTGCTCGAGCACCTCGCCGCCCTCGACCGCGGCCACGATCGCCGCCGCGGGGTCGGTGATGCCCTCGGCGCGCAGCGCGGCCACGACGAGATCGGCCGGCAGCACGGTGTGCCCGTCCCGGGTCGCCGTCCGCAGCGCCAGGCCCACGATGGCGCGGCCGCGGCGCCCGTCCTGCCGGTCAGCGCCCTTGAGGACGGCGATGGCCAGCCGGTCGGCGTCGGCCAGCGTCACCCCGGACAGGCTGAGCAGCGCCCACGGGTCGTCGCGCAGCCGCCGGGCGGCGTCGGGGCCGAGCGTGTCGGCGACGCCCGCGGCCAGCTTCGCCGGCAGCCCCGCCGCGACCAGCATCTCCACCACCTCGTAGGTGGGCTGGGAGGCGAGGAAGCTGGAGAACAGCCGCTCGGCGCGCTGCCGCCCGACGCGGGGCATCTTCAGCAGCCGGTCGGCGGTGACGTCGTCGGGGGTGGTGATCCCGGCCGCGGGAAGCTCGGCCGCCGCCCGCCGGCCCAGCCCGGGCCACAGGCCGGCGGCGCAGAAGGCGGCGAAGACCGGGTCGCCGCCGGGGGCGGCCGCGGGCGCGCTCACCGGTCCGCCCGGCGCTCGGGGTAGCCGGCCGGTGCTGCGGAGACGTCCTCCAGCGCGGTGCGGATGGCGGCCGGCAGCCGCACGCCGACGGCGTCGAGGGAGGCCTGGAGCTGCTGCGCGGTGCGCGCGCCGACGACGGGGGCGACGACGCCGGGCCGGTCCCGCACCCAGGCCAGGGCCACGCCGAGCGGACTGGTGCCCAGGCCCTCGGCCGCGGTGATGACCGCCTCGACGATGCGGTCGGACTTCGGCGAGCGCAGCCCGTCGATGAACGCCTGCCACTGCTGCGAGGCGCCCCGGGACTCCGAGGGGGTGCTGTGCCGGTACTTGCCCGTGAGCAGGCCGCGCCCCAGCGGTGACCACGCCAGCACGCCCAGCCCGAGCGCCTCGGCCGCCGGCACGACCTCGCGCTCGACGCCGCGCTGCAGCAGGGAGTACTCGACCTGGGTGCTCACGATCGGCGTGCGGCCCGGCCAGGCGCGCTGCCAGGTGGCGGCCTGCGCGGTCTGCCAGCCGGTGAAGTTGCTGATCCCGATGTACCGGGCCCGCCCGGAGGCGACGGCGAGGTCGCAGGCGGCCAGGGTCTCCTCGATCGGGGTCGCGTCGTCCCAGGCGTGCACCTGCCACAGGTCGACGTGGTCCAGGCCCAGCCGCTGCAAGGAGGCGTCGAGGGCGGAGAGCAGGTGCCCGCGGGAGGCGCCGCGGCCCATCGGACCGGGCGCGGTGCGGCCGGCGGCCTTGGTGGCGACCAGCACGTCCGAGCGCGGGACGACGTCGGCCAGCAGGTGCCCGACGATGCGCTCGCTCTCGCCGTCGCAGTAGACGTCGGCGGTGTCGACCAGCGTGCCGCCGGCGTCGACGAAGGCGGTCAGCTGCATCGCAGCCTCGTCCTCGTCGGTGTCGCGGCCCCAGGTCATGGTGCCCAGCGCCAGGCTGCTCACGACCAGACCGCTGCGCCCCAGCGCCCGTTGTTCCACGACCGGCCAACCTACCGGCGCGGAGCCGCGCCCACCGGCGACCACCCACAGCCTCGGAGCGGCGCGCCCCGGACCCGGGACGGGCGCCGCCTAGGGTGACCGCTCGTGCGCTCCTGGCTGACCCCGTCCCCGTCCGGTACGAGCTGATGGGCTGGTTCGAGGCCGTCGTCCTCGGTGTCGTGCAGGGGCTCACCGAGTTCCTGCCGATCTCCTCCAGCGCCCACCTGCGCGTCGTCGGCGAGGCGTTCGGCTGGGAGGACCCGGGTGCTGCGTTCACCGCCATCACCCAGATCGGCACCGAGGCCGCGGTGCTCCTCTACTTCCGCCGCGACATCTGGCGGATCGTCACCGCCTGGGTCGCCTCGCTGGGCGGCCGGCGCACGGGCGACCCGGACGCGCGGATGGGCTGGCTGATCATCGTCGGCAGCCTGCCGATCGGGATCCTCGGCCTGCTGTTCGAGGACGACATCGAGACCACGTTCCGCGACCTGCGCATCGTCGCGACGACGCTGATCGTGTTCGCGCTGATCCTCTACGCGGCCGACCGCGTGGGCACCAAGCGGCGCGAGCTCGACCGGCTGACCGTGCCGCACGGCATCGGCTACGGCTTCGCGCAGGCCCTGGCGCTCATCCCGGGCGTCTCCCGCTCGGGCGGCACGATCACCGCCGGGCTGTTCCTGGGCTACTCCCGCGCCGCGGCCGCCCGCTACTCGTTCCTGCTGGCCATCCCGGCGGTCCTGGCCTCGGGCTTCTACCAGGCCTACGACGAGCTCAGCGGCGACGCGACCGGCACCGGCGTCTCGTGGGGGCCCACGATCCTCGCGACGGTGCTCGCCTTCGGCGTCGGGCTGACCGTCATCGCCTGGCTGCTGCGCTACCTCGACCGGGGGTCGTTCACGCCGTTCGTGGTCTACCGGATCGCGCTCGGCGTGCTGGTGCTCGTGCTGGTGTTCGCCGGCGTCCTCGATCCGGAGCCGGCCGCCTCCGCGGTGCCCTGACCTACGCTCCGCTCCCATGACCACGGTGATCCTGCTCCGGCACGGGCGGACGACGGCCAACGCCGGCGGCATCCTCGCCGGCTGGACCCCCGGGGTGCAGCTCGACGAGGCCGGGGCGGCGCAGGTCGCCGCGGTGGGGGAGCGACTGGCGCGGGTGCCGCTCGCGGCCGTCGTCAGCAGCCCGCTGGAGCGCTGCGTGCAGACGGCGACGGCGGTCACGGCCGGCCGCGACCTCGAGCTGCGCACCGACGACCGGCTCGGCGAGGCCCGCTACGGCGACTGGACCGGCCGGACGATCAAGGAGCTGGCCAAGGAACCGCTGTGGAAGGTCGTGCAGCAGCACCCCTCGGCCGCGGTGTTCCCCGGCCCGGAGGGGGAGGGGCTGGCGCAGACCCAGGCCCGCGCCGTCGCCGCCGTCCGGGCGTACAACGCCGAGCTGGGCCCGGACGCCGTCTGGCTCGCGTGCAGCCACGGCGACGTCATCAAGGCGGTCCTGGCCGACGCCCTGGGCCTGCACCTGGACCAGTTCCAGCGGATCGTCGTCGACCCGGCGTCGATCTCGGTGATCACCTACACCGACACCCGGCCGTTCGTCGTCCGCATGAACGACACCGGCGGTGACGTCTCTGCGCTCATCCCGCCGCCGCCGAGGAAGCGCGGGCGGCGGAAGGCCTCCTCGGACGCCGTCGTCGGCGGCGGCGCCGGCGCGCCCGCCTGACCCCGCGCCCGAGCGGCGCGCCCGCGTAACCTGGGCACGTGCCCCGTCAGGTCCATCTCTTCGATCGTCCGAACCGGTTCGTCGCCGGCACCGTGGGCCAGCCAGGGGACCGCACCTTCTACCTGCAGGCCTCCGACGGCGACGGCCGCACGGTCAGCGTCGCGCTGGAGAAGAACCAGGTCCAGGTGCTGGCCGACCGCATGGCCGAGCTGCTCGACGAGGTCGCCGGCCGCGCCGACGCGGTCATCCCGCCCGACGCCGACGTCGACGACCTCGACCCGCTCACCCCGCCCGTGGACGAGGAGTTCCGGGTGGCCGCCATGGGCCTGGCGTGGGACGGCGCGGCGCAGGCCGTCGTCGTCGAGGCGGTGGCCGCGGGGGAGGAGCCGATCGAGGAGGACGCGATCCTCTCCGACAGCGACGAGGGCCCCGACGCGCTGCGGGTGACCATCACCCCGATGGCGGCGCGGGCGTTCATCGCGCGCGCCCGCCGCGTCATCGCCGCCGGCCGGCCGTCGTGCCCGCTGTGCTCCATGCCGCTGGACGCCACCGGCCACGTGTGCCCCCGGCAGAACGGCTACCGCCGCTGACCGGCGGCGAGCGATGAGCGAGCAACCCGCCGAGCCCGTCCTCCGGGCACCTGCCGACGACGCCGAGGCCCGGCACCTGCTCGAGACCGGCGAGATCGACCTCGAGGGCCGGATGCTGGACGCCTCGAACGTGACGCTGGTCGGCAGCATCCGCTCCGGCGAGGTCGGCGCGGAGTGCGTCTACAAGCCGGTCGCCGGCGAGCGCCCGCTGTGGGACTTCCCGGACGGCACGCTGGCCGGCCGGGAGATCTCGGCGTTCCTCGTGTCGGAGGCCACCGGCTGGCGGATCGTGCCGCCGACGGTGCTGCGCGAGGGCCCGTTCGGCCCCGGGATGGTGCAGCTGTGGATCGACGGCGACGAGGAGGTCGACCTCGCCGAGTACGTGCGCCGCGACGACCCCGCGCTCCGGCGGATGGCCGTCTTCGACGCCGTCGTCAACAACGCCGACCGCAAGGGCGGGCACATCATCCCGATGCCCGACGGCCACGCCTACGGCGTCGACCACGGCATCTGCTTCTCCGTCGAGCCCAAGCTGCGCACGCTGCTGTGGCGCTGGGCCGGCCGGCCGATCCCGCTGGCCGCGCTCGAGGTGCTGGAGCGGCTGGCCGAGGACCTGCAGGGCGACCTGGGGGAGCAGCTGCACGAGCACCTCACCCGCCGCGAGGTGCGCAGGACCCAGCAGCGGGTCGCCGAGCTGCTGCGCACGAAGCTGCACCCCGAGCCCAGCGGCGACTGGCCGGCCCTCCCGTGGCCGCCGTTCTGACCTTCCCCGGCGAGATCGCCGATCTCGCACACCGTGGGGCCACGGAGCGTGCGACATCGCCGATCTCGCCGGAGGATGCAGCCGTGCGCGTGCGGCTCGGCGAGGGGTTCGACCGGCACGCGGTGAGCGTGGCTGGCGGATGGCCCTGGAGCGGTTGGCGGCGCTCCTCGAGCGCTGAGCGTCAGGCGGACCGGACTGCGATGCCCGGGTAGTCGACGATCAACCCGGCGCCGTCGTACGCGAGCGCGGCCCGGAAGGAGCCACCCTCGGACGTGTAGTCGAAGGTGCGTTCGCCGGTGCGACGGTAGGTCTGCTCGAGCCGGGTGACCGAGCAGTCCAGCGCCCGCACGTACGCCGCCGGGGCCGCCACGACCTCGCCCTCGGGGAGCGCCAGCCGGTGCACGGGCAGGGTGTTGGTGCAGGCGGAGGCCTCCAGGTCGACGTCGACCAGCCCGTCCAGGTGCGGGGCCGGGACGCCGTCGACGGTCCAGCGGCCGGCGCCGTCCGAGCTCAGCGCCGTCGACCGGGTGCCGGCCACCGTGTCGGAGCTGACTCGCACCTCCCGGGTGCGCCAGTGCTCGTCCAGCTCGACCTCGTAGCGGACGGCGTAGGGCTGCCCGTCCTCGACCGCGCTGGTGTACCCGCGCAGGCCACGCGGCCCCGGGTACACGACCTCGAACCCGTCGACGGCGTCCACGAAGCGCCAGGCCGCGAACGCGGGCAGCGGTGCGTGCCCCTGCGGAGCGGTCACGTCAGCTCCACCAGGTCGATCATCGCGGCGGCCTGCAGGCCGTCGCCGTCCACGGTGAGCACCTCCAGCGGGACCCGCCGCCAGACCGCCAGCAGCAGGTCGCCCGCCGTGCCGGTCAGGGCCGCGACGGGGAGGGGGCGGGAGCCGGGGAACAGCGTCCGCTCCGCGCCGGCGTCGACCGCGTGCAGGACGACCGGGTGCGCCCCGGGAGGCGGGCCCTCGGGCAGCGCGCCCGGCACCATGACCTCCAGCCACTCGTCGATCCCGTCGAGGCCGACGTCGGCGGGGACGGGGCGGACGTCCCCGAGCACCTGCTCGGCGTCGACCACGTGCACGGTCGCCTCCTGGACCTGCCGGCGCAGCACGAAGGCGACGTCCTTCTGCGGCGCCCACGTCCACACCGGCTCGGCGGGGTCGGCGGCGGCCAGGACCGCCTCGAGCTCGGCGCTGCGGGCGGCTCCGTAGCCGAGCAGCTCGTCGTCCGGGTGCCGGGCGGCCCCGACGTAACCGCCGGGGTCCTGCGCCCGCGTGCGCACCACCCACGCCCAGAAGCGCTGCACCTCGGCCAGGTGCCAGACCAGGTCGGCCAGCGTCCAGCCGGGGCACCCCGGGACGGTCGCGGACCAGCCGCGCTGCAGCACGGCCGCGGCCGCGGCCTCGGCGAACCGGTCGTCCGCCCGCCGCAGCACCGGCAGGTACTGATCGGTGTGCATCGCGTCTCCTTCTAGGCTCGGGGCGTGCTCTCCTGGCCCGCCCCGCTCCTGCCGACCCTGCCCGGGACCGGTCCCGCGCTCAAGGTGCACGACACCGCCCGCGGCGAGGTCGTGGACACCAGCCCGGACCGCACGGCGCGCATGTACGTCTGCGGCATCACGCCCTACGACGCCACGCACCTGGGGCACGCGGCCACCTACCTCGCCTTCGACCTGGTCAACCGCGTCTGGCGGGACGCCGGGCACGCGGTGCACTACGTCCAGAACGTCACCGACATCGACGACCCGCTGCTCGAGCGCGCCGAGCGCGACGGCGAGGACTGGGTCGTCCTGGCCATGCGGGAGACGGCGCTGTTCCGCGAGGACATGACGGCGCTGCGGGTGCTGCCGCCGGAGGACTTCGTCGGCGCGGTCGAGGCCATCCCGCGGATCGTCGCGCACATCGAGCAGCTGCTCGACGCAGGCCTCGCCTACGTGCTCGACGACGGCACCGGCGACGTCTACCACGACATCGCGCAGGCCCCCGGCTTCGGCGGCGAGTCCGGCTACGACGAGGCCACCATGCTCGGCTTCTTCGCCGAGCGCGGCGGGGACCCGGAGCGCGCGGGCAAGCGGCAGCCGCTGGACCCGATGCTGTGGCGCGGGGCGCGCCCCGGCGAGCCGTCCTGGCCCGGCCCGCGCGGCACCGAGGGCCGGCCGGGCTGGCACATCGAGTGCGCCGCGATCGCCCTGGACACCATCGGCATGGGCTTCGACGTGCAGGGCGGCGGGAGCGACCTGGTCTTCCCCCACCACGAGTACTCCGCCGTCCACGCCGAGGCGCTGACCGGCGAGAAGCCCTTCGCCGAGGCCTACGTGCACGCGGCCATGATCGGCCTGGACGGCGAGAAGATGAGCAAGAGCCGCGGCAACCTGGTCTTCGTCTCGAAGCTCCGGGGCGAGGGCGTCGACCCGATGGCCATCCGGCTGGCGCTGCTCTCGGGGCACTACCGCACCGACCGCGCCTGGACGCCGGCCCTGCTGCGCGAGGCGCAGGAGCGGCTGGGCACCTGGCGGCGCGCCGTCGCCCAGGAGACCGGTGCCCCGGCCGGTCCGGTGCTGCACGGCCTGCGCGAGCGGCTGTCCGACGACCTGGACAGCCCCGGGGCCATCGCCGTCGTCGACGCCTGGGCGGAGGCGACGCTGTCGGGCGCGGGGGAGCGGGAGGAGCAGGCGTCGACGATCGTCTGCGACGCCGTCGACGCGCTGCTGGGCGTCGCCCTGCAGGACTGCTGATGACCGGTCCGTTCCGCTTCACCGACCGGGCTGCGCGCGAGCGGGCCGAGGAGCAGCTGGCGCCGGCCGCCTGCCGGTCGGCGGGCACCCGCGGCCGGGCCCGGCCCGAGGCCGAGGACCCGCTGCGGACGGCGTTCGAGCGGGACCGCGACCGGATCCTGCACGCCAAGGCCTTCCGCCGGCTCAAGCACAAGACGCAGGTCTTCCTCAACCCCGACGGCGACCACTTCGTCACCCGGCTCACCCACACGCTGCAGGTCACCCAGGTTGCCCGTTCGCTGGCCCGGGCGCTGGGCCTGAACGAGACGCTCGCCGAGGCGATCGCGCTGGCCCACGACGTCGGCCACTCGCCGTTCGGCCACATCGGCGAGGACGCGTTCGACCCCTACGTCCCCGGCGGCTGGCACCACGCCGCCCAGGGCGTGCGCATCGTCGAGGTGCTCGAGGACCTCAACCTCACCTGGGAGGTGCGCGACGGCGTCCGCGCGCACAGCTGGAAGATCACCCCGCCGCCCTCGACCCGCGAGGCCGAGTGCGTGCGGTACGCCGACCGGATCGGCTACCTGTCCCACGACGCGCTGGACGCCGTCCGCGCGGGGGTGCTGCGCCCCACCGACCTGCCGGCCCGCACCCGGGCCGTCTTCGGCGAGCCGGGCAGCCAGATGGTCGGCGCCATGATCGACGCCGTCGTCGAGGGCTCGCTCGTGCCCGGCGCCACGCAGGTGGTCATGGCGACCGAGCCGCTGGAGGCGATGCACGAGCTGCGCGCGTTCATGTTCGAGCGGGTCTACGAGTCCGAGACCGCCGCCGGGCAGAAGCACGTGGCCGTCGACGTCATCCGCCGGCTGGTCGACCACCACCTGGCCCATCCGGAGCTGCTGCCGGCGTCCTACCGCGACACCGAGGCCGACGAGGTCACCCAGGTCGTCGACTACGTCTCCGGCATGACCGACCGGTTCGCCCTGAACACGCACGACCGGTTGTTCGACGACGACGCGACGTCCCGCATGACGCCGCTCCTGCGGTAGCGCTCAGCCGCCGCCGGCGGAGCCGTCGCGGCGCTTGAGGTACCGCTCGAACTCGCGGGCGATCTGGTCGCCGTTGGCCTGCGAGAGATCGACCTCGGTGGCCCGCTCCTCGAGGGAGCGCACGTACTCGACGACCTCGTCGTCCTCGTTCGCCATCTCGTCGACGGTCGACACCCAGTCGTCGGCCTGCTGGGGGAGCGCCCCGAGCGGCACGGTGATCTCCAGGACCTCCTCGACCCGGCGCAGCAGCGCCAGCGTCGCCCGCGGGGAGGGCGGCTGGGAGACGTAGTGCGGAACGGCCGCCCAGAAGCTGATCGCCGGCAGGCCGGCCTGCACGCACGCGTCCTGGAAGACGCCGAGGATGCCGGTCGGCCCCTCGTAGCGCGAGGTCTCCAGCCCGTAGGCCTGCGCCGACTCCTCGTCGTAGGCCGACCCGGTCACCGGCGTCGGCCGGGTGTGCGGGGTGTCGGCCAGCAGCGCGCCGAGAGCGACGACGGTCTGCACGTCCAGCTCCTCGAGCAGGCCGATCAGCTCGGCGCAGAACCCGCGCCAGCGCATGTTCGGCTCGATGCCGCGGATGAGGACGACGTCGCGCTCGCTGCCCGGGGGACGGGCGACCGAGATGCGGGTGGTCGGCCACTCGATGCGGCGGCTCACCCCGTCGATGAGGGAGACCGTGGGGCGATTGACCTGGAAGTCGTAGTAGTCCTCGGGGTCGAGCGCAGCCAGCGGCTTGGCGTCCCAGATCAGCTCGAGGTGCTCGACCGCCCCGGTCGCGGCGTCCCCGGCGTCGTTCCAGCCCTCGAAGGCCACGACCACCACCGGCTCGGTGAGGTCGGGCAGGTCCTCGGCGCTGCGCTGCGGGTCGATCACCCCCGGAAGCCTACGTCGGTCCACCGACGCCGCGGGCTGGATGACCCGGGCGTGTGAACAGCGCGGAGGTCGTGAACCGCGTTGCGCGGAAGTGAGACGATGGGCTCGACATCGGGACCGCTCAAGCCTGGGCAGACCCGCCGGGGTGCCGGAGCTCGTCCACGGAGGCAGAGCCCGCACACCCACAGCCACGCATTACTGGGGTATCGCCTGTGTCCGACTCACCCATCCTCCGCCCCGACGCGACCGCCGAGCTCACCGCCCTGCTCCAGCAGCGCATCCTCGTGCTCGACGGCGCCATGGGGACGGCGATCCAGCGCGACCGCCCCGACGAGGCCGGCTACCGCGGCGAGCGCTTCGCGGACTGGCCGAGCGACGTCCAGGGCAACAACGACCTGCTCAGCATCACGCAGCCGGAGATCATCGCGGGCATCCACCGCGAGTACCTCGAGGCCGGCGCTGACCTGCTCGAGACCAACACGTTCAACGCCAACCGCGTGTCGCTGTCCGACTACGGCATGGAGGAGCTCGCCTACGAGCTCAACCACGCGTCCGCCCGCCTGGCCCGCCGCGAGGCCGACGCGATGTCGCAGCGCACGCCGGACAAGCCCCGCTACGTCGTCGGCGCCCTGGGTCCGACGACGCGCACCGCCTCCATCTCGCCGGACGTGAACGACCCCGGCGCCCGGAACGTCAGCTGGGACCAGCTGGTCGAGGCCTACCTCGAGCAGGCCAACGGCCTGGTCGACGGCGGCTCGGACGTGCTGCTCGTCGAGACCATCTTCGACACGCTCAACGCCAAGGCGGCGATCTTCGCGCTGGAGACGCTGTTCGAGGAGCGCGGCCGCCGCTGGCCGGTCATGATCTCCGGCACCATCACCGACGCGTCGGGCCGCACGCTGTCCGGCCAGGTCACCGAAGCGTTCTGGCACTCGGTGCGGCACGTGCAGCCGCTGCTCGTGGGGCTGAACTGCGCCCTCGGCGCCAAGGAGATGCGGCCCTACATCGCCGAGATGTCCCGCATCGCCGACACCTTCGTCTCGGCCTACCCGAACGCCGGCCTGCCCAACGCCTTCGGCGAGTACGACGAGTCGCCCGACGAGACGGCCGCCATCGTGGCCGAGTTCGCCGACGCCGGCTTCGTCAACCTGGTCGGCGGCTGCTGCGGCACGACGCCGGCGCACATCGCCGCGATCGCCCGCGACGTCGCCGGCAAGGCGCCGCGCACCGTGCCGGAGGTCCGGCCCGCGCTGCGCCTGTCGGGCCTGGAGCCGTTGTCCGTCGTCGAGGAGACGCTGTTCGTCAACGTCGGCGAGCGGACGAACATCACCGGGTCGGCCCGCTTCCGCAACCTCATCAAGGCGGGGGACTACCCGACCGCGCTCACCGTCGCCCGGCAGCAGGTCGAGGCCGGCGCCCAGGTGATCGACGTCAACATGGACGAGGGGATGATCGACGGCGTCGAGGCGATGGACCGCTTCACCAAGCTCATCGCCGCCGAGCCCGACATCTGCCGCGTGCCGACGATGATCGACTCCTCCAAGTGGGAGGTCATCGAGGCCGGTCTGAAGAACGTCCAGGGCAAGTCGATCGTCAACTCGATCTCCCTCAAGGAGGGCGAGGAGAAGTTCGTCCGCGAGGCCGCGCTGTGCCGCAAGTACGGCGCCGCCGTCGTCGTCATGGCCTTCGACGAGGACGGCCAGGCCGACACCCTGGAGCGGCGCAAGCAGATCTGCCGCCGGGCCTACGACGTGCTGACGCAGAAGGTGGGTTTCCCGGCCGAGGACATCATCTTCGACCCGAACGTCTTCGCCGTGGCGACCGGCATCGAGGAGCACGCCAACTACGGGCTGGACTTCATCGAGGCCACCCGCTGGATCAAGCAGAACCTGCCCGGCGCGCTGGTGTCCGGCGGCGTCTCGAACGTCTCCTTCTCCTTCCGCGGCAACAACCCGGTGCGCGAGGCCATCCACGCGGTCTTCCTCTTCCACGCCATCGCCGCGGGCATGGACATGGGCATCGTCAACGCCGGCGCGCTCGAGGTCTACGACGAGGTGCCCGTGCTCCTGCGCGAGCGGATCGAGGACGTCGTCCTCAACCGCCGCCCCGACAGCACCGAGCGGCTGCTGGAGATCGCCGGCGACTTCGCCGGCGACGGCACGGTCAAGGAGGTCGCCACCGAGGAGTGGCGGAGCCTGCCGGTGGGGGAGCGGATCACCCACGCGCTGGTCAAGGGCATCGACGCGCACGTCGAGGACGACACCGAGGAGCTGCGCGCGCTCATCGCCGAGCGGGGCGGGCGGCCCATCGAGGTCATCGAGGGCCCGTTGATGGACGGCATGAACGTCGTGGGCGACCTTTTCGGCGCCGGCAAGATGTTCCTGCCGCAAGTGGTCAAGTCCGCGCGGGTCATGAAGAAGGCCGTCGCCTACCTGATCCCCTACATCGAGGCGGAGAAGAAGCCCGGCGACGCCGAGCGCAGCAACGGCAAGGTCGTCATGGCCACCGTGAAGGGCGACGTCCACGACATCGGCAAGAACATCGTCGGCGTCGTGCTGCAGTGCAACAACTACGACGTCGTCGACCTGGGCGTGATGGTCCCGGCGCAGAAGATCCTGGACGCCGCCAAGGCCGAGGGCGCCGACGTCATCGGGCTGTCGGGGCTGATCACGCCGTCGCTGGACGAGATGGTCAACCTGGCCTCGGAGATGGAGCGGCAGGGCTTCGAGATCCCGCTGCTCATCGGCGGCGCCACCACCTCGCGGGCGCACACCGCGGTCAAGGTGGCGCAGAAGTACCACGGGCCGGTCATCTGGGTGAAGGACGCCTCGCGGTCGGTGCCGGTCGTGGCCGCGCTGCTCTCCGACGAGCAGCGGCCAGGCCTGCTGGCCGAGACCGACGCCGAGTACGCCGCCCTGCGCGAGCGGCACGCGGCCCGCCAGGACAGCCGCGCGCTGCTGCCGATCGCCACCGCGCGCGAGGCGGCCACGCCGATCGACTGGGCCGGGTACACCCCGCCGCGGCCGCGGATGCTGCTGCAGCAGGCCAAGGACGTCTGCGACGGCCCGGCCTGCACGCTCGGGAGGGCGACGCAGTTCGTGCGGCACTTCCACGACTACCCGCTCGAGGAGCTGCGCCGCTACATCGACTGGCAGCCGTTCTTCAACGCGTGGGAGATGCGCGGGCGCTTCCCGGACATCCTGCACAACCCCTCGACCGGCGAGGCCGCGCGGCGGCTGTACGAGGACGCCCAGGCGATGCTCGACCGGATCGTCGACGAGAAGTGGCTGCGCGCCGCCGGCGTCTTCGGGCTGTTCCCGGCCAACCAGGTGCCCGGTGACGACCTGGAGGTCTACACCGACGAGTCGCGCACCGAGGTGCGCACCGTGCTGCACCAGCTGCGCCAGCAGACCGAGGGCCGGGACGGGTCGGCGCGCAAGTCGCTCGCCGACTTCGTGGCGCCCAGGGAGACCGGGCTCCAGGACTACGTCGGCGCCTTCGCGGTGACCGCCGGGCTCGGCTCGGCGGAGCGGGTCTCGGCGTTCAAGAAGGACAACGACGACTACAGCGCGATCATGCTCGAGGCGCTGGCCGACCGGCTGGCCGAGGCGTTCGCCGAGCGGCTGCACGAGCGGGTGCGCACCGAGTTCTGGGGTTACGCCGCCGGCGAGCGGCTGGACAACGACGCGCTGATCGCCGAGAAGTACCGCGGCATCCGCCCGGCGCCCGGCTACCCGGCCTGCCCGGAGCACACCGAGAAGCAGACCATCTGGGAGCTGCTCGACGTCGAGGCGCACACCGGCATCCAGCTCACCGAGAGCATGGCCATGTGGCCCGGCGCCGCGGTGAGCGGGCTGTACTTCTCCCACCCGGACGCGCGGTACTTCGTGCTGGGCCGCGTGGGCCGGGACCAGGTCGAGGACTACGCCGCGCGCAAGGGCTGGACGGTCGCCGAGGCGGAGAAGTGGCTCTCGCCGAACCTGGGCTACCGGACCGAGGACGAGTAGCCCGTCCGCCGGGAGGCTCGCCGGTCAGCGCGCCGCCGGCGGCCTCCCGACGGCGAGCCGGCGCCACGCCCGCAGGACCAGCAGGCCGCCGACCGCCGGCACCAGGGATAGCGCCCGCACGCCGGTCGGTGCGGGCAGCTGCCAGGAGAGCGCGATGACGACCAGGTAGCAGAACCCGTGGACCGGGCCGAGCAAGGCCGCGACCGACTGCACGTGCACGGTCGCCAGGTTGACGAGGAGCAGGGCCAGGGTGGCCGTCTCGACGGCCGCGGCGGCCGCCAGCCAGCGCGGCACCACCTCAGACGCCCGTCGTGGAGCCGGGCCGGACGATCATCAGCACGACGACGACCACCCAGAGCAGGTTGAAGACGCCGGAGGACGCCCCGAGGCGGCCGATCAACGCGGTCCCCTCCGGGAGGGCCGCCCGCACAGCGGCACCCGTCGCGGACGCCGGCGCCACCCCGTCCCGGCCGGGGACCTCGGCCACGTGCGCCAGCAGCCGGCGCTGCGCCGGCAGGACGGCAGCCACCAGCAGGAGACCGGCCACCACGGCCAGCCCCATCGACACCTGCACCCAGGCGTCGCCGAGGACGTCCAGCTGGGCCGCGGTCGCCAGACCGAACACCGGCACGGCCAGCGACAGCAGGGCGTACACCCGGGTGATCCGGTGCAGCAGGTGGAGCACCGGCACCGCAGGCGGCGCCGTCGCCTCGTCGAGGGCCAGCCGCGCGTAGCGCGGGAAGAGGCTGACCGCCACCGTCACCGAACCCACGAACACCACCGCTGCGACCACGTGCACGCTGAGCAGGAACGCTGCCATGACCACCTCCGTCGTCGTTGCCGTGAAGGTATCAGGCGCCCTGAAACAATCGGCGAAGATCGGTCGGGAGAGGATGGCGGCACCGCACAGGGGAGGAGCCGTGGTGACGACACCGGACGTGCCGGGGCCGCCGGCGACGAGCAGCGCCCTCCTGCTCGTCGCGCTGGGCCGGCAGGTCGACAGATGGGTCAACGGCTCGCTGGAGCGGATCGGCTTGTCGCTGCGGCTGCTGGGGGCGCTCGGGCACCTCGGGCGGGAGCCCGGGCTGTCCTACACCGAGCTGGCCCGACGCGCTCGGGTGACGCCGCAGAGCATGCACGCCACCGTCGCCGAGCTCATCGCGACGGGCGCCGTCGCGCCGGCCGATCAGGGCCGGGGCAGGCGGGCCCTGCTGGACGTGACCCCGAGGGGGCGGGAGCTGCTCGTCGCGGGTCTGGCCGCGATCGCCGCGGTCGACGCGGAACTGAGGGGCCTCGCCGCCCTCCCGGAGGACGGGGACCTGTTCCGGGTGCTGGGGGCGATCGCGCGTCGATCGGGGGAGCCCTTCCCTGGCGGGGCCACCCGGCCCCGCCCGACGGACGGCGAGGAGTAGTCGGCGCGAGAGCCGTCGTCCGCGGGCCGCCCGTGGTGCTCGCCTGCCGGCTGGGAGACTGACCAGATGACGCACCGCCTCGCTGCTGTCCTGTTCGACATGGACGGCACCCTCGTGGAGACCGAGGAGTACTGGGGCGAGGCGATGTTCGAGCTCGCCGGCCAGCTGGGCGGCCGGATGTCGGCCGAGGCCCGCGCGGCGACCGTGGGCACGAGCATGCGCGTGGCCATGGACGTGCTCTACGCCGATCTCGGGGTGAGTCGGCGGACCGACGACCAGGTGCAGGCCGACGTGGCCCAGATCCTGGGCGCCGTGGCCCGGATGATGACCGAGCGGCTGGTGTGGCTGCCCGGCGCGCAGGAGCTGCTCGCGGAGGTGCACGCCGCCGGGCTGCGCACCGCCCTGGTCACGACGACGCCGCGCCGGCTTGCCGACCTGGTCATCGCCCACATCGAGGCCGGCTACCCCGGCGGCGGCCCGTTCGAGGTGACGGTGTGCGGCGACGAGGTCCGCGCTCGCAAGCCCGACCCGGCGCCGTACCTGCAGGCGATGGCCGCGCTGGAGGTCGCGCCGGAGGAGTGCGTCGTCATCGAGGACTCGCTGGTCGGCGTCCAAGCTGGGCTCGCCTCCGGTGCGGCCGTGCTGGGGGTGGCCGGCCTGCAGTCGGTGCCGCCGGCACCGGGGCTCGTGCAGCGCCCGTCGCTGGCCGGGGTCGGTGTGGCCGAGCTGGCCGACGTGCTCGCCGCCCGCGAGCCGCTGGAGCTCTCCGCCCGCTGAGGCCGCGTCCGGCAGACCCGGGCCGGTACCGGCGACTGGCCACGGGCCGCGGACGCCTGGTCGCCCACGTGCGCGCCGGGGGCTGAGCCGGGCTCAGTCGCGCTCGACGACCGGCAGGGTGGGCCAGCCCGCCGCGGCGGCCGCCTCGGTGGGGAACGGCGGGGGAGTGCCGCCGAACTCCGGGCACAGCGCCTGGTGGTCGCACCAGCCGCACAACCGCGTCTTGTTGGGCGTGAAGTCCCCGGTGCTGACCGCGCGCTCGATCGCCGACCAGATCGCCAGCAGGGTGCGCTCGAACCGGACGAGCTCCTGCTCGTCCGGGGCGTAGGTGAGCGCGTCGCCGTCGCCCAGGTAGATCAGCTTGAGCTGGGCGGCCACCACGCCGCGCGTGCGCCAGAGCACCAGCGCGTAGAACTTCATCTGGAACAGCGCCTTGTTCTCGAACGCCTCGCGGGGCATCGAGCCGGTCTTGTAGTCGACCACCCGCAGCGCGCCGTTGCGGGCGACGTCGAGCCGGTCCACGTAGCCGCGCAGCAGCAGCCCGTCGGGCAGCGTGACCTCGACCAGCTGCTCGAGGCCCTCGGGCTGGATGCGGGTCGGGTCCTCGAGGGTGAAGTAGCGCTCGACCAGCTTCCCGGCCGAGGCGAGCCACGCCTCCACCGACGCGGGTGCGTTCACGTCGGTCTCGGCGCCCTCGGCCTGCGACGTCGCGAACAGCTCGGCGACCTCCGGCTCCTCCCGCAGGTCCGCCCAGGCGGGCCCGAGCAGCTCGAGGGCACCCTCGACGGTGCGCTGCGCCGGCGGCAGCCCGTACAGCCGCTCCAGGACGGAGTGCACGAGCGTGCCCCGCACCATGGCCAGGCTCTTGCGCTCGGGCAGCCGGTCGAGGGTGCGGAAGCGGTAGAGCAGCGGGCAGGTCTTGAAGTCCGCGGCGCGGCTCGGCGACAGCGACGGCCGGCGCGGCGCCCGCTCGGGTGCCTGCTCCGCGACGTCGGTCCCCACCGTGAGCGTCATGGGCCCGAGGCTAGGTCGGCGTGCCGACAGTTCCGAGCGCCCGCGCCGCACCAGGGACACGGGTCACACCGGCCCCCTCCGTACGCTCGTCGCCCGTGGACACCCAGCCCGAGCACGACCTCGACGTCCCCACCGACGCGCCCGCCGAGCGGCCGGAGCCGGTCGAGGGGGCGTTCGTCGCCGGGGACCGCGTGCAGCTGACCGACCCCAAGGGCCGGATGCACACCGTCGTCCTGGAGCCGGGCAAGCAGTTCCACACCCACCGGGGCGCCATCGAGCACGACGACCTCATCGGCGCGCCGGAGGGCTCGGTCGTGCACTCCACCGCGAACACCGGCTACCTGGCGTTCCGCCCGCTGCTGGCCGACTTCGTGCTCTCCATGCCGCGCGGCGCGCAGGTCATCTACCCGAAGGACGCCGCCCAGATCGTCGGCTTCGGCGACGTGGGGCCCGGCATGCGCGTGCTCGAGGCCGGCGCGGGGTCCGGCGCGCTGAGCTGCTCGCTGCTCCGCGCGGTGGGATCGGGCGGGTCGCTGACCAGCTACGAGCGCCGCGAGGACTTCGCCGACGTCGCCCGGGCCAACGTGGGCGCCTTCTTCGGTGAGGTGCCGGGCAACTGGAGCCTGCGGCTGGGCGACCTCGCCGACCACCCGGCCGACGAGGTCGTGGACCGCGTCGTCCTCGACATGCTGGAGCCGTGGGCGGTGCTACCGACGGTCGCCGCCGCGCTGCGCCCCGGCGGGGTGCTGGTCGGCTACGTCGCGACGACGACCCAGCTCTCGACCTACGTCGAGGCGCTGCGCGCGCAGGGCGTGTGGACCGAGCCGCACCAGTGGGAGACGCTGCTGCGGCCCTGGCACGCGGTCGGTCTCGCCGTGCGCCCGGAGCACCGGATGGTGGCGCACACCGCCTTCCTGGTCACCGCCCGGCGGCTCGCCGAGGGCGCGGTCGCCCCCATCCGGCAGCGGCGGGCGCAGAAGATCTGAGCCGCGCGCGGGCGGCCTGCGGCCCTCGCGCGAGCCCACGGCGAACTGTCGTCGCGCGTGTATAGATTTGCGTCCTGGCTCCCCCGAATGTGCGGAGGTGCGCGATGGGCCCAGGTCCGGTCGACGGTCCCGACGAGATGAAGGCGCGACGCGAGCGTGACGTCGCTGCGCTGCTCACCCAGATCTCCTACCTCGAGGAGGAGATCGGCCTGCTGCGCCGGAAGGTCGCCGACAGCCCCCGCCAGGCGCGGGCGCTGGAGGAACGGATCAGCGAGGCGGAGGGGCGCGCCGCGTTCCTCTCCGAGCGCAACGACAAGCTCTCCACGACCCTGCGCGACGCGCGCGAGCAGCTGGTCACGCTCAAGGAGGAGGTCGACCGGCTCGGGCAGCCCCCGTCCGGCTACGGCGTCTTCCTGGAGCGGCACGAGGACGGGTCGGTCGACGTCTTCACCAGCGGGCGCAAGCTGCGGGTCACCCTCTCGCCGAACGTCGAGGGGCTCGACCTGCGGCCCGGCCAGGAGGTCATGCTCAACGAGGCGATGAACGTCGTCGAGGCGCGGGGCTTCGAGCGCGCCGGCGACGTCGTGATGCTCAAGGAGCTGCTCGAGCCGATCGACGGCGTCACCCAGCGCGCGCTGGTCATCGGGCACACCGACGAGGAGCGCGTGGTCTACCTCGCCGACTCGCTGACCGACCAGCCGCTGCGGGCGGGGGACTCGCTGCTGCTGGAGTCGCGCTCGGGGTACGTGTACGAGCGCATCCCCAAGAGCGAGGTCGAGGAGCTGGTCCTCGAAGAGGTGCCGGACATCGACTACTCCGACATCGGCGGCCTGTCCCGGCAGATCGAGCAGATCCGCGACGCCGTGGAGCTGCCCTTCCTGCACGCGGACCTGTTCCGCGAGTACCAGCTGCGCCCGCCGAAGGGAATCCTGCTCTACGGCCCGCCCGGCTGCGGCAAGACGCTGATCGCCAAGGCGGTGGCGAACTCGCTGGCCAAGAAGGTGTCGGCGCTCAAGGGCGAGGGGCAGGGCAAGTCCTACTTCCTCAACATCAAGGGCCCCGAGCTGCTCAACAAGTACGTCGGCGAGACCGAGCGGCACATCCGCCTGGTCTTCCAGCGGGCGCGCGAGAAGGCCAGCGAGGGCACCCCGGTCATCGTCTTCTTCGACGAGATGGACTCGATCTTCCGCACCCGCGGGTCGGGGGTCTCCTCCGACGTCGAGTCGACGATCGTGCCCCAGCTGCTCAGCGAGATCGACGGCGTCGAGGGCCTGGAGAACGTCATCGTCATCGGCGCCTCCAACCGGGAGGACATGATCGACCCGGCGATCCTGCGGCCTGGCCGGCTCGACGTGAAGATCAAGATCGAGCGTCCGGATGCCGAGGCGGCGCGGGACATCTTCAGCAAGTACCTGCTGCCGACGCTCCCGCTCAACCCCGACGACCTGGCCGAGCACGGCGGCAGCCGCGAGGCGACGATCGCCGGGATGATCCAGCGCACCGTCGAGCGCATGTACACCGAGGTCGAGGAGAACCGCTTCCTCGAGGTCACCTACGCCAACGGTGACAAGGAGGTCCTGTACTTCAAGGACTTCAACTCCGGCGCCATGCTGCAGAACATCGTCGACCGCGCCAAGAAGATGGCGATCAAGGAGAGCCTGGAGACCGGCACCGGCGGCCTGCGGGTCGGGCACCTGATGCAGGCCTGCGTCGACGAGTTCAAGGAGAACGAGGACCTGCCCAACACCACCAACCCCGACGACTGGGCGCGGATCTCGGGCAAGAAGGGCGAGCGGATCGTCTACATCCGCACGCTGATCAGCGGCAAGGGCAACGAGTCGGGCCGGGCGATCGACACCGCCACGAACACCGGCCAGTACCTCTAGCGGCGCCGCCGCCCGGACGGCCCGGTCACCGCGAGGTGACCGGGCCGTCCGCGTGCGGGGCCGGTCAGGCGATCGTCAGCACCTGACCGGGGAAGATCCGGCCCGGGTCCGCGCCGATGACGCCCCGGTTGGCCTCGTGCAGGGACGACCAGTGCACGCCGTGCGCCGTGGCGATGCGCGAGAGCGTGTCGCCCGCCCGCACCGTGTACGAGGCACCGGAGCCGGCGGACGCCGGAGCGGGCGCCGGCGTCGGCGCCGGCGCGGGCGGCCGCTCCGCGCGAGAGGCAGCCGGCGGCTCGGCACTGCCGGCGCGGTCCGCGGAGGTCAGGCCCAGCTTCGCGCTGCACGCAGGCCAGGCTCCCCAGCCCTGCTGGGCCAGGGTCTTCTCCGCTGTGGCGATCTGCTGCTCGCGGGTGGCGAGGTCGGCCCGTGGTGCGTAGGCGGTGCCGCCGAAAGCCTGCCAGGTGCTCTGGGAGAACTGCAGGCCGCCGTAGTACCCGTTGCCGGTGTTGATCGCCCAGTTGCCGGTGCTCTCGCAGTGCGCGAGGCGGTCCCACGTGGCGCCGTCTGCGGCGCTCGCCGTCCCGGTGGTCAGCAACGGCCCGGCCAGGACGGCGCCCGCGGCGGCGAGGCCGAGGGTGAGGCGACGGGTAGGGGTGCGAGGGGTGGAGCTGCGCTTCGTCATGGTCCTCTCGAGTGGCGGCGCCCGACGCGAAGCGGCCCGGGACGGGCGCGGCACGCTCCACCCACGGAGCCGGGATGACGGAGGAGCACGGCCGCAGGGCGGAGGGAGGGCGGGCGGCGTGTCCGGGAGGCGCACGGGGCGGCAGCGACGGCCGAGACGATCCCGTGGGCGGCCCGGGACCGCTCTGCTGCGGCCGGGCTCCTCCGACGGTACGCGACTCGGGGCGCCGCGCCACCCCGTCCCCGGTCCGGCGTCGCGGGGTCGGGGGCGGGCGAGCGGCCTAGGGTTGGGGCATGAGCGTGCGGCGGGTCATGGGCACCGAGATCGAGTACGGCATCTCCGTGCCGGGGCAGCCGACGGCCAACCCGACGACGCTGTCCAGCCAGGTGGTCAACGCCTGGTCGGTCGCCGAGGCGCCGACACGGCGTCGTCCCCGGTGGGACTTCGAGGAGGAGTCGCCGCTGCGCGACGCCCGCGGCTTCGACCTCACCCCCGCGCAGGCGCTGGACCACAACGACCTCGACGAGGACACCGGGATGGCCAACGTCATCCTCACCAACGGCGCCCGGCTCTACGTCGACCACGCGCACCCCGAGTACTCCTCGCCGGAGGTGACCGGCCCGCGCGACGTCGTCCTGTGGGACAAGGCGGGGGAGCGGGTGATGGCCGAGGCCATCCGCCGGGCCGCGCGGGTCCCGGGCACCCAGCCCATCCAGCTCTACAAGAACAACACCGACGGCAAGGGTGCCTCCTACGGTGCGCACGAGAACTACCTGATGGACCGCCGGACGCCGTTCGTCGACATCATCCGCGGCCTGATCCCGTTCTTCGTGACCCGCCAGGTGTTCGCCGGAGCCGGGCGCGTGGGCATCGGCCCGGAGAGCCGCACGGCCGGTTTCCAGATCTCCCAGCGCGCCGACTTCTTCGAGGTCGAGGTGGGCCTGGAGACGACGCTCAAGCGGCCGATCATCAACACCCGGGACGAGCCGCACGCCGACGCCGACAAGTACCGCCGGCTGCACGTGATCATCGGGGACGCCAACCTCGCCGAGCTCTCCACCTACCTCAAGGTCGGGACGACGTCGCTCGTGCTGGCCATGATCGAGGCCCGCTACCTGCCGCACGACCTCTCGCTGGAGGAGCCGGTCGAGGCACTGCAGGCCATCAGCCACGACCCGTCGCTGACCCACACCGTGCGGCTGCGCGACGGGCGCCGGATGACCGCGCTGGAGATGCAGCAGACCTACCTGGAGCACGCGCAGAAGTTCGTCGCGCAGAGCGGGGAGTCCGACGAGCAGACCGACGACGTGCTGCGCCGGTGGGCCGAGGTGCTCGAGGACCTGGCCATCGACCCGATGCGCTGCGCCGACCGGCTGGACTGGCCGGCCAAGCTCCGCCTGCTGGAGGGGTACCGCACCCGGGACGGGCTGGGGTGGGGGGACTCGCGGCTGAAGCTGGTCGACCTGCAGTACTCCGACGTGCGGCCGGAGAAGGGCCTGTACAACCGGCTCGTCGCCCGCGGCTCGATGCAGCGGCTGCTCACCGAGGACGAGGTGGAGCAGGCGGTCGTGCACGCGCCCACCGACACCCGCGCCTACTTCCGCGGCGAGTGCCTGCGCCGGTTCCCCGCGCAGGTGGCCGCGGCCTCCTGGGACTCGGTCGTGTTCGACCTCGGGCAGGAGAACCTGGTGCGCATCCCGACCATGGAGCCGCTGCGCGGGACCCGCGAGCACGTCGGGGCGCTGTTCGAGGCCTCGGCCACCGCCAAGGAGCTGGTCGACACCATCACCGGCAGGTGATCGAACCGCTCTGCCGCACCCCGGTTGTCGCACCCGGCGGGTAGCTTCAGCCCCAGCAGCACCACGACGGGAGGGGCAGGCCATGGCCACCAGGGACACCGGCGGGCAGCAGAAGGCGACGCGGTCGCGCGAGGAGACCGAGGAGGTCGAGGCCTCGGCCGACACCGAGGTCGCCGAACGGCACAAGGAGATCACCGAGGACTTCGACGCGATCCTGGACGAGATCGACGAGGTCCTCGAGGAGAACTCGGAGGAGTTCGTTCGGTCCTTCGTACAGAAGGGAGGGGAGTGATCACGCTGAGTGACTGCACGCCGCGCTCGACTTGCGATGAAGCGCTGCCCTTCCTGCGAGGAGACCAAGCCCCCCGCTGAGTTCGGCCGGAACCGCTCACGGGTCGACGGCTTGTCCTTCTACTGCCTGGCGTGCAACCGCGCGCGCAACAGTCGCTGGTACCGCTCGAGTCGGCAACGCCAGGGTTTCGACGTACGCGATCACTCCTGGGTCCCCGAGGGGTTCCGGTGGTGCCCGTCCTGCGAGCAGGCTGTGGCGCACGAGGACTACGTCCGCAACGCCAGCACAGCCTCGGGTTTCGGCAGCCGATGCCGCCCGTGCGACCGAGCGGCGAACTCGGCGGGCTACTTCTACCGGAAGTACAAGCTGACCCGGTCCGAGCTGATGGAGTTGCGCCAAGCACAGGAGAATCGGTGCGGCATCTGCGGGGAACCGGATCCCCAGCATCTCGATCACGACCACTCGACCGGCCGGATCCGCATGCTGCTCTGCCAGCGGTGCAACCAAGGCCTGGGCCTCTTCCGGGACGATCCGTACCTCCTCCACGTCGCCGGGCTGTACGTCGAAGGTCACCGGCAGCAGCAGGCATCCGACACGCTCGTCGCGGCGTCGGTTGAGGCAGCGGAGGCGCCCAGCCGTCCCGGGGAGCCGCCGGTAGGGTCGCAGCGACGTCCAGCTGCGCCCGGCACCAGCACGCGGAGCACCGGACGAACCGATGCGGGCACGCCGGCGTGAGCAGGCGGGAGAGGCGGATGCGTGAACGAGTCTTCGGCTGGCCGGAGCGGGTTCCCGCCCGCCTACCTGGACCGGGTGGGCTCGTCGTTCACCGACTTCCTCTCCACCACGGCGCCTGACCTGCTGCCCGGCCGCCGCCCCGTCCCGACGATGCCCGTCGGCGACCTCGCCCCGCACGGCACGACGATCGTCGCCGTCACCTACGAGGGCGGCGTCCTCATGGGCGGCGACCGGCGCGCCACCATGGGCAACCTGATCAGCTCGCGGGACATCGAGAAGGTCTACCCGGCCGACTCCTACAGCGTCATCGGCATCGCGGGCGCGGCCGGCATCGCCATCGAGATGGTGAAGCTCTACCAGGTGGAGCTGGAGCACTACGAGAAGATCGAGGGGCTCACGATGTCCCTCGACGGCAAGGCCAACCGGCTCGCGCAGATGATCCGCGGCAACCTGGGCGCTGCGATGCAGGGCCTCGCCGTGGTCCCGCTGTTCGCCGGGTTCGACCTCGATGCCGCCGAGGGCGCCGCACCCGGGCGCATCTTCAGCTACGACGTCACCGGCGGGAACTACGAGGAGCGCGGCTACGCCGCCGTCGGCTCCGGCTCGCTGTTCGCCAAGAACTCGCTCAAGAAGACCTGGCGCAGCGGCCTGCCCGCCGACGAGGCCACCCGCACCGTGGTCGAGGCCCTCTACGACGCCGCCGACGACGACTCCGCGACCGGTGGCCCGGATCCCGTGCGCCGGCTCTACCCGATCGTCTACCGGGTGGACGTCGAGGGCACCGTCCGGCTGACCGACGCCGAGGTGGCCACCGTCGCCGACGCGATCGTCACCGAGCGCGCCGCCGCTGACCGCCAGAACGTGGACCGGGGGGCCTGAGCCATGACCATGCCGTACTACGCCTCCGCCGAGCAGGTCATGCGCGACCGCTCGGAGTACGCCCGCAAGGGCATCTCCCGCGGCCGCAGCGTCGCCGTCGTCACCTACGCCGACGGCGTGCTGTTCATCGCCGAGAACCCCAGCTCGACGCTGCACAAGGTCGGCGAGATCTACGACCGGATCGGCTTCGCCGCCGTCGGCCGGTACAGCGAGTTCGAGAGCCTCCGGGTCGCCGGGGTCCGCCTGGCCGACGTGCGCGGCTACTCCTACAACCGCCGCGACGTCACCGGCCGGGTCATCGCCAACGCCTACGCGCAGACCCTCGGCGCGATCTTCACCGAGCAGATGAAGCCCTACGAGGTCGAGCTCTGCGTCGCCGAGGTGGGTGACCGACCGGAGGCCGACCAGCTCTACCGGCTCACCTTCGACGGCTCCGTCGTCGACGAGCCGGACTTCGTCGTCATGGGGGGCCAGGCCGAGGCGGTCACCGGGCACCTCCGCGAGCACTTCCTCCCCGGCATGGGCTTGTCCGACGCGCTGCAGGTCGGCGTCCGCGCGCTGTCGGCGGTCAGCCCGGTCACGGCGGGCGCCGGCAACGGCGGCCCCACCCAGCTCACCGCCGCCCAGCTCGAGGTGGCCGTCCTCGACCGGCGCCGCCCGAAGCGGGCCTTCCGGCGGATCACCGGCGCCGCTCTGCGCACCCTGCTGGGCGACGACTCGGCGCCCGACGTGGACGATGCCCCGGTGACCAGCGCGCACGCCCCCAGCGTCTCCGAGCCGGGCACGCCGGCGGGGCTGGGCGACCCGGCCAACCCCGACACGGCCGGTGGTGCCGAGACGGGCCTCTTCGACCCGCACGACGAGGACGGGGGCGAGGGCTGACCGCACCGCGGGTGCGCGCGCAGCCCACCTCCGTCGCTCCCGGCGCCTAGGCTCGGAGCGTGGACCGACGGATCTTCGGGATCGAGACCGAGTACGGCGTCACGTGCACCTTCAAGGGGCAGCGGCGGCTGTCCCCGGACGAGGTCGCCCGCTACCTGTTCCGGCGGGTGGTCTCCTGGGGTCGCAGCTCGAACGTCTTCCTGCGCAACGGCTCCCGGCTGTACCTCGACGTCGGCAGCCACCCCGAGTACGCGACGGCGGAGTGCGACGACCTCACCGAGCTCGTCGTCCACGACAAGGCCGGTGAGCGGATCCTCGAGGGGCTGCTGGTCGACGCCGAGCAGCGGCTGGCCGAGGAGGGCGTGGCCGGGGACATCTACCTGTTCAAGAACAACACCGACTCGGCGGGCAACAGCTACGGCTGCCACGAGAACTACCTGGTGGGCCGGCACGGCGAGTTCAGCCGGCTGGCCGACGTCCTCATCCCGTTCCTGGTGAGCCGCCAGGTCGTCGTCGGCGCGGGCAAGGTGCTGCAGACGCCGCGGGGCGCCATCTTCTGCGTCAGCCAGCGCGCCGAGCACATCTGGGAGGGCGTCTCCAGCGCCACCACGCGCTCGCGGCCGATCATCAACACCCGCGACGAGCCGCACGCCGACGCCGAGCGCTACCGGCGGCTGCACGTGATCGTCGGCGACTCGAACATGAGCGAGACGACGACGCTGCTCAAGGTCGCCATGACCGACCTGGTGCTGCGGATGATCGAGGCCGGGACCCCCATCCGGGACATGACGCTGGAGAACCCGATCCGCGCCATCCGCGAGATCAGCCACGACATGACCGGGCGGCGCAAGGTGCGGCTGTCCAGCGGCAAGGAGATGTCGGCCCTGGAGATCCAGCGCGAGTACCACGACCGCGCCCTGGAGTTCGCCGACCGCGAGGGCGTCCAGCCGGTGCAGCGCCAGATGCTCGAGCTGTGGGGCCGGGTGCTCAAGGCGGTGGACACCGAGGACCTCAGCCTCATCGACCGCGAGATCGACTGGGCGATCAAGTACAGCCTCATCGAGCGGTACCGGGCCAAGCGGGACCTGACGCTGTCCTCCCCACGGGTGGCCCAGATGGACCTGGCCTACCACGACATCAGCCGCACGCGCGGCCTGTACTACCTGCTGGAGAAGGCCGGCCAGGTCGAGCGGGTGACCCACGAGCCCCGCGTCTTCGAGGCAAAGAACGTCCCGCCGCAGACCACCCGCGCCCGGCTGCGCGGGGAGTTCATCCGCAAGGCCCAGGAGAAGCGCCGCGACTTCACCGTCGACTGGGTGCACCTCAAGCTCAACGACCAGGCCCAGCGCACCGTGCTGTGCAAGGACCCCTTCAAGGCGGTCGACGACCGCGTGGAGAAGCTCATCGCCTCGATGTGACCCCGCTTTTCCGCGGAAAGGCGGTCTGCTTTTCCGCGGAGAAGCAGGGGTCAGGGGGTGCGCTCGGGCTCCGGTTCCACGTCCACGGGTGCCTGCAGGGCGGCGTATCGGCCGGCGGCCGCGGCGGCGAGGAAGTAGGCGCGCTCCTCGGGCATGCCGCGGCCCATGGTCCGCAGCGGGACGGGGGAGAGGCCGAGGGCGTCCTCCAGACCGTCGGTGTCCACCCACACGACCGGGTTCCGGGCCGGCTGGCCGGCGAGGTCCTCGTCGACCTGCGCACCCAGCTCCGACCCGAGCCCGCGCGGCGCCACCAGCGTCACCCCGCCCAGCGCCACCCGCCCGAACGCGGTGAGCGAGTGGTGGGACACCCCGCGGTGCCGGGGCCGCGGGTCGGCGTCGGAGATGCGCAGCGCCCCGATGGCCTGCCCGCCGAGCACGGTGACGGCGTTGCACGCCTCGCCGGCGGCGACGCCGGAGAAGCCCCACGGCGTCCCGGTGCCCAGGTTGCCCGGACCCTGGGTGACGATCGCCAGGTCGGCGCCCAGCACGTGCTTGGCGGCCAGGAGCCCGGTGTGCACCGTGACCGCCTCGAGGTCGCCGCCGAAGGACTGCCCCACGGTGACGACGCCGGCCAGCGACCGGCGCAGCGCGTCGAGGGTCCGGGAGAACCCGGCCGCGAGCGCCCCGCCGTCTGTCATGACGTAGGCGACCCTCAGGTCGGGGTCGGTGGCCAGCATCCCGATGAGCACCGCCGGCAGTGCCGAGTGCAGGTCGGCCACCACCACCGGCATGCCGTCCAGCGAGTCGGCCTCGGCCAGCGTCGCGTGGTGCTCGGTGTCCTGCTCGTCGACGCCCTGCACGGTGACCTGCAGCGGCGTGTACCGGGCCTTGACCAGGTGCCCGGGGCCGGTCGGGTCCGGCGGCAGCCGGTCGGGGACGGCGACCACCAGCGCGTAGCCGCCGGTGCCCAGGTTCTGCGCCCACGCCGTCGTGTTGAGCAGCACGTCGTCGCCCACCTCGGGCACGCCCACCAGCGAGGGGTACGCCAGGGCCCGGACCTCGCCGTCGTCGGCCACGGCCACCGTCAGCTCGAGCGCGTCGCGCCAGACGCGACCCACCGCGGTCACCTCCCCGCGCCGCCAGCGGATGCGGGAGGGCGGGGGAGTGCTCATGCCCCGCAGGCTATCCAGCGTCCCGGGAGACGGCTGGACGGCGCGGTCCCGCTAGCCTGGGCCCCGTGGCGGCCAAGCGGGCGGAACGACTGGTGAACCTGGTCATCGCGCTGCTGAGCACCCGCCAGTACGTCACCGCCGCCCGCATCCGGGCCACGGTGCCCGGCTACGAGCCCGACGACGGCACCGACCGCGCCGACGAGGCGTTCAAGCGGATGTTCGAGCGGGACAAGGCCGAGCTCCGCGAGATGGGCGTGCCGCTGGAGACCGGGCGCACCAGCGTCTTCGACACCGAGGACGGCTACCGCATCGCCCGGGCCGACTACGAGCTCCCGGAGATCCGGCTGACCGGTGAGGAGGCCGCGGCCGTCGGCCTGGCCCTGCGGCTGTGGGAGTCCGCGCAGCTCGCCGGCGCGGCGCAGAGCGCCCTGGTCAAGCTGCGCGCCGCCGGCGTCGACGTCGAGGCCGGCGGCGGCATCCCGCTGCAGCCCCGCTTGGACGCCGGTGAGCCCGCCTTCGAGCCGGTCTACGCCGCCGCCCGGGACCGCCGCGCGCTGCAGTTCGACTACCAGCGCCCCGACGAGGACGTCCCCACCCGCCGGCACGTGCAGCCGTGGGGCGTCATCGCCTGGCACGGCCGCTGGTACGTCGGCGGCCTGGACCTCGACCGGCAGCAGCCCCGCATGTTCCGGCTCTCCCGCGTGGTCGGCACCCCCAAGCCGACCGGGCCCGCCGGGGCGTTCGAGCCGCCGGCCGACCTCGACCTCGGCGCGATGGTCGCCGCGCAGGTCGGCGGCCAGGAGACGCTGGTCGTCGTGCGCGCCCGTCCGGGCACCGCCGTCGGGCTGCGCCGGTGGGCCACCCACCTGGGCACCACCGAGGACGGCACGGAGGACCGGCTCGAGCTGCGCACCACCGAGCCGTGGGGTCTGGCCGGGCAGCTGGCCGCCCTGGGTGCCGACGTCGTCGTCGAGGGCCCGGCCGAGATCCGCGAGGCCGTGATCGCCCGCCTCACCCGGCTGGCCGCGATGGGAGCGCAGTGACGACGACCGGCACCACCGACCGGATGACCCGGCTGCTGGCGCTCATCCCGTACCTCACCGCACGGCCCGACGGCGTCCGCCTGCAGGAGGCGGCCCGCGACTTCGGCGTCACCGAGCGGCAGCTGCGCGGCGACCTCGAGCTGCTGTGGATGTGCGGGCTCCCCGGCCACGGCCCGGGCGACCTGATCGACCTCTCCTTCGAGGGCGACCGGGTGCACGTCACCTTCACCGCGGGCATGGTCCGGCCGCTGCGCCTGACCACCGACGAGGCGGTCGCGCTGGTCGTGGCCCTCAAGACCCTGCTCGAGCTGCCCGGGCTGGCCGAGGGCGAGGCGGTGAGCCGGGCGCTGGCCAAGGTGGCCGCCGCGGCCGGGCACGCGGCCGAGGTGACCCCGGTCAAGGTCAGCGTCGACGCCCGCGAGGAGACCCTGGCCGTGGTCCGCGAGGCGCTGCAGCGCAGCCGCGCCCTGCACCTGCACTACTACGTGCCCACCCGCGACGAGCGCACCGAGCGCACCGTCGACCCCATGCGGCTGCTGCTGGTCGACGGCCGCTGGTACCTGGAGGCCTGGTGCCGCCGGGTGGAGGGCGTGCGGCTGTTCCGCCTCGACCGGGTCGACGACGTCGTCGTCCTCGACGAGCCGGCGGCCCCGCCGCCGCAGGCGCACGAACGCGACGTCGAGGGCGGCGTCTACCAGCCCGAGCCCGGCTCGCCGGTGGTGCGGCTGCGGCTGGCCCGCGGCGCCCGGTGGGTCGCCGAGTACTACCCGGTCGACGCCGCCACGCCCGTCGACGACCCGCCCGGGGGTCTGGCGGTCACCGTGCGCACCGCGGACCTGGCCTGGGCGCGCCGGCTGGTCGCCTCGCTGGGCGGCGACGCGCTGGTCGACGAGCCGGCCGGCCTGGCCGCGGAGATCGCCGCCGACGCGCGGGCGGCCCTGGCCCGGTACGGGGTCCGGCCCCCCGCCGCGCCGGGCGCCACCGGCTAGGGTCGGCGCGTGCTGCTGCTGGTCGTGTGGATCGTCGTCGTGGTGCTCTGCGCCGTCGTCCTCGGCGCCGTCGCCCACGGCGTCCTGGGTGCCCGCGCGCGGCTGGCGCGCGAGGTGACCGCCTTCGAGCGGGAGGTGCAGCCGCTGCTCGACCGCGTGGCGGCCACCGCCGAGAAGGCGCGGTCCGAGCCCGACGGGACGACGTCGGCGGGCTGACGCTGCGGGGGAGCGGTCTGCGCCGGGCGTAGCATCGGCGCGGAACCGACTTCTGGAGGACGTGTCATGGGCTCACTCGGCCCGCTGGAGATCGGCCTGATCATCCTGGCCATCCTGCTGCTGTTCGGCTACAAGAAGCTGCCCGACGCCTCGCGCTCGCTCGGCCGCTCGCTGCGCATCTTCAAGGGCGAGATGAAGGGCATGAAGGACGACGACTCCGCGGGCGGGGGTCTCCGCGGCAAGGACCCCGCGCAGACGACGGTCCGCGGCGAGATCGTGCCCCCGGCCCCGCGCCAGGACCTCGAGGCCGACGCCCTGGCGGCCGAGGCCCGCGCCGCCGAGCTGCGGGCAGCGGAGCTCCGCGCCCGCGCCGAGCAGGCACGCGCGTCCGACCAGCCCCGCTGAGCCCCGCACCGGACCGGACGACGGTGAGCGAGGCGCCCCCGCGGCGCAGGCGCCGGAAGGCCCGCGACCCGCAGGCCACGATGCCGCTGGTCGGGCACCTGACCGAGCTGCGCAACCGGATCGCCAAGGCCCTGCTGGCGCTGGCGCTGGGCACCGTCGTCGGGTTCCTCTGGTACGACCACGGCCTGCTCACCTTCCTGACCGAGCCCTACTGCGACCTGCCCGGCAGCTTCCGCTTCCAGGGCGACGAGGACTGCCGGCTGGTGGTGCTCGACGTGTTCGGCGGCGTGCTGCTGCGGCTGAAGATCGGCCTGATCGCCGGTGCGGTGCTCTCCGCGCCGTTCTGGCTCTACCAGCTGTGGGCGTTCATCACGCCGGGGCTGCACCGCAACGAGCGGCGCTACACCGTCGCCTTCGTCGCGTCGGCCACGGTGCTGTTCGCGGCGGGCGCCTTCCTGGCCTGGCTGACCCTGCAGAAGGGCCTGGAGCTGCTGCTGTCGCTGGCCGGTGACGAGGTCGCCTTCCAGCTGACCGCCCCGGACTACCTGGGCTTCGTCATCAGCCTGCTGGTGGCGTTCGGGCTCTCGCTGGAACTGCCGCTGCTCGCCGTGGCCCTGAACCTGGTGGGCGTGCTCAGCCACGAGGTGCTGGCGAAGAGCCGGCGCTGGATCTTCTTCCTGACGATCGTGTTCGCCGCCTTCGTCACGCCGACGCAGGACCCCTTCACCATGCTGGCCATGGCCGGGCCGATGATCCTGCTGTTCGAGGTGGCCATCCAGATCGCCCGGTTCGTCGACCGCCGCCGGGCGCGCCGGGAGGCGGCCGCGGGCTTCCCCGGTCTCGGCGACGACGAGGCCTCCCCGCTGGACGCCCGCCCGTCCGCGCTGGACGAGCCGCAGGGCTCCTCGTCGGCCTCCACCCGCGGCTGACGCGGTGGACGTCGCCGTCCTCGTCAGCGCCGCGGCCGGGCGCGGGCGGGCCGCTCCGCTGGCCGGGACGGTGCTCGGCGAGCTGCGCGCGGCCGGGCTGAGCCCGCGGGTGCTCCCCGCGGCCACGGGCGCGGAGGCCGAGGTGCAGGCGTGCGCCGCGGTCGCCTCCGGAGCCGCCGCGGTGGTGGCCGTCGGCGGCGACGGGACCGCGCACGCCGCGCTGCAGGCCGTCGCCGGGACGGGCACCGCGCTGGGCCTGGTGGCCGCCGGCACCGGCAACGACCTGGCGCTGGCCCTGGGCGTGCCGGCCGATCCCGTCGCCGCAGCCCGGGCGGTCGGCGCCGACCTGCACGCGGGGGAGGGGCGCGCGATCGACGCCGGCCGGGTCGGCGACCGCTGGTGGGCCACGGTGCTGTGCTGCGGCTTCGACTCCGCGGTCACCGACCGGGCCAACCGGCTGCGCTGGCCTCGCGGCCGGCGGCGGTACGACCTCGCGGTGCTGCTCGAGCTCGCCCGGCTGCGCCCGTACGCGATCACCCTCGGCCTGGACGGCGAGGAGCGGACGGTGCCCGCGACGATGATCGCCGTCGGCAACACCGCCTGGTACGGCGGCGGTCTGCGGATCTGCCCCGACGCCGACCCCGCGGACGGCCGTCTCGACGTCACCGTCGTCGGGCCGGTCAGCCGCCGCGAGCTCGTCCGCACGCGGCCGCGGCTGGCCGACGGCTCGCACGTGCGGCACCCGGCGGTGCAGACCTTCCGGGCCACCCGCGTGGAGCTGGCCTGCCCCGGTGTCACGACCTACGCCGACGGCGAGCCGGTGGCCCCGCTCCCCGTCGTCGCGGAGTGCGTGCCGGGCGCGGTGCGCGTCGTCGGGACGCAGCGAGCCGGGGACGCGCGACGCGCCTAACGTGGGGGCATGTCCAGCCCCGCTGAGCGGTACGCCGCTGCCCGGCGCCGGACGGCCCATCCGGCCCTCGCCGACTTCACCGCCGAGCTGGGCTTCTCCCTCGACCCGTTCCAGGTCGAGGCGTGCGAGGCCCTGGACCGCGGCTCCGGCGTGCTGGTCTGCGCACCGACGGGCGCCGGCAAGACCGTCGTCGGCGAGTTCGCCGTGCACAAGGCGCTGTCCGAGGGGCGCAAGGCGTTCTACACGACGCCGATCAAGGCGCTGTCGAACCAGAAGTACAACGACCTCGTCGAGCGCTACGGGCCCGAGCGCGTCGGGCTGCTCACCGGGGACAACGCGGTGAACGGCGACGCGCCCGTGGTGGTGATGACCACCGAGGTGCTGCGCAACATGCTCTACGCCGAGTCGCCGGCGCTCACCGGCCTGGGCTACGTGGTGATGGACGAGGTGCATTACCTCGCCGACCGGTTCCGCGGCGCGGTCTGGGAGGAGGTGATCATCCACCTCCCGCCGTCGGTCACGCTGGTCTCGCTGTCGGCGACGGTCAGCAACGCCGAGGAGTTCGCCGACTGGCTGGTCACCGTGCGCGGCGACACCGAGGTCGTGGTCAGCGAGGTGCGCCCCATCCCGCTGTGGCAGCACATGCTCGTCGGCAACCGCGTCTTCGACCTGTTCTCGCTGCGCCCGGCCGCGCACGCCGCCGAGCTGGGCGACAGCCCGCGCCCGCTGTCCACGCGCGAGCGCGGCGCCTCCGTCGTCGACCCGGAGCTGGTCCGCTACGTGCGCGAGCACGAGCGGCGGCTGGACGCCTGGGGCGGCCCCGGGCGCCGGGACAGCGGGCACCGGCCGCGGCACCGCCCCCCGGCCCGGTCCGACGTCATCGAGCGGCTGGACAAGGCGGGCCTGCTGCCGGCGATCACCTTCGTCTTCAGCCGCACCGGCTGCGACGCGGCCGTCCACCAGTGCCTGATGAGCGGGCTGCGGCTCACCGACGAGGTCGAGCGCGCCGAGATCGCCGCGATCATCGACGAGCGCACCGGGTCGCTGCCGGAGGAGGACCTGCACGTCCTCGGCTACTGGGAGTGGCGTGAGGGGCTGCTCGCCGGCCTCGCCTCCCACCACGCCGGCCTCGTCCCCGCCTTCAAGGAGACGGTGGAGGAGTGCTTCGTGCGCGGCCTGGTCAAGGCGGTGTTCGCCACCGAGACCCTGGCGCTGGGGATCAACATGCCGGCGCGCACCGTCGTCCTCGAGCGGCTGGTGAAGTGGAACGGCGAGGCGCACGTCGACGTCACGCCGGGGGAGTACACGCAGCTCACCGGCCGGGCCGGGCGGCGCGGGATCGACGTCGAGGGGCACGCCGTCGTCATCTGGGCGCCGGGCATGGACCCCTCGGTGGTCGCGGGGCTGGCCAGCACCCGCACCTACCCGCTGCGCTCCAGCTTCCGGCCGAGCTACAACATGGCGGTCAACCTGGTCGGCTCGTTCGGCCGGGCCCGGGCGCGGGAGCTGCTCGCGTCGTCGTTCGCGCAGTTCCAGGCCGACCGCTCGGTCGTCGGGCTGGCCCGCGCGGCCGCCCGGCACGAGCGCGAGGCCGAGCGGTTCGCGGCCGACATGCACTCCGACCGCGGTGACGTGGGGGAGTACGCCCAGCTGCGCCGGGAGATCTCCGACCGCGAGAAGGAGCTCTCCCGCGACTCGCAGGCCAAGCGCCGCATGGAGGCCGCCGACGCGCTGGCCGCGCTCCGCCCGGGCGACGTCATCCGGGTGCCCTCGGGACGGCGCCAGGGCCTGGCCGTCGTGCTGGACCCCGGCATCACCGACCTGGCCGACCCGCGCCCGCTCGTGCTCACCGAGGACAAGTGGGCCGGCCGGCTGGCCTCGGTCGACTTCCCGACGCCGGTGAGCGCGCTGGCCCGGGTCCGGGTGCCCAAGAACTTCAACCACCGCAGCCCGCACGCCCGCCGCGACCTCGCCTCCACCCTGCGCAACGCCCGCGTGGAGCACGATCTCGGTGCCCGGATGGTGCGCAAGGGCCGCTCGGCGGCAGCCGACGACCCGGTGCTGGCCGACCTGCGCTCCGCGCTGCGCCGCCACCCGGTGCACGCGCTGCCCGACCGCGAGGAGCGCGTCCGGGTCGCGGAGCGGTGGCTGCGCGCGGTCAGGGAGGCCGAGCAGCTGCACCGGACCATGGCCGAGCGCACCGGCTCGCTGACCCGGCAGTTCGACGCCACCTGCGACGTCCTCGAGGAGCTCGGGTACCTCGTGCCGGAGCCGGTGCAGCTGGTGCCGGCCGACACCGTCGTCCTCGGCGCGGCCGACGACGCCGCGGTGGTCACCGACGACGGCCGGCGCCTGGCGCGGCTCTGGTCCGAGGCCGACCTGCTGGTCGCCGAGTGCCTGCGGGCCGGCGCCTGGCGGGGGCTGAACGCCGCCGAGCTGGCCGCGGCCGCGTCCACCGTCGTCTTCGAGGCCCGCCGCGACCTGGTCTCGCTGCCGGCCATCCCGGCCGGCAAGGTCGCCGCGGCGATCGCGGAGATGCGCCAGGTCCGCTCCCGCCTGGAGGACGTCGAGGCCGCGTACGGCGTGCGGGTCACCCGGGACCTCGACCTCGGCTTCGCCTGGGCCGCCTACCGCTGGGCCGACGGGCAGAGCCTGGACCGGGTGCTCGCCGGGGCCGAGCAGGCCGGCACGGAGCTCTCGGGTGGTGACTTCGTGCGCTGGATGCGCCAGCTGATCGACCTGCTGGACCAGGTCGCCAAGGTGGCCGACGATGCGGTGGCGTCCGTGGCGCGGGCCGCGGTGGGCAAGGTGCGGCGGGGCGTCGTCGCCGTCGCGGTGGGGGGCTGACCATGACCGACGTCCCGGGTGCACCCGAGGAGACCGCTCCGGGCACGGCGGCCCCGGCGAGGCCACGGCGCCTCCTCCGCCCGCTCCTCGGGTGGCTGGTGGTGGTCGTGGTCGTGGCCGCCCTGGCCGTCGCCCGGTGGGCCGGTCTGGGTCCCACGCTGCTCGACGACGCGCGAGTGCAGAGCGACGTCGCGGAGCAGTTCGAGGAGCGCTACGACGTCGGGGTGGACGTCGACTGCCCGCGGGACATGCAGGTGAGCGAGGGCAGGTCCTACGAGTGCGACGCCGAGACCGACGACGGCGAGGACCTCACCCTCGTCGTCACCATCACCGACGAGGACCCGGCCGCCTACAGCTGGGACGTCGGCTGACGCCTCAGTCGAGGGCGTCGGCGGGCCAGCCCAGCGCGGCGCCCAGCCGGCCCAGCGAGGACTGCAGGCCGTGCTCCTCGGCGAGCTCCGCCAAGGCACCTCGGTCTGCGGGGGACCGGGGGAGCGTGCCCTCGACCGCCGGCAGGTCGATGTTCTTCGCCACGGCGACGACCACCGGCGCACGGTCGAGGTAGTCGGCGGCGGCGTGCAGCTTCCTGAGCACGGCGGCGGTGAGCGGGGCCTTGGCGACGACCGTGCGCCCGGCGGCCGCGCGGATGCCCGCGAGGTCGCCGAACTCGTTGATCAGCGCGGCCGCGGTCTTCGCCCCGACGCCGGCGACCCCGGGGAGCCCGTCGCTCGGGTCCCCGCGCAGCACCGCGAAGTCGGCGTAGGCGCGGCCGGGGATGCCGTACTTCGCGGCGACGGCGGCCTCGTCGACGCTCTCGATGTCGGCGATGCCGCGGGCGGTGTAGAGCACGCGGACGCCGCGCCCGTCGTCGACGAGCTGGAAGAGGTCGCGGTCGCCGGTGACGATGTCGACCGGTCCGCGGGCGCGGGTGGCCAGCGTCCCGATGACGTCGTCGGCCTCGTAGCCGGGGGCGCCGACGCGGTCGATGCCCGCCGCGGCCAGGACCTCCACCAGGATCGGCACCTGGGGGCTCAGCTCGTCGGGTACCTCCTCCTCGCCCTCGGTGGCGACGCGGTGCGCCTTGTACGAGGGCAGCGCCTCGACGCGGAAGGCGGGCCGCCAGTCGTCGTCCCAGCACGCGACCAGCCGGTCGGGGCCGTGGGCGGTGAGCAGGCGTGCGGTCATGTCGAGGAAGCCGCGGACGGCGTTGATCGGCCGCCCGTCGGGCGTGGTGATGCTGGTGGGCACCCCGTAGAACGCCCGGAAGTACAGCGAGGCGGCGTCCAGCAGCATGGTCGTCACGGCTCGGGACGCTAGCCGGTCGGTCGACACGTGCGGAGCGTGTCGGAGGCCACGGTTAGTCTGCGCCCGTGGGATCCGCCTCAGGGACGCCGAGCGCCCGGCCGCTCGTCACCGTCGAGCGGGTGCACGCCGCCCGCGGGCTCGCTGCCGAGGCCGGCACCGATCTGCTGGTGCTCACGCCCGGGTCGGACCTCCGCTACCTGACCGGCTACCACGCCCACGCGATGGAGCGGTTGACCGCGCTGGCCGTGCCGCGGGAGGGCGAGCCGTTCCTCGTCGTGCCCCGGCTCGAGGCACCCATGGTCGAGGTGAGCCCGGCGGGTGCGCTGGGCCTGGACGTCCTCGCGTGGGACGAGACCGACGACCCCTTCGCGCTGCTGGCGCAGGCCGCGACCGCGCGCCTCGGGGCCGCGCCCTCCCGCGTCGCGGTGGGCGCGCGCACCTGGGCCGAGCACGCGCTGGGCGTGCAGCGGGCGCTGCCGGGCTCGGCGCTCGAGCTGGCCGGGCCGGTGCTCGACCGGCTGCGCATGGTCAAGCAGCCCGCCGAGATCGAGGAGCTCGCCCTGGCGGGCGCCGCGATCGACCGCGTGCACGCCCGCATGGCCGGGTTCCTGACCGTGGGCCGGACCGAGGCGGCGGTGGGTGCCGACATCGCCGCGGCGATCCTCGAGGAGGGGCACGTCGGCGTCGACTTCACCATCGTGGGCTCCGGGCCCAACGGCGCCAGCCCGCACCACGAGCTGTCGGACCGCACGATCCGCGCCGGCGACGTCGTCGTCGTCGACATCGGTGGCGAGACCGCGACCGGCTACCGGTCGGACTGCACCCGCACCTACGTGGTCGGCGGCAGCGCGCCGTCCGACGTCGCCGAGTGGTACGGCGTGCTGCACGCCGCGCAGCAGGCCGCGGTGGCCGCCGTCCGGCCGGGGGTGACCGCCGAGCAGGTGGACGCCGCCGCCCGCCGGGTCATCGCCGAGGCGGGCTGGGGCGAGCACTTCATCCACCGCACCGGGCACGGCATCGGCCTGGACTCGCACGAGGCGCCCTACATCGTCGAGGGCAACGACCTGCCGCTGGAGCCCGGGATGGCGTTCTCCGTCGAACCGGGCATCTACCTCGCGGGGCGCTGCGGCGCCCGGATCGAGGACATCGTCGTCTGCACCGACGACGGTGCCCGCTCGCTCAACGTCGGTCCGCGTGAGCTCGTCGAACTCCCCGGCTGAGGACGGCGTCGCCGCTCCGCCGGTCGACGTCGACCGGTCGCTGCTGGCGGCCCTGGCGCGCGATGGGCGGGCAAGCTACACCGAGCTGGCCGACAAGGTGGGGCTGTCGGTGTCGGCGGTCCACCAGCGCGTACGGCGGCTCGAGCAGCGCGGGCTGATCACCGGCTACCGGGCGACGCTGGATCCGAAGCTGCTGGGCCTGCCGCTGACCGCCTTCGTCTCCATCACGCCGATCGGCGCGCAGACCGAGGACCCGCCGGCGCTGCTGGCGCACCTGAGCGCCATCGAGGAGTGCCACGCGGTGGCGGGGCAGGAGAGCTACATCCTCAAGGTCCGGGTGGCCTCGCCGGACGCGCTGGAGCTGCTGCTGCGCGAGATCCGGGGCTGCGCGAACGTCTCGACGCGCACGACGGTCGTGCTCTCCACGCCTTTCGAGGACCGCCCTCCGCTCTGACCGATGACCTCCACCCGCGGGGCCGGTCTGGTCCACGTACACCGACCCCACGGGAGCTGCGCGATGCGACGACTGACCTTCGGCATGAACGTGAGCCTCGACGGCTACGTCGCCGCGCCGGGCGACGACCTCGGCTGGGGCGTGCAGAGCGACGAGCTGTTCCAGTGGTGGTCGGACCGGGTGGGCGCCACGGGCACGGCGCTGTACGGGCGCCGGCTCTGGGAGTCGATGAACTCGCACTGGCCGACCGCCGACGGGCAGCCCGGGGCCACGGCAGCGCACGTCGAGTTCTCCCGCCGCTGGAAGGCCGTGCCGAAGGTGGTCTTCTCCTCCACGCTCGGCACCGTCGACGGGAACGCCCGCCTCGTCACCGGCGACGCGGTCGACGAGATCACCCGGCTGAAGTCCGGAGAGGGCGGCCCGCTGGACATCGGGGGCGCCACGCTCGCCTCGACGGCGATGCGGGCCGGGTTGATCGACGAGTACGTGCTGGTCACCCACCCGGTCCTGGTCGGTCGCGGCGCGCCGTTCTTCACGGAGCTCGAGGAACGGGTGCAGCTGACCCTGGTGGAGACGCGGGCCTTCCCCGGAGGCGTGCTGCTGACCCGCTACCAGACCGGGAGCTGACCTCCTCCTCTGGACAACGCTTCGAACACGTGTTCGCATGGTCGGCATGCGGTGGGAAGCGCAACGACTGGACCTCGAGGACACCTCGACGCTGCCCGGCATGCCGAGCATCCGCGGTCTGCTGCGCAGCGTGCAGGTGCCGGAGTTCCCGGGCCTGACCTTCCACGAGGTGCGCTCGCGCTCAGCGCTCAACCACGTGCCCGGCGAGTCCGCCATGCCGTTCCCGTGGACGATCAACCCGTACCGGGGCTGCAGCCATTCGTGCGTCTACTGCCTGAGCGGTGACACCGAGATCCTGATGGCCGACGGGAGCCGGCGCCCGATCGCCGACCTGCGCGTCGGCGACCGCATCATCGGGACGGAACGGCGCGGCACCTACCGCCACTACGTCGAGACGGAGGTGCTGGCCCACTGGTCGACGGCCAAGCCGGCGTTCCGCGTCAGCCTCCGGGACGGCACCCGGCTCACCGCCAGCGGTGACCACCGGTTCCTCACGACCCGCGGCTGGAAGCACGTCACCGGCGCCACGAGCGGCGCCGAGCAACGGCCCCACCTCACGACGAACGACAAGCTGCTCGGCTTCGGCAGCACCGTCGCGATCCGCGAGGCCTGCGTGGAGTACCGCCGGGGCTACCTCACCGGCATGATCCGCGGCGACGCGAACCTGAAGACCTATCGTTACGCGCGCGCAGGACGGGCGCACGGGGACGTCCACCGCTTCCGCCTCGCCCTCGCGGACGGCGAAGGGCTGCACCGCACGCAGGCCTACCTGGAGCTGGAAGGGGTGGCCACCGATCGCTTCGACTTCTCGGCGGCGTCAGAGAGCCGGCGTGCCATGACAGCCATCCGGACGTCCGCCGCATCGTCGGTGGCACGGATCCAGGAACTGGTGCAGTGGCCTGCCAGCCCCTCGGCATCCTGGCAACGGGGCTTCCTCGCCGGGATCTTCGATGCCGAGGGGAGCCGCAGCCGAGGGGTCCTGCGCATCAGCAACGCCGACGACGACATCCTCGCCCGGACGCAGGACGCCTTCGCAGCGTTCGGCTTCGACGCCGTGCTGGAGGACAGGGGCCTCAAGAACCGCGTACGCAGCGTCCGCTTGCGCGGCGGGCTTCGTGAACACATGCGCTTCGTAGCCCTCATAGATCCGGCGATACGCCGCAAGTGCGTGGTCGACGGCAGCGCGGTGAAGAGCGACGCGGACCTCCGGGTCGAGGAGATCTCCGACCTCGGGCTCGTCATGCCGATGTTCGACATCACCACGGGAACGGGTGATTTCGTCGCGAACGGCGTCATCAGCCACAACTGCTTCGCTCGCAAGACACACGAGTGGCTCGAGTTCGACTCGGGGCGCGACTTCGACTCGCAGGTCGTGGTGAAGACGAACCTGGTCGAGGTGCTGCGCCGCGAGCTGGCCCGGCCGTCGTGGGCCCGGGAGCACGTGGCGCTGGGCACGAACACCGACCCCTACCAGCGGGCCGAGGGCCGCTACCGCCTTATGCCCGGGGTGATCGGCGCGCTGGCCGGGTCCGGGACGCCGTTCTCCATCCTCACCAAGGGCACGCTGCTCCGCCGGGACGTCCCGCTCCTCGTCGAGGCCGCCCGCCAGGTGCCGCTGGGCCTCGGCGTCTCCATGGCGATCTGGGACGAGGCCCTGCACGCGGCGCTCGAGCCCGGGGTGCCGACGCCGCGGGCCCGGCTGGACCTGGTCCGCGCGCTGGCCGACGCCGGCCTGCCGTGCGGGGTCTTCCTCGCGCCGGTGCTGCCGGGCCTCACCGACGACGAGGCATCCCTCGACGAGGCGCTGGGCGCGATCGCTGCGGCGGGCGCGACCGGGGTGACCGTGATCCCGCTGCACCTGCGGCCCGGCGCCCGCGAGTGGTTCATGGCGTGGCTGCGCACGGCTCACCCGGAGCTGGTCCCGCGCTACGAGCGGATGTACGCCCGCCGGGCCTACGTGCCCGCCGAGTACCGGGCCTGGCTGGCGGCGCGGGTGGCGCCGCTGCTCGCCCGGCACGGGCTGGACCGCCGCACCGGGGGAGAGGCGCGCGGGACCGACGGCCCGCTGGCGACCGGCGTGCCGGGGGACGAGGAGGTCGGCTTCCCGGCCGGCAGCCTGCCCACCGGCGGGATGCCGGGTGTGCGGCCGAAGGGGGAGCTCCCCCCGGCACCGGCTCCGGCGGTCGAGGCCGCGGAGCAGCTGTCGCTGCTCTGAGCCCGGCCCGGGCGGGCGTCAACCCGCCCGGAGGGCACCCCGCGACGACCGGGCGACCGAGCGGGCCGCACGCACGACGCCGCGCGAGGACACCGGCGGGGCACCGGCGGCCAGCGCCAGCCGCCGGTAGGAGTCGTACGACAGCTCGCGGTACGCCGCCGCGATCTCCGCGACGGCGTCCCGCCGGGACGGGGGAGCGGTCGCCCGCAGGTGCTGAGCCGTCCGCCCGGCGTGCTTGGCGAAGGTCACCTGCAGCGCCTGGTTGGACAGCCGGCCACCGATCCGCGAGTCCAGTCCCGGCCCGCGGCGCAGCGCCGGCAGCACCCAGGGGCTGGCGGCGAGCGCCGGATAGCGCTCTCGCACCGTCTCCCACGCATGCCAGGCGCCGAGCGCGCCGGGCACCGCCCACTCGCCCTCGTCGGTGCGCAGCACCAGGCGCCGGGTGCCGGCGTGCACCTGGTCGCGGCGCAGCGAGCGGAACGCGCCCACCGGCGCGGGCCAGGCCAGGGCCAGCGCGCACCAGGCGACGGCGCGGACGTGCTCGGGATCCGGACCACGCAGCTCGGTGAGCGGTCGGAGGTCCAGCTGCTGGGGGTCGGGCTCGGGCGTCCGCGCCCGTGGCAGCGCCAGCCCGCCGTAGCGCGCGACCTTGCTGTACAGCGCCACGGTCGCGGGCTTCCACTCCCGCGCGGCCACCAGCGGTCCGAGACCGGTCTCGGCGAGCTGGTCGGGGCCGAGCCCCAGTTCGAGCGCGGCCTCGGACAGCCGGCGCCACTGGACCTCGTAGCCCGGGGGCGGCGGCCACCGCCGCCAGGCACGTGCGGCGTCCGGCACCGGCATCTCGGGCAACGGCTGCTGCCAGGCGCGCGTCATGACGGGACACTACCGTTATCCCCAACAATGGTCCGACTCGGTTGTTGTGGTCATCCGCCGTGACAACCCCGCGCCGCCCTACGGGCGGCGTGTCGGCCAGGGGCACCGGGTGGTGGCGGCGGCCACTCGGTCCGCGCACCGCCCAGGCAGTTCCCAGCCGGGTTGGTTAGGGTCCGGCCATGTACACCGCGAGCTGGCGCGACGTCGTGCGGAGTGACCTGTTCGGCGCGGCGCCGGACCCGCGCGACCGGCCCTACCGGTTCGTGATCCGGGCGACGCTGGTCGTCTTCCGGCTCTTCCGCTTCCGGTTCGACGTCCGCGGCTCGGAGCACGTGCCGGCGACCGGCGGCGCGATCATCTGCAGCAACCACGTCAGCTTCTTCGACTTCACCTTCCTGGGGCTGGGCGCGATCTCCCAGCACCGCCTGGTGCGTTTCATGGCCAAGTCCGCCGTCTTCGGCCACTGGTTCGCCGGTCCGTTCATGCGGGCCATGCGACACATCCCGGTCGACCGGAAGGCCGGCGCGGCCGCGTTCGAGTCCGCCGTGCGCGCGCTCAAGGACGGCGAGGTGGTCGGCGTGTTTCCCGAGGCCACCATCAGCCGCAGCTTCACGGTCAAGGACCTCAAGGCCGGCGCCGCGCGCATGGCCGTCGACGCGGGGGTGCCCATCATCCCGGCCGCCGTGTGGGGCGGGCACCGCGTCGCCACCAAGGGCCACAAGGTGCAACTGCGCCGTGGCACGCCGGTCATGGTGTTCCTGGGCGAGCCGATCGTCCCGGAGCCGGGGGAGAAGGTGCAGCCGCTGCTGCGCCGCACCCGGGTGGCCATGGAGGCCCTGCTGGAGGAGGCGCAGCGGGTCTACCCCGAGCAGCCGGCCGGCCCCGAGGACCGCTGGTGGTTGCCCGTCCACCTCGGCGGGACCGCTCCCACCCCGGAGGAGGCCGCCGTCGCCGACGCCGCGCGGGCAGCGGGGGAGGGGCCGAAGGCTCCCAAGAAGTCGCTGGTGCAGCGCGTCACCGGGCTGGTCCGCCGCCGCTGACCGCGGTCGCTACTCCACCACCACGGGCGCCATCAGCCGGAAGGCCTCCAGCTCGACGTCGTACCAGCGCGTCATGCGCCCCAGCGGCTGCATGCCCAGCCGGCGGCACACGGCCAGCGACGGCTCGTTCCCCGGCCGGACCACGGCGTAGACCTCGGGGACGCCCGCCTGGAACGCCCGGTCGATGACGGCCGCCGCGGCCTCGGTGGCGTAACCGCGTCCCCACGAGTCGGGGTGCAGGTGCCATCCGACCTCGACCTCACCCACACCGTGAGGGAGCGGCTTGAACAGCAGCGTGCCGGCCGGGGGAGCCCCGGCGGGCGGCTCGATCGCCCAGCAGCCGTGCCGGGCGTCGACCGCGGAGACCGCCGCCCACCGCGCGACGAGCTCGGTCATCGGCACGGTCGGGGGGCCGCCGAGCCAGTCGGTGACCTCGGGCCGCCCGTAGATGTCGGCCAGCCGGCCCAGGTCCCCCGGGGCCGTCGTCCACGGGCGCAGGCGGAGCCTGCGCGTGCTGAGCACCGCCGGTCCGCCGTCCACGGAGCGGAGCTACCCCGGGTGCGCCGCCGCCGACACGCGGTCCACCGGACGGCTGCAACCGCGGGGGAGAGGGCCGCGGCAGTCCAGGTAACGATCGGGTCACAGTGGTCATCAGGATCACCGCATGTGCCCGAACGGGTGCGGACTGTCCTTACAGTCCCTGCAGTTCCACACCGGGAGCACCGCGGCGTGCCTCTCCGGATCGAGCGTGCAGGCCCTCCGGCCGGCGCGGCACGGCCCTCCGGCCGGACCGCGCGGACCGGGTCGCGAGGACCGGCGTGAGACCGGGGGAGTCGTCCGGCGACACCGGCGGAGCCCCTCGAGGACCGCGTCATCAGACAACGGTCGAGCGCCGCGCAGCCAGCGCGCCGCCGTCCGGCCCGAAGACGCGAGGACGACCAGGGCGGTCCGCCGGCGCGCACCGGTCGCGGAGCATGCCCGGCAGGTCCGGGGTCCGCGCGACGTCGCCGGTCCCCGGGGACGCCGGGGATGGGATGCTGGGTCAGGGCCGCAGCGACGAGCGCCGCGGTCCCGACCCCCCGTCCGACCGGACCGGGACGACCGGAATCCCGGGGAGGGCACGCGTGGCCGCAGCAGCTGGCACGGTGCTCCGCCCTGCCGACGACCGCGGAGACGCACCGGCTCCCCGCCGCGGCGTGCGCCTGCCGTGGCGGACGCTGCTCGCCGCGGGCGGCGGGCTGGCCATGGTGCCGGCGTTCCCCGGCGCCGGCGTGGTGCCGCTCGCCGTCCTGGGCCCCGCCGCGCTCGCCCTGGCCGTGCACGGCCGCAGCGCCCGCGGCGGCCTGTGGCTGGGCCTCGTGATGGGGCTGGCCTTCTTCCTCCCGCTGCTGTCCTGGACCGGCATCTACGTCGGGCCCTTCCCGTGGATCGCGCTGGCGGTCTTCGAGGCCGTTCACCTGGCGCTCCTGGGCGCGGCGACCGCGCTGACCTCGCGGCTGCGGTGGTGGCCGCTGTGGGCGGCGGCGCTGTGGGTCGCCGACGAGGCCCTGCGCGGCCGCTTCGTCCTCGGCGGCTTCCCCTGGGGCCGGCTGGGCTTCAGCCAGACCGACGGCCCGCTGCTCTCGCTGGCCGCCTACGGGGGCGTGCCGCTGGTCAGCTTCGCGGTCGCCCTCACCGGCACGCTGCTGGCCGCCGGGGTGCTCGCCGTCCACCGCCTGCTCCGCGCGCCGCGGGACCGGCGTCGCGCCGCGGCACGGCCGCTCGCGATGGCCCTGGCCGGCGCGCTCGCGATCCCGCTCATCGGCGCGCTGGCCTGGCTGCCGCTCCCGGGCTCCTCGCTCACCGCGGGCGGGCCGACGGCGACCGTCGCCGTCATCCAGGGGAACGTGCCCCGGGCGGGCCTGGACTTCAACGCCCAGCGCCGCGCCGTCCTCGACAACCACGTCCAGCGCACGCTCGAGCTCGCCGATGCCGTCCGGGCGGGGGAGCAGACGCAACCGGACGTCGTCCTGTGGCCGGAGAACAGCTCCGACATCGACCCGTACCTCAACGCCGACGCCGCCGGGCAGATCGAGCGCGCCGCCCGCGCCGTCGACGCCCCGATCCTCGTCGGGGCGATCGTGCAGGGGCCCGGCCGCTTCATCAGCAACACCGCGATCGTCTGGGACCCCGACGAGGGGCCGGGGGAGACCTACGTCAAGCAGCACCCCGTCCCGCTCGCCGAGTACGTGCCGGCCCGGGGGTTCTTCCGCTTCTTCAGCACCCAGGTGGACCGGGTCACCGACCAGCGGGCGGGGACCGAGCCGGGGCTGCTCGACATCGGCGGCACCACCGTCGGCAACCTGATCTGCTTCGAGGTGGTCTACGACGGCCTCGTCGGTGACGTCGCCGACGCCGGCATGCTCGTCGTCCAGACCAACAACGCGACGTTCGGCTACACCGCCGAGAGCGAGCAGCAGCTGGCCATGAGCCGGTTGCGCGCCGTCGAGCACGGCCGCACCGTCGCCGTGGCGGCCACCAGCGGCATCTCGGCGGTCGTGGCCCCCGACGGCAGCGTCGTCCGCAGGTCGGAGCTGTTCACGCCGGACGTCTTCGTCGAGGAGATCGCGCAGCGCGACTCGCGCAGCATCGCGACCCGGCTCGGTGCCGGCCCCGAGTGGCTGCTCACGGGCCTGGGCGTCGGCGCTCTGGCCGCCGCCGTCCGGCAGCGCCGGAAGTCGGCTTCTGGCCCGGGAGCAGGATGACCGTCCCGCGCGTTGGAACAGGCGTGGGACGTCACATCCGCATCGCCACCGGGCTCTTCGCGCTGGCCGAGGTCGTCGTGTTCGTCCTCGTCGCCCAGTGGATCGGCGCCGGCGCCACCGTGCTCGCCGCCCTGGCGACGAGCGCTCTCGGCTGGGTCCTGCTGGCCCGGCAGGGCACCAAGGCGCTCACCGACCTGCGGGAGAGCGCCCGCAGGCGGCGGGCCGCCGGCAAGGAGCTGGGGGACGCCGGGCTCGTGGCCGTCGGCGGGCTGCTCATGGTCCTGCCCGGCTTCATCGGTGACGTGCTCGGCCTGCTCTGCCTCCTGCCGGGCACGCGCTCCCTGGTGCGCGGCGTCCTGACCCGGCTCGTCGCCTCACGGCTGCCGGTGGGGCTGCGGCCGCCGGTGCGGGTCGACAGCGTCCGCACGGCCGAGGTGCCGCGCCACGACGACGTCGTCCCCACCCCGCCGCTGGTCATCGAGGGCGAGGTGCTCCGCGGCCCGGACGGGCGGCCGCAGGCCTGAGCTACCGGAGGACCCGGAACACCAGGCTGGTCCGGGCGCCGAACTCCTCGACGGACGTCTTCTCGAGGCGCACGCCGGGCGGCAGGCCGTCGAAGAGCCGGCGACCGCCGCCCAGCAGGACCGGCATGACGTCCACCCGGAGCTCGTCGGCCAGCCCCGCGGCGAGCAGTTGGCGGTTGACGTCGCCGCCGCCGACCACCGTCACCGCCCGGTCACCGGCCGCCGCGGTCGCCTGGGCGACGGCCGACTCGAGGCCGTCGGTGACGAACCGGACGTAGAGGTTCCCGTTGCGGGCGGGCTCGCGCTCCGGCGCCCGGTGGGTGAGCACGAAGATCGGCACCTGGTACTCGTAGTCGACGGCGTAGCTGTCCGGGTCACCCGCCTCGTCGAAGGTCCGGCGACCCATCAGGACGGCGCCGGTCTCGGCCTGGGACGCCTTCAGGTACGCCTCCGCCGCCGGTTCCCCGAAGTCGGCGTAGAGCATGCCGAACCGACCCTCGGCGTCCACGAAGTACCCGTCCAGCGACACGGTCTGCCCTGCGATCACCCGGCTCATGACCGGTACGACCGCCGCCGCGGGTGGAACTCATCGGGTGCGGACGCGGAACGGCCCCGGTGGGTGATCCCACCGGGGCCGTCCGGACGTGCTGGGTGCCGAGGTCAGCTGGCGCGGGTCCGCCGGCCGCGGAGCACCTCGAGGCGCTCGGCGAGCACCTCTTCGAGGTCCTCGACGGAGCGGCGCTCGAGCAGCATGTCCCAGTGGGTGCGCGGGGGCTTGACCTTCTTGGGCGCCGGCTCGGAGCCGCCGACCAGCTTGGCCGCGGCACCGTCGAACTTGCACTCCCAGGTGTCGGGGAGCTCGGCGTCGTCGGCGAAGGGCACCGTGAACAGGTGGCCCGACGGGCACCGGTACTCGGCGTACTGGCGCTCGATGGGTGCGGTGTTCCGCTCGGTCTCGTAGCTGACGCTGCCCAGTCGGCTGCCGCGCAAGGAACGCTCGCCCATTGCACACCGTCCTCTCGTACGTGGGTGTCGGTCGGGACTCGACGCCGGTACAGGGCCCATACCCACGTACCGAGGAGTCACAGAGATGAACGACAGAATTGGCGAAGAGATTCCGCCCAAATGGCTTCCCATCATCGCATGGGGTGGGGTGGAGGCGCCCGCCGCCCCCCGGAACGGGTGAGTCCGGCGGCTCAGGGGAGCGCGAGCTGGCCCGGACCGGCCGCGGTGGGGCCCAGCTGGCCGCGCACGTGGTGCCGGCGGCAGAGCACCTGGTACCGGACGGCGGGGGAGGACCCGGCAGCCTCGCCCGGCAGCTCGGCGGGCGCGGTGTCGGCCACCACGACGGTCTCGCCGGCGCGGACCATGACGCCGTCCACCACGCGGGCGTTGAGCAGCCCCGGGAGGCCGCACCAGCACAGCACCTCGACCTGCACCCGCTGGACGTCGTCGGCGACCTCCAGCAGGCGCCGGGTGCCGGGGAACAGCAGGGTGCGGAAGTCCGTCGTCAGGCCGAAGGCGTAGACGTCGACGTGCGACTCGTCCACGAGCTCGGCGAGCTGGTCGACCTGCTCCGCGGTGAGGAACTGCGCCTCGTCGACGATCAGGTAGTCGACCCGGTCGCCCTCGGCCCAGCGGTCCCGGACCAGCAGCCGCAGGTCCGTGGCGCCGTCGATCTCGATGGCGGCGCGGCACAGCCCCACCCGGGAGCTGATCTGCGGCGCTGCGGACCGGTCGCCCTGGGTGACCAGCAGCCCGTGGCGGCCCTGTCGGCTCTGGTTGTGGTCGACCTGCAGCGCCAGGGTGGACTTCCCGCAGTCCATCGGGCCGTGGAAGAAGCGCAGGTGCGCGGGCGCCGGGTGGCGCCGGCGGTCACCGGACGCCGGCACCGCCGACGGCCCGGGCAGCGGGGCGGGGTCGGCGGCGCTCACGGCTGCTCCGGGCGGCGGGTCACCGCGAGGCCCACTGGCCCCGCTCCTCCAGCACCTCGCGGAGCATGGCCGGCCGGTCGGTCATGATCCCGTCCACGCCGAGGTCGAGCATCGCCCGCGCCTCGTCGGGGTCGTCGACGGTCCAGACGTGCACCTGCAGGCCCCGGGCGTGCGCCGCGGCGAGGAACCGCTCGTCGACCAGCGCCCGCCCGCCGAGCTGCAGCGGCACCTGCGCGCAGCCGGCCTGGATCCGCACGAGACCGGCGGCCCGGGGTGAGTAGGAGGACAGCCGCAGCGCGGCCACCCCGCGGGGGCCCAGCGACGTGCAGACGGTCGGGCCGAAGAGCCGGCGGGCCGCGGCGATGCGGGCGTCGGAGAACGAGCCCAGGCAGATCCGGTCGGCCACGCCCATCTTGGTCACGAGGCGCACCAGCGGCGCCAGGACGCCGGCGGCCTTGATGTCGAGGTTGAAGTTGACGTCCGGCCAGGCGCCCAGGAGGTCCTCGAGCCGCACGATGGGCTCACGACCGCCGATGCGGGCGTCGGCGAGCTCGGACCAGGGCAGCGCGTCGACCCGGCCGGTCCGGTCGGTCACCCGCTCCAGCGTGGCGTCGTGGAAGGCCACGAGGGTGCCGTCGGCGGTGATCTGCACGTCGGTCTCGAGGTACCGGTAGCCGAGGTCCACGCACGCCTGGAACGCCGGCAGGGTGTTCTCCAGGTGCTCGATCGCGCCGCCGCGGTGGGCCATCGCGAGAGGCGTCGGCGCGTCGAGGAAGGCGAACCGCGCGGGGGGCACATCGACACGCTAGTCAGCCACCAGCGAGTTCGCTGCGGGCCCCCTGCCGCGGCGTGTCCGTGACCGGCACCGGAGCACCCGGGAGCGGCGTCCCCGGCCCCGATCGGCGGCGCTCCTGGCGTGTTCCGCGGGTCCGGCCCGCGTCGCCGTCTAGCGTGCCGAGACGTGGCACAGCACGCGACCGGCACGGCGACGCACACCCCCATCTCCCCCGCGCCCAACCGGGGGAGCGGTGAGGCGCGTCGGTGCGGGTGGTGCCGGCGGGTGCTCCCCGAGCAGGGCTCGGTCGGCCGTCCGCGGCTGTACTGCGGCCAGGCGTGCCGGCAGCGCGCCTACGAGCAGCGCTCGGCCACCGCCAAGGCCGGGCTGCCCGCCGACGTCGTCCTGGTCTCGCGGGCCGAGCTCGACGGGCTGCAGGACCGGCTCTACCAGCTGCGCTGCGCCCTCGAGGACGTCGAGACGCTGCTGACCGAGAAGCCGACCAAGGCGGAGCTGGAGCGCTCGCTGTCCGACCTCCTGCACTCCACCGGGCGCCTCGACCGCCTCTGGATCACCGAGCGCGGCTGATCCCCGCCCGATCAGTCCGGGTCGGTCGAGTCGTCGTTCGAGTCCTCGGTGTCCTGCTCCGGGTCGCTGTTGTTCGGCAGGTCGTCCCGGCCCTCGTCGTCGCTGCGGTCGGCCCCGCCGGTGTTGTCGCTGTCGTCGTCCGTCGTCCCCTCGTTCGGCGTCGACGGATCGCCGCAGGCGGTCAGCGTCGCGCCACCGCCGAACAGCGCCAGGGCGGTCATCAGTGCGGCCAGAGGTCGTCGGATCTGCATGGCTCGACCCTACGAACACCTGGTGCGCGCCGCCCGTCGAAGCACGGAGACGGTGGTCGTTGCGTCACAGTGACGCAATGCGGGTGGTGTGGCTGGAAGGGGGAGCACCGTCGGGCGGGCGCGCCGGGCGGGCTCGAGGCGTCCGATCCGCTTCCGGACACGATCGACTCCGAGCACACGGTCGGCTCACGGGAGTCGAGGGGACGTCCGCCCGCGACAGTGCGCGGATCGGAGGAACGGAACGCCGGCCGATCGCGTGCGCGGAACCGACGAAGCGCAGGCACCTGGACGACGACCGGTGGAGCCCCTTCCGGCCCGCCTCGCCATCACGCCGATAATGCACATTATGTCAACTCACTCGGCGGGAACCTCTCCTCGGGCACGATGGCGGCCATGCGCACCTGGACGCACGTCGGCCGCTGCTGGACCAACGGCGAGCCCTTCCTCGCCCTGGACGCCGCCCTGCTGCCCGACTGGGCGGGCGAGACCGGCGGCCGGTACGAGGACCTGGTGCCCGACCTCACCTACGAGCTGACGAGCATCCCGGTGGGCGCCGGCCGGGCCGCCGTGGTGCTCACCGACGCCGAGGTCGGCGACGAGGGCTGGCTGGAGGTCTTCCGGGCCGACGACGGCGCCGTGACCGTCCTCCAGGTGGCGGCCGACGACTACCCGGCCGCCGTGCAGGCCGCGCTGGCGCTGCCCGACGAGGCCGCCGAGCCCGGCGACCACGTGGCGGTGCCCACCGGCCGGCTGGCCTTCGTCAGTGCTGCGCTGGACGGCGGCGGCACGCAGGCCGCCCCCCTGGACCGCGAGCGCCCCGGCCCGCTGCCGACCTCGGGCGACTACGACGAGCGGCAGGACGACGCCGGGGGCCCGCTGCTGCGGGCCACCGCGCACGGTTTCCGGATCTGGGTGCAGTGGAGCACCCCGCTCGACGGGGACGCCGTCGCCGCCCGGTGGCTGCTCCTCCCGACCCCGGGTGGCATTCCGTCACGGTGACGGATCCCCCGCCGCCGAGGTCGGTCGAGCGGGTCGCCCACGTCCCGGACGCCGACGGCGCGGCGGTGAACCCGGCCCAGCAGCTTTGATCCGCCGGCGGACGGGTAGCGGCCGGGGACGACGAGCGCAGGAGGTCCCGTGGCCGACCCACGTCCCGACACCGACGAGCACGCCGAGCCCGGCGGCTCCCCCACCGCGGGCCAGGACAACTTGATCCGCAAGCCCGTGACACCGGGCACCGACGACGCCGGGTCCGCGACCGCCGTCCCCGGCGCCTACGAGGCCGACGACGAGGACCGCGAGCGGGGCAAGGACGTCAAGCCGGGGAACTAGGAGTCAGCGGCCCGAGGCGGCGACCCGCAGCCCCAGGCCGACGAGCACCGTGCCGCTGGCCGCCTCGAGCCGCGCGCGGATCCGTGGCCGCCGGAACCAGGCCCCGGCGCGTGCGACTCCGGCGGCCAGGCCCAGGTAGAGCGCCGTCTCCACGGTGATCTGCAGCAGCCCGAGCAGGGCCGTGGTCGCGAACACCGGGCCGTCCGCCGGGACGAACTGCGGGTAGAAGGCGATCATGAAGACCGCCGCCTTCGGGTTGGCCAGCTGGATCACGACGCCTTCGCCGAACGCCGCCCACCAGCGCCGGCCGGTGACCGGCGGGTCGGGCACGACCTCCTCCGCCCCGCCCCTCCCCCGCCACGCCGCGCGCAGCGCCCGGATGCCGAGCGCGAGCAGCACGCCGGCGCCCACCACCCGCAGCACCAGGTAGGCCACCTCGGAGGCGGCCACCAGCGCGGCGAACCCCGCCCCGGCGAAGATCGCCCAGAGGTACAGCCCGGCCTCGAGGCCCAGCACCGTCGGGACGGCGCCGGCCAGCCCGCGCAGGGCCGCCCGGCGCACGATGAGCGCCATCGCGGGTCCGGGCGACGCGCAGATCAGCAGCACCGCCAGCAGGAACGCCGGCACCGACGCGGTCCACTCCACCCCGGGATGCTCGCACCCCGCTCCCCCGCCGTCGACCGCGTTCGGGCGTCGCACCCAGGGGCACCCAGGTCCGTGCGGTTGACTGCCCGGCGTGGAGGCGCTCGGCTCGATCGTGGACCGGGTGACCGCTCCCTCCCCCGACCTGGCGCCCGAGCTGCTCCTGGGCCTGGCCGGGGTCGCGGCGGTCCTGGTGCTCCTCACCCCGGTGTGGCGGCTCACCCGGCACGCGGTGACCATCGCGCACGAGGGCGCCCACGGGCTCGTCGCGCTCGCGGTCGGCCGCCGGCTGGCCGGTATCCGGCTGCACTCGGACACCTCCGGGCTGACCGTCTCCCGGGGGCGCCCGACCGGCCCGGGCATGGTGGTCACCTGCGCCGCCGGCTACACCGGGCCGGCGCTCCTCGGCCTGGGTGCGGCCGCCGTGTTCGCCGCCGGGCACGCGGTCGGCCTGCTCTGGGGCCTGGTCGCGCTGCTGGCGCTGCTGCTGGTGCAGATCCGCAACTGGTACGGCCTGTGGTCGGTGCTGGTCAGCGGCAGCCTGGTCCTCGCGGCCACGTGGTGGCTGCCCCCCGACGGCCAGGCCGCCTTCGCCGCGCTCACCACGTGGTTCCTGCTGCTGGCCGCGCCGCGCGCGGTCCTCGAGCTGCAGGGCGCCCGCCGTCGCCGGCGGGCACCGGACTCCGACGCCGACCAGCTCGCCCGCCTGACCCGCATCCCCGGCGTGGTCTGGGTCGGCGTCTTCCTCGCCGTCGACGTCGGCGCCCTGCTGCTCGGCGGCCGGTGGCTGCTGGCCGGCTGAGCCGCCGCTACAGGCGCTGGTCGTCGGTCCGGTGCTCGCGCGGCGGCGTCCCGGAGCGGGTGCGGCGGCGGGGTTCGCAGCCGGCCGGCTGGGTGACCGGCTGCACCTGCGGCGCGGGCGGGATCTCCAGCACCAGGTCGGCGTGGTCGACGACCACCTGGCGACCGTGGTGCCGGATCTCCAGCGGGTCGCCGTCCACCAGCCGGTAGGTGGCCGCGTGCTGCGCCACCGAGACGACGAGCTTGCGCCCGCGGTAGACCATCCGGAACCGCAGCCGGGTGAGCCGGCTGGGCAGCCGAGGGGCGAAGGTCAGCGCGCCGTCGTGGTCGCGCATGCCGCCGAACCCGGCCACCGCCACCGTCCAGCCGCCGGCGAGCGAGGCGATGTGCAGCCCGTGGCCGGAGTTGTGGTGCAGGTTCTGCAGGTCGGTCAGCGCGGCCTCGGCCCAGTAGTCGTAGGCCAGGTCCAGGTGCCCCGTCTCGGCCGCGACGACGCCCTGCTGGCTGGCCGACAGCGATGAGTCCCGCGTCGTCCGCGCCTCGTAGTAGGCGAAGTTCGCGATCTTCTCGTCGAGGGTGAAGGCGTCCCCGCGCAGGTGCAGCGCCATGACCAGGTCGGCCTGCTTGACGACCTGCTTCCGGTAGATCTCGAAGTAGGGGTAGTGCAGCAGCAGCGGGTAGTGGTCACGGGGCGTCGCGGCGAAGTCCCACTCCTCGTGGTGGGTGAACGCGTCGGACTGCATGTGCACGCCGCGCTGGGTGTCGTACGGGACGGCCATGAGCGAGGCCGCCCGCAGCCACACCTCGACCTCGTCGTCGGACACCCCGAGCCGGCCCGCGACGTCGGGCTGCCGGCCCACCGCGCGCGCCGCCTCGCGCAGGTTGCGCTGCGCCATGAGGTTGGTGAAGACGTTGTTGTCGACCACCGCGGTGTACTCGTCGGGCCCGGTCACCCCGTCGATGCGGAAGCCGTGCTCGGCGTCGAAGTGCCCGAGCGAGGCCCACAGCCGGGCGGTCTCGACCAGCAGCTCGGCGCCGAAGTCGCGGTCGAAGTCCTCGTCCAGCGTGGCGTTGTAGTAGCGGACGACGGCGTCGGCGATGTCGGCGTTGATGTGGAAGGCCGCCGTCCCGGCCGGCCAGTACCCTGAGGTCTCCTCGCCGCGGATCGTGCGCCACGGGAAGACCGCGCCGCGCAGGCCCAGCACCCGGGCCCGCTCGCGCGCGGACTTCAGGATCGAGTGCCGCCAGCGCAGCGCGTCGCGGGCCGCCTGGGGTGCGGTGTAGGTCAGCACCGGCAGCACGTAGGTCTCGGTGTCCCAGAAGGTGTGCCCGTCGTAGCCCGGCCCGGTGAGGCCCTTGGCCGGGATGGGCTGCCGCTCGCCGCGCAGGCCGGCCTGCAGGACGTGGAACATGCCCACCCGCACGGCCTGCTGCAGCTCGTCGTCGCCCTCCACCTCGACGTCGGCCTCGTCCCAGTGCTGGTCCAGCAGCTCCCGCTGCTCGCGCATGAGCCGGTCGAAGCCGGCCAGCTTGGCGGTGGCCAGCGCCGCCTCGACCTGGTCGCGCAGCGCCGCCCCCGAGCGCCGGGAGGACCAGCCGTAGGCGAGGAACTTGACCAGCTTCAGCGAGCCACCGGGCGGGATGCGCGCGGCGAGGGTGTACCGGGCGAGGTCGCCGTTGGCGAGGATGTCCTCGGTGCTGGTGTCGGGGATCTCGATGACGTGGTCCATGCCGGCCGCCAGGCGCAGCCGGCTGCGGGCGGTCCGGTGCACCAGCACCGCGCGCCGGCCGCGGCCGACGCCGAACTCCGCCTGCAGCGGCCGGTCCAGCGACGCGGCCGCCCGGGGGTCGTCGCTGTCGCCGTGGCCCACCTCGTTGGCCAGCAGGTCCGACTGCAGCGCCACGTACAGGTCGCCGAGGTCGTCGACGACCTCCACCTGGTACTCGATCGCGGCGATCGACCGCCGGGCCAGCGAGACCAGCCGCGTGCTGGTCACCCGGACGGTCCGGCCACCCGGCGAGCGCCACTCGGTGACCCGGCGCAGCACCCCCGCGCGCAGGTCCAGGGTGCGCCGGTGCTCGATGATCTCGCCGTAGTTGAGGTCCAGCGGCGAGTCCTTGACCAGCAGGCGGATGAGCTTGCCGTCGGTGACGTTGACGACCGTCTGGCCCTGCTCCGGGTAGCCGTAGCCGGCCTCCGCGTAGGGCAGCGGGCGCTCCTCGTAGAAGCCGTTGAGGTAGGTGCCGGGGACGACGACCGGTTCCCCCTCGTCGAACGAGCCGCGCATCCCGATGTGCCCGTTGGCCAGCGCGAACACCGACTCGTGCACGCCCAGCGACCCGTGGTCCAGGCCGACCTCGGTCAGCGACCAGGGCTCGATGGGGAACGACGCGCGCCCCTCCGTCACGGCTGCTCCCCCAGCAGCTCGGCGAGGTCCTGCACCACGACGTCGGCGCCGGCGGCGGCGAGCTCCGCGGCGTGGTCCACGCGGTCGACGCCGACGACGAACCCGAACTCCCCCGCCCGCCCGGCGCTCACGCCGGACGTGGCGTCCTCGAAGACGACGGCGGCGGCGGGGTCCACGCCCAGCGCCCGCGCGCCGGCCAGGAACGTGTCGGGCGCGGGCTTGCCGCGCAGCCCGTCGCGGGCGGCGACGACGCCGTCCACCCGTGCGTCGACGAGGTCGGCGAAGCCGCCGGCGGCGATCACCTGCTCCCCGTTGGCCGAGGCGGTCACCACCGCGGTGGGCAGCCCCGCCTCCCTGACCGCGCGCAGGTAGCGCATCGACCCCGGGTAGACCTCGACGCCGTGCTCGTCGAGCTCGCGGAGCACCAGCACGTTCTTGCGCGCGGCGATGCCCCGCACGGTCGCCGCGTCCGGCGCGTCGTCGGCGGTCCCCTCCGGCAGCGTGATGCCGCGGCTGGCGAGGAAGTCCCGGACGCCGTCGGCCCGCGGCTTGCCGTCGACGTACCGGTTGTAGTCGTCCTGGTCGAACGGCCGGGCGCCGGGATCGGTGGCGTGCAGGTACTCGTCGAAGGTGCGTTTCCAGGCGGCCATGTGCACCGTGGCGGTGCGGGTCAGGACGCCGTCGAGGTCGAAGAGGCAGGCGCGGACGGACGCGGGGAGGCCCAGGCCGGTTGCAGGCACGGCGACGACGCTACCGGCGTCGGCCCGCTCGCACGCCCCGGACCTGCGACGGCGGGTGCAGCAGCCGCCGCGCGGGGCCGCGCCGGGCTCCCTAGGGTCCTCCGCGGGGCCGCACGAGCGCCGGCTCCCGCCCCGACCGGGGCGATTCCCGCGACTCCTGGAGGAACGCATGGCCGACCGGCCGCTCCCGCCGAACCCGTACGACTTCCTGCCCCCCGTGCCGTCGTTCAGCGTCACGAGCACCGACATCGCCGACGGCGAGGTGCTGCCCATGCCCCACGTGAGCGGGGTCATGGGCGCGGGCGGCGACGACCGGTCGCCCCAGCTGTCCTGGTCGGGCTTCCCGGAGGGCACCCGCAGCTTCGCGGTCACCGTCTACGACCCCGACGCGCCGACGGCCAGCGGCTTCTGGCACTGGGCGGTGGCCAACATCCCGGCCGACGTCACCGAGCTGCCGTCCGACGCCGGCAGCAAGGACGCCCCGCAGCTGCCCGCGGGTGCGCTCCAGCTGGCCAACGACGGCGGCTTCGCCGGCTTCGTGGGTGCCGCTCCCCCGGCCGGCCACGGCCCGCACCGCTACTTCGTCGTCGTCCACGCCGTGGACACCGAGACGCTCGACGTGGACGCCGGCACGCGGCCGGCCGTCCTCGGCTTCAACCTGTTCTTCCACACGCTGGCCCGCGCGACGATGGTGGTCACCTACGAGCAGTCGTGACCGGTGGGTGCTGGACGTCCCGGCCCGCTGCCGGGTCAGGCGGGCAGCTCGGCGACGCCCAGCCGGGCGAGCCAGGCGAAGCCGATCCGCTCGTACACCCGGGCCACGTCGTCGTCGCCGGCAGCGAGGAAGACCAGGTCGGCGGTCTCGCGGGCGTGCGCGACCAGCGCGGAGGCGATGCCGGCGCCCAGGCCGCGCCCCCGGAGCCGCGGGGTGGTGGCCAGCCCGACGATCTCGCTGACCACGGTGCCGTCCACGTCGACCGGCTGGTGCAGCCCGACGGCGACCGGCGCGCCCCGCTCGATCGCGACCATCATCACCGTGCGCCCGGTCGCGATGCGCTCGCGCAGCACGGCGGTGGCCGCCGCGTCGTGCGGTGCCGGCTCCTCCGGCGGGGCCGGCACGTCGTCGGGGGCGCCGGGGTTGGCGAAGGCCAGCGCGGAGACCTCCTGGTAGCGCGGCAGCTGCGGGTCGTCGGCGCCGACCACGTAGAGCCGCACCCCCGCCGGGAAGAGCAGCTCGACCGGCTCGTCGGCGACCAGCAGCGGCAGCTCGTCGACCGGCAGACCCGCGGCGCGGGCCGCGGCGGCGACCTCCGGGGTGCGTTCCGGGATCCACTCCAGGGCGGCAGGCACCGCGGCCGCCTGCTGCAGCGCCACCGCGGCGCGCACGTCGGCCACGGTGACCTTCGCGGTCGTGCCGACCACCGGCCGGGCCGGGTAGGGCCACGCGGGGTCACCGAGGGGGACGTCGAGCGCCCCGGCGCGCTCGATCCGCGCGTCCGGGAGCGGAGCGGCGGCGTGGTAGCGCTCGATGCACTCGAGCAGTCCCGGGCGGGCTGGCACAGGCGAACCCTAGACCGGCGCACCCGCGGACGGCCCGGCCCGGAGCCGCACGGGGGTCCTCGCTACCCCGCACGGGTGACCCGCGCGCAGGGGCCGCGGGGGGCGGACGGCACGATGGGGGCGTGACGGCCGGGACACGCAGCTCCATCTCGCCCTACGCGGTGTTCGACCGCGAGTCGTGGCGGGCGCTCGCCGCGGGGACGCGCCTCCCGCTGGACGAGGCGGACCTGTCCGCGCTCGCCTCGCTGGGCGACCGCATCGACCTCGACGAGGTGGCCACCGTCTACCTCCCGCTGGCCCGGCTGCTCGGGCTGCACGTCGCGGCGAGCCGCCGGCTGTGGGCGGCGCAGAGCGAGTTCCTGGGCGACTCGACGGCCAAGGTGCCCTTCGTCATCGCCGTCGCCGGCAGCGTCGCGGTCGGCAAGAGCACCACGGCCCGGCTGCTGCAGACGCTGCTGGCCGCGAGCCCGGGCTCCCCCCGGGTCGACCTGGTGACCACCGACGGCTTCCTGCTGCCCAACGCCGCGCTCGAGGCCCGGGGCCTGATGGGCCGCAAGGGCTTCCCGGAGAGCTACGACCGCCGCGCCCTGCTGCGCTTCCTGGCCGACGTCAAGAGCGGCCGGGAGAAGGTGTTCGCGCCGGTCTACGACCACCAGTCCTACGACATCGTCCCGGGCACCCAGCAGGCCGTCGACCGCCCGGACATCCTGGTGGTCGAGGGGCTGAACGTCCTCCAGGCGGGCCGCCGCTCCGACGGCACCGCCCCCGAGGTCTTCGCCTCGGACTTCTTCGACTTCTCGGTGTACGTCGACGCCGCCGAGGCCGACATCCAGACCTGGTACGTCGAGCGCTTCCTCGCCCTGCGCCGGACCGCGTTCGCGGACACCTCCGCCTTCTTCCACCGCTTCGCCGACCTCACCGACGAGCAGGCGCGCGAGACCGCCCTGGGCATCTGGTCGGCGGTCAACGCGCCGAACCTGCGCGACAACATCGCCCCGACCCGGTCGCGCGCCCGGCTGGTGCTGCAGAAGGCCGCCGACCACTCGGTCCGCCGCATCCTGCTCCGCAAGCTCTGAGGGGCGCGCCGTACGGGCCGCGGCCCTTGGCAGATGTGCACCACTCCTCGGGATGACATCGTGATGTGGGTCACTCGGCGACGCTGCGGGCGCGCGCACACTGGTCGCAGTCCGGTCACCGGACGGCCACGACCTGCCACCTCCCCCGACGGACGGAAGCGCCATGTGCCCTCACGTAACCCCGTGCCCGGACGCCGCCAGCGAGGCTGCTGACCTCGCCGCCGTGGTCCGCGCCCACCCCGAGCAGGGCTGGAGCCTGCTGTGCAACGGCGTCGTCCTGTTCGACGACGACGGGGAACTGCTCCCCGACGGCCGCGCCGTCGCCGCCCCGCACACCTGGCTGGCCGCCGAGCTCGTCAGCGCCTGACCGCGCCGCGCCCGCCGTCGGGCCGCCGGGCGAGCACGACGAGCTCGTGACCGGGCCGGTCCGTCGCCTCCCGCACGTCCTCGGGCTCCAGGCCCGCGGCACGCAGCGAGTCGGCGAGCTCCTGCTCGGTGCGGAAGCGCAGCGTCGAGTCCGAGGTCACCCGCGCGCCGTCCGGGAAGGCGAACGTCCACCGGAACGAGACCAGGGGCTCGCGCACCGCGGTGACGTCGACCCACGCCTCGACCGGACCGACGCCCGGGACCTCGGCGCGCGTCCACGACCGCTCACGCGTCCACTCCCGCCACGCCTCCCGTTCCGGCCGCCGGCTCTCCAGGACCAGCCGGCCGCCCGGCCGCAGCGCGGCCCGGACGCCCGCGAGGGTGGCCGCCCAGTCGGCGTCGGTGAGGAACACCTGGGCGACGTTCCCGGTCATCGTCACCAGGTCCACCCGCAGCGGCGGCAGTGACGGCACGTCACCGAGCACCCAGCGGACCCGCTCGGCGTGCGGCTTGCGCCGGGCCACGTCGAGCGAGGCGGCCGCCGGGTCCAGGCCCACCACCTGCACCCCGCGCGCGGCGAGCAGGCAGGCGAGGGTGCCCGTGCCGCAGCCGACGTCGAGGACCGAGCCCGCCCCCAGTCGCCCGGCGAGCGCCAGGTACGGCTCCAGGTCGGTCCGGGAGCCGTCGAAGGTGTCGTAGACGGCGGCCAGCCGCGGGTCGGCGAAGACCGGGTCGGCCACCGCTCCCCCGCCCGCGGTCACGCGCCGGCGCGGCGGGCGACGTCCTCCAGCCGGTCGCGGTAGGCCCGCCACCACCCGGCGTCCCGGTCCGGCAGGTTGTCGCCGACCGACTGGTTGCCCACCGAGCCGTCGACCAGCTCCCGGACGATGTCGGCATGGCCGGCATGCCGGTGGGTCTCGGCGATGACGTGCACGAGCACGCGGTGCAGCGTGACCTCCGGGCGCGACCACCACGGCACCGTGCCGACGGCGTCGATCGGCAGCTCGGCGACCGCGGCGTCCGTCCGCGCCCACGCGCGGCGGTAGCCGGCCAGGACGTCCTCCCTCGACTCCTCCCCGGTGGCCCACATGTCCACGTTGTCCTCCGCGTCATCGGAGAACCACGGGTGCGCGAAGCCGACCGGCCGGCCGAAGGGCACGCTGAAGTAGCCGGTCTCCACCAGCGCCAGGTGCTTCACCAGGCCGAGCAGGTTGGTGCCCGTCGGCGTGAGCGGACGGCGGAGGTCGTACTCCGACAGCCCGTCGAGCTTGAACACGAGGACGTCGCGGCCCTCCTGCAGGTAGGTCAGCAGCGCGGCCTTGACGCCGTCCTCGGTGGTCACGGACGGCACCCTGCCACGCGGCACCGACAGCGCGGGCCCTCAGGCGTTGGCACCCACCACGTCGGCCGCCGTCCCGAGGTCGTCCGGCGCCCCGGCCGACCGCCCCGGCGTCGACCCGTCGGCCTCCGGCGCGTGCTCGCCGAAGTCGTCCTCGGCGAACGCCTCGATGGGCGGGCAGGCGCATACCAGGTTGCGGTCGCCGTAGGCCTGGTCGATGCGCCGGACCGGGCTCAGGTACATGCGGCCCTGCAGCCCGCGCACCGGGTACACCGCCGTCGTCCGCGGGTAGGGGCGCTCCCACTCCCCCGCCAGCATGGCCAGCGTGTGCGGGGCGTTGCGCAGCGGGTTGTCGGTGCGGTCGTACTCCCCCGTCGCGACCTTCTCGATCTCGCCGCGGATGGTCACCATCGCCTCGACGAAGCGGTCGAGCTCGGCCTTGTCCTCGCTCTCGGTCGGCTCGACCATCAGCGTGCCGGCGACCGGGAAGCTCATCGTCGGGGCGTGGAAACCGAAGTCGATGAGCCGCTTGGCGATGTCGTCGTTGGTGATCCCGGTGGCCTTGGTCAGCGGCCGGATGTCGAGGATGCACTCGTGGGCGACCATGCCGTCCGCGCCGGTGTAGAGCACCGGGAAGTGCTCGCGCAGCCGGGCGGCCAGGTAGTTCGCGCCGAGGATGGCGTGCTCGGTGGCCCGGGTGAGGCCGTCGGGCCCCATGAGCCGCACGTAGGCCCACGAGATCGGCAGGATGCCCGCGGAGCCGAAGGGGGCGCCGGAGACGGCCGGGCCGGCGGTGCCGGTGTCGACCAGCGGGTGCCCCGGCAGGAACGGCACCAGGTGCTCGGCGACGCCGATCGGCCCGACGCCGGGCCCGCCGCCGCCGTGCGGGATGCAGAAGGTCTTGTGCAGATTGAGGTGGCTGACGTCGGAGCCGAACCGGCCGGGCCGGGCCAGCCCGACCAGCGCGTTGAGGTTGGCGCCGTCGACGTACACCTGACCGCCGGCGTCGTGCACCGCGGCGCAGATCTCGCGCACCTCGGTCTCGTACACGCCGTGGGTCGAGGGGTAGGTCAGCATGATCGCCGCCAGCCGCTCGGCGTGCTGGTCCACCTTCGCGCGCAGGTCGGCCAGGTCCACGTTGCCGGCCTCGTCGCAGGCGACGACGACGACGCGCATGCCGGCCATGACGGCGCTGGCTGCGTTCGTGCCGTGCGCGGAGCTGGGGATGAGGCAGACGTCGCGCTTCTCCTCGCCGCGCGAGCGGTGGTACCCGCGGATGGCCAGCAGCCCGGCGAACTCGCCCTGCGAGCCGGCGTTGGGCTGCACGCTGACCGCGGCGTAGCCGGTGACCTCGGCCAGCCAGCCGCACAGCTCGTCGACGAGGCGGCTGTAACCGCGGGCCTGCTCGGCGGGCGCGAACGGGTGCAGCCCGGCGAACTCCGGCCAGGTGATGGCCGCCATCTCGGTGGCCGCGTTGAGCTTCATGGTGCAGGAGCCCAGCGGGATCATCGTGCGGTCCAGCGCGAGGTCCTTGTCGCTGAGCATCCGCAGGTAGCGCAGCATCGCGGTCTCCGAGCGGTGCGCGGAGAAGACCGGGTGGGTGAGATAGGCCGTCCGGCGGCGCAGGTCGGCCGGGAGAGCGTCACCGCCGTCGGCGTCGAGCGCGGCGTCGTCGAACGCGACCCCGAACGCCTCGGCGACGGCGCGCAGGATCTCCGGCGTGGTGGTCTCGTCGCACGCGACCGCGACCGTGTCGGCGTCCACGAGGCGGAGGTTGATCCGCCGCTCCGCCGCCGCCGCGACCACCTCGGCGGCCCGGCCGGGCACCGGGACGGTCAGCGTGTCGAAGAAGTGCTCGTGCGCCGGGGCGAGGCCACCGGCGCGGAGCGCGCCGGCCAGCGCGTGGGCGCTGCGGTGCACGCGGGCCGCGATCGCCGCGAGGCCCTCGGGGCCGTGGTAGACCGCGTAGGCGCCGGCCATGACGGCCAGGAGCACCTGGGCGGTGCAGATGTTGCTGGTCGCCTTCTCGCGGCGGATGTGCTGCTCGCGGGTCTGCAGCGCCAGCCGGTAGGCGACGTCCCCGTCCGCGTCGACCGAGACGCCGACGAGCCTGCCGGGCAGCTGTCGGGCCAGGCCCTCGCGGACCGACAGGTAGCCCGCGTGGGGGCCGCCGTAGCCCATGGGGACGCCGAAGCGCTGGGTGGTGCCGCAGGCGACGTCGGCACCCCACGCCCCCGGCGCCTCGAGCAGCGTGAGGGCGAGCAGGTCGGCGGCGACCACGACGGAGGCACCGGCCGCGTGGGCGGCCTCGGCGAGCGCGCGGTGGTCGCGGACGGCGCCGCTGGCGCCCGGGTAGGACAGCAGCACGCCGAAGGCCCCGGCCTCGGGCAGGTCGGCGGGCCAGCCCCGGGACAGGTCGGCCACGTGCAGCGTGATGCCGAGCGGCTCGGCGCGGGTCTCGAGGACGGCGAGCGTCTGGGGCAGCGTGTCGGCGTCGACGACGAAGACCGCGTCGGCCGTGGCGCGGCCGGCGCGGCGGACCAGCGTCATGGCCTCGGCGGCGGCGGTGGCCTCGTCGAGCATGGAGGCGCCGGCGACGTCGAGGCCGGTGAGGTCGGCGACCATCGTCTGGAAGTTGATCAGCGCCTCGAGCCGGCCCTGGCTGATCTCGGGCTGGTAGGGCGTGTAGGCGGTGTACCAGGCCGGGTTCTCGAGCACGGTGCGCTGGATGACCGTCGGCGTGATCGTGCCGTAGTAGCCCAGGCCGATCATCGAGGTGAGGACGTCGTTGTCGGCGGCCCGCTCGCGCAGCTCGGCGAGCACGGCGGCCTCGTCCGCGGCAGCGGGCAGCGCGAGCGGCGTCCGGTCGCGGACCTTCTCGGGCACGCACGCGTCGGCGAGCGACTCGAGCGTCGGGTACCCGACCACCGCGAGCATCTCCGCGGTGTCCCCCGCCCGCGGCCCGATGTGCCGGGCGGCGAAGGATCCGGCGGGGTTCAGCGAGCTCAGCGACGGAAGCGAGCCGGACAGTGGCGGAAGCGCCCCGTCCGTAGGTCCAGCGACGGTCTCCACGCGGTCTGCCACTGGCAGAACGCTACCAGCGGGATGTCGACCCGGGCGGGGGCCCGGAGGACCGCGAGCTCACATGGCCCGGCGGCGGCGGCGCATCGACAGCTCGTCGTCGGCGGCGGCCATCGGGGCGCCGTCGACGCGCTCGGCGGGCAGCTCGGCGAGCTCGCCGGACAGCTCGCGCAGCGCGCCGGAGACGGCGATGCCGAAGACCCCCTGACCGCCGGCGAGCAGGTCCACGACCTCCTCGGCGGAGGTGCACTCGTAGACGGTGGCGCCGTCGGAGAAGAGCGTGACGTTGGCGAGGTCCTTAATGCCGCGGTTGCGCAGGTGGTCGACGGCCTTGCGGATGTTCTGCAGGGAGACGCCGGTGTCGAGCAGCCGCTTGACGACCTTGAGCACGAGGATGTCGCGGAAGGAGTACAGCCGCTGCGTGCCGGAGCCGGTGGCGCTGCGGACGGAGGGGGCGACGAGGCCGGTGCGGGCCCAGTAGTCGAGCTGGCGGTAGGTGATGCCCGCAGCGGCGCAGGCGGTCGGGCCGCGGTAGCCGACGAGGTCGGTGTCGACCTCGTCGTACGCGGGCGCTCCCACTGCGGCGTCGCTGAAGAGCTGACCCTGGGAGCCCTGGTCCTGGTCGCTCACGTCGGCGTCCTCCTCCGTCCCGCTCCGCTGGTGCGGGGCGGGTCCACGGCCGGCACCCCAGGCGGGCGATCCGTGGGGATCCCGCCCACCGACCTCAGGTGTCACACCGTTGTTGTTCGCCGACCGTAAGCCGGGCCCGGGGGTCGGTCAACTGAGCGGGGCGGCGTGTCGCTCCGCTCATCATTTCGGGTGGAGTGCCGCGGCGAGCTGCCGATGCTCTCGGGATGGGCCCGTTCAGGCGGGGCCGCCGGACCCTCCGCCGGACCCCGAGCCGGCCCCGAAGTCCTCCGGCGAGATCTGGTCGAGGAACTCGCGGAACTTCTCGACCTCGTCCTCCTGCTCGTCGGGGATCTCGATGCCCACCTCGTCGAGCAGGTCCTCGGCACCGAAGATCGGCGAGCCGGTGCGCACGGCCAGCGCGACGGCGTCCGAGGGCCGGGCGCTGACCACCCGCTCGTCACCCAGCACGAGCTCGGCGATGTAGATGCCGTCGCGCATCTCGGTGATGTGGACGGCCTCGAGCTCGGCGCCGAGCGCGGTGATGACCTCGCGCAGGAGGTCGTGGGTCATGGGACGGGCGGGCCGGACGCCCTGCTGCTCGAAAGCGATGGCCGCGGCCTCGACCGCGCCGATCCAGATCGGCAGGTACCGCTCCCCCTGCGTCTCCTTGAGCAGCAGGATCGGCTGGTTCCCGGGCAGCTCCACCCGGACGCCGACGACTCGAAGCTCCTGCACGGTACGGCTCCCTCGGCTGCGTGCCCGGTGGTGCGGACCGACGGTGTCGGCCGGCTGGGGCGGGGTGGTGGCTGGTTCGCGGGGCGGGACGGCGACGGGTTCACCGTACGCCGGGTCAGGGGCGCAGGAGGTCCCGGAGCCGCGCCTCCAGCAACGCGGTGTGCAGCTGCGCGGACAGGCCGGCGAGCTCGCGCAGCTTCTCGGTGGCCCGGGTGCGCGCCTCCTCCGAGCGCGCCCGCAGGACCGGGGCGACGAGCTGCTCGACCAGGCCGGCCTCGCGCTCGACGCCGCTGCGGTAGACCCGCAGGTGGCGCGGCTCGATGCCGTGCCGCGCGAGCCCGGCGGCGGCGCGGGCCACGGCCAGGTCGGCGACCGGGTGCCGGCCGTCGGCGTCGGTCGCGAGGAGGCCGAACTGCACGCAGTCGGCCAGCTGCTGGGGTTCCAGCCCGGCGGCCCGCGCGAACTGGTCGGGGGTCAGCGGCGCCGCCTCGCCGTCGGCACCGCCGGGGGCCGGCGGCGGCACGGTGGCCGGACCGGAGGTGCCGGGCACCGGCTCGCCGCGGTCGAGGGCCTCGAGGTGGTCCTTGATGACGCGCAGCGGGAGGTAGTGGTCCCGCTGCGCGGTCAGGACGTAGCGCAGCCGGCTCACGTCGGCCCGCGAGAACTTCCGGTACCCCGACGGCGTGCGCTGCGGGTGCACCAGGTCCTCGGACTCGAGGTACCGGATCTTGCTGATCGTCACGTCGGGGAAGTCGTCGCGAAGAACAGCCAGCACCTCGCCGATGGTCAGGCGGGGCGTGTGCTGGTCGGCGGCGTCCCCGAGCGCGCTCTCGCGCTCGGGCACGCCCACTAGCGAGCGGCCGGCTCGCCGGTGCGCGGACCGGTCAGGTAGACGAGGCGGAACTTGCCGATCTGCACCTCGTCACCGCCGGCCAGGGTGGCGACGTCGACCGGCTCGCGGTTGACGTAGGTGCCGTTGAGGCTGCCGACGTCGTGCACGGAGAAGCCGCCGCCCTCGCGGTGGAACTCCACGTGCCGGCGGCTGACGGTCACGTCGTCGAGGAAGATGTCGCTGTCGGGGTGCCGGCCGGCCGTGGTGACGTCCTGGTCGAGCAGGAAGCGGCTGCCGGCGTTGGGCCCGCGCTTGACGACGAGCAGGGCCGACCCGGCCGGGAGGGACTCGACGGCGCCGGCGTGGGCGTCCGCGGGCGACTCGGAGGTCTCCGGCTGCTCGCCGGAGTCCTCACCGCCGACCTTCGGGATCACGCTGGTGGACTCGCCGATGCGCTCAGGGGAGAGCGCCGAGCCGCACTGCGCGCAGAAGCGACTGCCCTCGGGGTTCTCGTGTCCACATCGAGTGCAGTGCACGTTGCGTCTCCTCCGGTGCGAGGGGGCGTCGCCGCGGGCCTCGAGAGGCCGGCGGGCGGCCGGCGGACGACGGGCCGGACGGCCCGTCGGGTGTCGGCCACCGCGGGTGCGGCGGGCCGTGGTCATGGAACCAGCGGTGGACCCGGGGGTCAACCGCGCGTGCGGGTGCGGGGTGGGGAGCTGCGCGGCTGGTGCCGGTGCGTTCCGTCCCCCGTCGCGATCATAGTGAGAGCCGACGCGATCGGCCCTGCAGGCGGGGCCGTCAGGACCCGTCGACGAGGGCCTGGTAGGCGTCGGCGTCCAGCAGCGCGCCGATCGGGTCGCCCCCCTCGCCGGGCACGCTGATCTCGACCAGCCAGCCCGCGCCGTAGGGGTCGGCGTTGATCGTCTCGGGCGCGCCGTCGAGCACGTCGTTGACCGCGGCGACGACGCCGGCGACCGGCGCGTACACGTCGGAGACGGACTTCGTGGACTCCACCTCGCCGATCGGCGTCCCCGGCGTCACCTCGTCCCCCACGGCGGGCAGCTGCACGAAAACGATGTCGCCCAGCGCGTCCTGGGCGTGGTCGGTGATGCCGACGCGGACGACGGTCGACGTCCCGTCGGTGCCCTGCACCAGCGCCCACTCGTGCTGGTCGGTGTAGCGACGGTCGTCCGGGGTGCTCATGCGGCAGGTCTCCATGGTGGTGTGGTCGCGGATCGTCCCCGGTGCGCGCGAGGGGCGCCCGGGGGTCGTTCAGTCGTCCGGCTGAGCGTATTGAGCCTCGGGCAGCGGTCGCAACGCGTCGACGACGAGCTCGGGCACCTGCTCGACGGTGACCGATCCCCCGCGGGAGCCGACGGCCTGCACCACGCCCCCGGGGATGTTGAGCGCCGTCTCGATGTCCTGCGGCGAGCCGAGGACCAGGACGTCGTAGGGGGCGGTGACGGGGCGCCCGTCGATGAGCAGCGCGCCGGGCGTGCCGGTCACGGCGGTGGTGAGGCCGACGCGCACGCCGTCGAACTGCATGGTCTCCGCGCCGGCGCCGCGCAGCTCCTGGATGACGTCGATCAGGTCGGTGACCCGCAGCTCGCCGTCGGGGTCCCGCACGGTGAGGCGCAGCCCCGGCCCCTCGGCGGGGGCGGTGCCGTTGAGGACACCGAGCGAGGCCGCCCGGGACCGGGCCTCCTCCAGCGCCGAGGCGCTCTCGCTGTCGGAGCTGGTGAGCTGCCGCAGCGCGCTGCGCTGGTCGGCGATGAGCTCGCGCAGCCGCACGCCGCGGGAGCTCACCTCGTCGACGATGCGGACCAGGTCCTCCTCGCGCGCACCGGCGAGCGCCTGCTCGTCGTCGGAGTTCCGCACCTGCACGGTGAAGGCGAAGCCGAGCAGCAGGGTGAGCAGTCCGATGAGCACGGCGGCCGGCCGGTCCGGGCGGCGTGCGGGCGGCGGGGCGTCGTCCTCGGTCGGCGGCGGCCCGGGCTCGTCGGTGCTCATGCGCGGAAGACGTGCCGCCGGATGGCCGCGGCGTTGCCGAAGATGCGGATGCCGAGCACCACGACGACGGCGGTGGACAGCTGCGCGCCCACACCGAGCTGGTCGCCGAGGAAGACGATGAGCGCCGCGACGACGACGTTCGAGACGAACGAGATGACGAAGACCTTCGCGTCGAAGATGCCGTCCAGCCGGGCGCGGAACCCGCCGAACACCGCATCCAGCGCCGCCACGACCGCGATAGGCAGGTAGGGCTGCAGCCACAGCGGCACCGTCGGGTCGAGCAGCAGGCCGAGCAGGACGCCGGCCACCAGGCCGAGGATCGGGATCACGGGTCAGTCTCCGGTCGCGGGGTCGGTCGGCGGGTCGTCGGGCTCGGCGGGGTCCTCGGTCACCGGCCGGGCGGAGCGCAACTCGGGGGTGCTCGCCGCGGGCAGCTCCAGCTCCTCCTCGCGGGAGAAGTCGAAGCGGAGCCCGAAGGACTCCTCGATGAGCGCGAGCGCGCGCACCTCGGGGCTGGCGAGGAAACCGTTGGAGAGGGCGCCGGGGTCACCGATGGCGCTCACCTCGTAGGGGTTGGTCACCGGCCGGAAGTCGACGAGCACGGCCTCGCCGGCGAACCGGATGGCGCTGGTCGGGCCCAGCCGCTGGCCGTTGATGCTGATCGCCTCGGCGCCGGCGGCCCACAGCGCGTTCACCACGAGCTGCAGGTCGCCGTCCCGGACCCGCCCGCGGGCGTCGGCCTCGGTGCCACCGCCCACGGGGTCGTCGTCCGGGTCGGAGCCGGCGTTGGCCAGCGTGACGAGCAGGCCCGGGCCGGTGACCGGGACCGCCGCCGCCCCTGCCTCGGCGCGGGCCAGCTCGTCCAGCGCGCGCTGGCCGGTCGTCGAGGAGGCGAGCAGCTCGTCGCGCGCACGGGTCACCTCGGCCCGCAGCTCCTCGAGCTCCGCGGCCAGCGCGTCGCTGGCGTCGGACTCGGCGCGGATGTCGGCGACCAGCGCGGCCCGGATCTCCTCCCGGCCCTGCACCCGTGCGGCGGCCAGGTCGTAGGTCACCGCCACGAGCACCCCGGCCACGACCATGGTCAGCGCCACCAGCACCCGGCCCCGCCACCACGGGCGGGGCGCGGCGGACGCACCGGTGCGCCGGGCCTCGGCTGCCTGGGCGTAGGCGGGGTCGAGGGTCTCGGCGAGCACGTCGTCGAGCAGCGAGGCACCCAGGGAGCGGGGCCCTCCACCCGGCCGGGGCCCGGTCACGGCACCGCGCCCGCCCGCTCGGCCCGCACGATGCCGAGCACCTGGACGACGTAGAAGCCGCCGGCCAGCAGGTACAGGGCGGTGCCCCAGATCGTGAACGCCCAGGCGAAGGGCGCGATGGCCGTGGCCAGCCACCCGTCGCCGTCCGCGAGCAGCAGGCCGGGGAAGGCGTAGAGCAGCAGGAAGGTCGCCGCCTTGCCCAGGTAGTGCACCTGGAGCGGCGGGTAGCCGTAGCGCCGCAGCACCAGCAGCATGACGCCGAGCACGAGTTCGCGGCCCACCAGCAGCGCGACCAGCCAGGCGGGCGCGATCTCGCGCAGCGCCAGCGCGATCAGCGTGCAGACGATGTAGAGCCGGTCGGCCGCGGGGTCCAGCAGGGCACCGAGCCGGCTGCTCTGGTCCAGCCACCGCGCGAGCTTGCCGTCGGCCCAGTCGGTGACGCCCGAGACCATGAGCACGATGACGGCCCAGCCGTCGGCCTCGGGTCCCAGCAGCAGCCAGAGGAACAGCGGCACACCGAGCAGGCGCAGCACCGACAGCGCGTTCGGCAGCGTCCACACCCGGTCGGGGAGCTCGTCCCGCCCGAGGGGGGCGGCCCCGTGCGCCGCCGCCGTCTCGGCCGACGGCCCGTTGGACGACGTCACGATCCCCCCACCCTGCTGTCCGGCTGGGAGCAGGCTAGTGGACGGGCCGCAGTGCTCAGGCGGGCACCGAGAGGGAGGCGGGAGCCGGCTCGTGCCCGAGCGGCCGGCGGTCGAACGAGCCGGTGCCGTGGGTGAGCGAGCGCAGCGCCCCGGGGTAGCCGAGCAGCTCGATCTCGGGCACCTCGGCGTGGACGGTCGCCCGGTCCTCGCCGGGGTCGGTGTCGCTGCCGGTGACCCGCGCCCGCCGCGAGGACAGGTCGCTCATCACGGCACCGACGTACTCGGCGGGCACCTGCACCGCGACCGCGCACCACGGCTCGAGCACCCGCGTCCCGGCGGCGGAGGCGAGCTCGCGGAGGGCCAGCCCGCCGGCGGCCTGGAAGGCGGCGTCGGAGGAGTCGACCGAGTGCGCCTTGCCGTCGACCAGGGTGACGTGCACATCGACGACGGCACGGTCGCTGCCCAGGCCGCGCTCGGCCTGCGCACGGATGCCCTTCTCCACGCTGGCGTGGAACTGGCTGGGGACGGTGCCGCCGACGATCCGCTGGTCGAAGACGATGCCGCTGCCGGGCGGGCCGGGTTCGCCCTCGACGACGACCACGGCGTACTGCCCGTGCCCGCCGGACTGCTTCACGTGCCGGGCGGTGACCCGCGCGGGGCCGGCGAGCGTCTCGACCAGCGGCACCCGCACCGGGACCGTCGCCACCGACACCCCGTGCCGGCTGCGCAGCCGCTCGAGCAGCACCTCGGCGTGCGCCTCGCCGACGCACCACAGCAGCAGCTGGCCGGTCTCGGGCCGGCGTTCCAGCCGGACGGTCGGGTCCTCCGCGACCAGCCGGGCCAGGGCGGTGGCCAGCCGGTCCTCGTCGGCGCGCGAGGCGGCCTCGACGGCGACCGGCTGCTGCGGCGTCGGCAGCTGCCACGGCGGCACCAGCCGCGGGTCCTCCGGCGAGGACAGCGTGTCGCCGGTCTCGGCGCTGGTCAGCCGGGCGATGGCGCAGACGTCCCCGGCGGGGCAGGCTGCGACCGGCCGCAGCAGCGTGCCGAGCGGTGAGGTGATGGCGCCGATCCGCTCGTCGACGTCGTGGTCGGGGTGCCCGCGGTCGGCCATGCCGTGGCCGGAGACGTGGACGGCGACGTCCGGGCGCAGCGTCCCGGAGAAGACGCGGACGAGCGAGACCCGGCCGACGTACGGGTCGGTCGTCGTCTTGACCACCTCGGCGACCAGCGGGCCGTCCGGGTCGCAGGACAGCGCCGGGGCGGGCGACCCGTCGGGCCGCGTCACCGGCGGGCAGCCGTGCTCGGTCGGGCCGGGGAAACCGGCGACGACGAGCTCGAGCAGCGCGTCGACGCCGGTGCCCGACGGCGGGGCGGCGCAGAGCACCGGGTGGAAGTGGGCGCGGGCCACCGCCGTCTCCAGGTCGGCGATGAGGTCGGCCTGGACCAACTCGTCACCGGCGAGGTAGCGCTCCATCAGCGCCTCGTCCTCGCTCTCGCCGATGATCCCCTCGATCAGCTCCGAGCGGAGCCGGTCGGCGTCCTTCTCCCCCGCCGACCCGGTGGCGCCGGGGTCGAGGAGCGACACCAGGCCGCGGACCGAGCCGTCCGGGGCCCGGTCGACGAGGTGGACGGGGTAGACGCCCTCCCCCAGGAGCACCTGGCACATCCGGACGGCGTCGTCCACGTCGGCCTGCGGGCGGTCGATCTGGGTGAGCACCACCGCGCGCGGCATGTCGACGGCGGCGCACTCCCGCCACAGCGCGACGGTGGTGGCGTCGACCCCGTTGACGGCCGAGACGACGAAGAGGGCGGCGTCCGCGGCCCGCAGGCCGGCGCGCAGCTCCCCCACGAAGTCCGGCGCGCCCGGGGTGTCCAGCAGCGTGATCCGGTGACCGGCGTGCTCGACGGTGGCCACGCCCAGCGACACCGAGCGCCGCTGGCGGACCTCGACGTCCTCGGTGTCCAGGCACGTGGTGCCGTCCTCGACCCGGCCGGCGCGGGGCAGCGCGCCCGTGGCCACGAGCAGCGCCTCGGCCAGCGTCGTCTTGCCGGCGCCCGAGTGGCCGACCAGGGCGACGTTGCGCACCTGCTCGGCCGCGCGTGGAGCGGGCGCGGCCACGGTCTCCTTCGCCATCGGCCCGGCTCAGCTCTGGGAGCCGGCGGCGTGCAGCACGGTGGCCGTGCCGGCGGGGTAGAACAGCCCGACGTGCCCGTCGGGTTCCCAGCGCACCCGGTACGGCGGCCCGCCGCCGGGTTCGGCGCACCCCACCACCTCACCGGTGCGGTCGGGCTCCCCCTGGCGGGTGGCGTGGACGACGATGCGGTCTCCGACGTGCGCTTCCACGGCGGCCTCCTGGAGGTGCGACTGTGGTCTGCGTCACAGCCTGCCCCGCGCCGGGGAGCGGATCAAGGGACCGCGTCCCGCCGCCGCCGGGCCGCCCGCTGCTCGAGGTCGCGCACCCCGCGGCGGTGCACCAGCCAGCCGAGGGCGATCAGCAGGACACCCGACAGCAGGAAGCCGATGTCCCAGCTGAGCGGCGCGCCCAGGTCGTCGCGGACGTGGTGCACGCCCAGGATCTGGTGGTCGACCAGTCCCTCGACCAGGTTGAACAGCCCCCAGCCGACGAGCACGAGGCCGAGGTGGAAGCTCCAGCTCGGTGCGATCCGGCCCTGCCGCCAGGCGATCAGCGCCGTGACCATGCCGGCCACGGCGGCCGCCCAGGTGCCCAGGTGGAAGAAGCCGTCGGCGACCGTGTTCGCCTCCAGTCCGGCCAGCGTCCCCGGGTCGCGGCCCTCGACGGAGCTGACCATGTGGTGCCACTGCAGGATCTGGTGCAGCACGATCCCGTCGACGAAGCCGCCGAACCCGATGCCGTAGAGCAGCCCCGAGGCCCGCGACGGCAGCCGCTCCCCCGCCGCCGTCGTCCCTGTCGCCATGGCGTGCCCGCTACCCCGCGCGGGCGTCCCGCACCCGCCCGCGCATGCTGGAGACCATGAGCGCTCCCGACCACGCCGCCGGCCGCGACCAGGCCACCGGCACGGCGCACGCCGTCCTGGCCTCCACCGCGGACCTGCCCGCCCCGTGGGCGGCGATCTGCGGCGCGTCGGTCGGCGTCGTGCAGGGGAAGTGGCACGGCCCGCGCGGCCTCGGTTCGGCCGACCCCTGCGCCGAGTGCCGGCGGCTCACCGGGACCTGACCGCGGGACCCCCTCTCCGCAACAGCGGTGTGGCTCGTCCGCCTATCGGCGGTCCCATGTTGGGGATAACGGTCGTACTCAGGTCGAGCCGGACGCCGGCTCGACCCGGGTGCGGCTCGGGGTCAGCTGTCCACGAAGCGGTTGAGCCGCTCGACGGCCTCGACGAACTCCTCGACCATCTCCAGCACCACCCGCCGCGAGGGCCGGACGCTGCTCATGCTCGCGCTGCCCACGATCTGCCCCACGAAGTAGGTGGCCAGGTCGTTGGCGGGGGTGCCCTGCGTCGCCGCGACCCGGTTGATGCGGGCCAGCGCCTCGCCGACGAGCATCGGCTGCAGCGGCATCGGCAGGGTGCCCGGGCCGTCGGCGGACTCCCACTCCTCGGTCCACGGGCTGCGCAGCATGCGCGCGGGCTTGCCGGTCATGGAGCGGGAGCGGACCGTGTCGCCCAGCCCCGCGCGCAGGAACTTCTCCTTGACCGCGGGGTGGGTCTCGGCCTCCTCGGTGGTCAGCCACACCGAGCCGCACCACACGCCGTCGGCGCCCAGCGCCATGCCGGCGGCGAGCTGGCGGCCGCGGCCGATCCCGCCGGCGGCCAGCACCGGCAGCGGGCCGACGGCGTCGACCACCTCGGGCACGAGCACCATCGTGGCGATCTGGCCGGTGTGCCCGCCGGCCTCGGTCCCCTGGGCGACGATCAGGTCCGCGCCGGCCTCCTTGTGGCGGACGGCGTGGTGCACCGAGCCGGCGAGCGCCGCGACCGGGATGCCGGCGCCGTGCGCCCGCTCGATGAAGTGCGGCGGCGGGGGGCCCAGCGCGGAGGCGACGAGCTTGGTCTCGTGGGCGAACAGTACGTCCAGCAGCGGCGCCATGCTCCTCGGGTCGACGCGCATGCCGCCGACGCCGGAGCTGCGCCCGCCGGTCGGGACGTCGGCCGGCAGCGGCGGGATGCCGTACCGGTCGAGCAGGCCGTCCAGCCACTGCCGGTGCTCCGCGGGCAGCAGGTCGCCGAGCGCCGCGCGGTCCAGGCCGCCGGACTCCGAGCCCGCGAACTTCTCCGGGACGAGCAGGTCGACGCCGTAGGGCCGGCCCTTCACCTCCGCCTCGATCCAGGCGAGGTCGATGTCCAGCTGCTCGGGGGTGTGCGCCACGGCGCCCAGCACGCCGAGCCCACCGGCGTTGGTGACGGCGGCGACGACGTCGCGGCAGTGGCTGAAGGCGAAGATCGGGACGTCGATGCCGACCAGGTCGGTGGCGGGAGTGCGCACGGGTACTGCCTCTCGGGAGCGGGTCGGAGCGGATTCAGGTGCGGCGGTGCGGCGCCGGGGTCACGTCGCGAGCCCCCGGAGGATGATCTCGACGGCCTCGTCGGCGGCCCGCGGAGGCGGGCTGCGCAGCGTGCGCGCCACCTCGGGGTCGGCGAAGCCGCGGCCGAGGCCGGCGAGCACGCGGGCCACGGCGGCGGTGTCCACGTCGGCGACGTCCCCGCGGGCCACGGCGGCGTCGAGCAGGCTGCGGGTGACGTCGACGAGGTACTGGTTGTGGCTGTCGACCAGCGCCCGGACGGCGGGCACCGTCGTGAGGTCGCGCGACCAGGCATCGGTCGCGCGGCCGACGGCGACGTGCGCCGCCCGCAGGTAGGCGCGGATCGCCTGCAGGGGCGGCATCCCGTCGCCGATGGTGCGCTGCGCGGTGCCACCGATGCGCCAGAGCTGGCGGTCGACGACCATGAGCAGTAGGGCGTCCCTGCTGGGCGCCAGGGCGTAGAGGGTGCGCAGCGAGCACCCGGCCCGGGCCGCGATCTCGGCCATGGTCAGCTCGGCGAACCCCTCGCGGAACATCGCGTCGAGCTGCCGCAGCACCTCGCGCTGCCGCCCCGTGAGCTGCTCCTCCCGCTCCCGGTCGAGCACGGGGCGCGGCCGCTCCGGCGGGGCAAGCAGCGAGCGGGCCATGCGCGGAACCTAGGGCGGTAACGCGATGACGTCAACGTTACCGCCGCGGTCTCAGGTGGATGTGCCGAGGCGGTACAGCGCGGTGTGCCGGGTGTGCAGCACGGTTTCGCCGTCGGCGAGGACGAGCGCGTCGTAGCGCACCTCGTCGTGGGACCCGCGCCTGCCGACCGCGGTCACGCGACCGTGCGACGTGACGAGCGCCGGCAGCCGGGCGACGCCGAGGAAGGTGCAGTCGCTCGCCGTGTGGATCCACGGCCCGAGGACGACGGTGCGGGTGAGCAGCCGGTGGACGGCCTTGAGCAGCATCCCGGGGTGGGCCAGCGAGCGCTCGCGGTACAGCGCCAGCGGCTCGCCGACCGCGTCCAGGTACCACTCGTTCTGCTCGACGGTGACCGGCTCCTCGACGCTGGGGAACGGCCCGACGACCGGGTCGTCCACCATCCCGGCGCCACCCGGCACCTCGTCGAGACCGGTGAGGTCGGGGCGGTCCCCGGTGCGCGCGGCGGTGCCGACGCAGCGCACGACGCCGTCGGGCCCGGTGGCGGTGAGCGCCCCGTCGCGGACCTGCACCAGCAGCTCCTCGCCGGAGTAGACCGGGCGCCGGAAGCGCACGTCGATGCGCCCGCCGGCCAGCCACTCCTCGCCCCAGGCCTCGACCAGCGGCGTGGTCAGCCGGGCGAACAGCTCGACGCCGGGCACGAGCGCGCCGGTGAAGCCGAACTGCTGCGCGACGTCGTCGGAGTGGATCCGGTTGGCCGCCTCCTCGACCACGCGGGCGGTGAACCGGTGCGGGGCGGGGGTGTCCATGCCGCGGATCGTGGCACGGACGGGCCGGACGCGGCCGGGTGGCGCACCACGGGGTCCGGCATACTCGGCGCCGTGATCGCGCGGCCGGACCCGCGCGTCCGCGTCCTGCACGTCCCCGCCGACCACGGCTACGTGGGCGCATGGTCGTGCGCCGCACCCGCGACGAGCACCGGGGCGGCGGGCAGGTGCTCGACCACCTCGACGCGCCGGGCGTGACCGCGATGCCTGCCCCCGACGTCGACCTGCAGCGGGAGCGGGGCCGCGAGGACCACCGCCGGCGGGTCCGCTTCACCCGCACCGCCGTCGAGCGCCCGGACGATCGGGGCGTCCCACGCGCCGGAGGTGAGCGTCACCGGCGGGCGTGCCGCTCCCCGGTCAACCGGGCCAGCTCGGTGAGGAAGCCGACGACGGCCCCCACCGCGACGCACTCACCGAGGACCACCACGGCCTCGGTGTGGGCCGGCGTCCAGCCCTTCGTCCCCCACATCGGCTCCTTGGCCACCGCCGGTCCACCGTCGACGTCCGACCTGCCGAGCTGCACCGTCATCGCCGGCCTCCTCCCGCCGACGGCAGCATCCCCGCCGAGCGCCTGGCCGCGCCTCCCCCCGGCGGCATGAAGGGGGACGTAGCGGCCGGGCGCGGAAGACGCAGCAGGGGCGGGCCGGCCTCACGGCCGACCCGCCCCTCACCTGCGTGTTCCCTCTGTCGGGCTGACAGGATTTGAACCTGCGACCCCTTGACCCCCAGTCAAGTGCGCTACCAAGCTGCGCTACAGCCCGCGCTCCGCCGTGCTCTCCCGGAGATCCGGGCGCGCGACGACCGCCCCGGAAGATTACCGCACCGCCACCCGCCGTCCGGCAGCGCCCCGACCGGCCCACGAGGCGCTGCGATCAGTTCCTCGGGTCCGCGGCGTCAAACCCGGTGACACCCGATGACGGTAGTGCCAGCCTTTCCCGGACGAGCCGTCGTCATCCTCCTCGACCAGGGCGCCGCGGGGCGCCGGAGGGACCGCGTCATGGGCAGGACGTTCGCATCCAAGGTGAGCCACCGGCGCTTCAAGTGGGTCATCCTCGTCTTCTGGCTGGTGCTCGCCGCCGCCTCGGGACCGCTGGCAGGCGCGCTCACCGACGAGCAGGACAACGAGGTCTCCTCGTGGCTGCCCGGTGATGCCGAGTCCACGCGGGCGATCGAGCTGCAGGCCGAGTTGGGCTCGGACCCCGACGTCATCCAGGCCGTCGTCGTCTACGAGCGGACCAGCGGCCTGACCGACGACGACCTCGTCGCGATCACGGACGACGCCACCGCCTTCGGTGGGTTGGAGGACCTCGACGGGGAGATCGTCGGCCCGATCCTCTCCGAGGACGGCGAGGCGGCCGAGCTGGTCGTGCCGCTGAACATGGGCGCCGAGGGCTGGGAGGCGATCGCCCCGCTGGTCGACGACATGCGCGAGGTCGCCGCCGACGGACCCGACGGCCTGGACACCTGGGTCACCGGACCCGCCGGCAACGCCGCCGACTCCTCCGAGGCGTTCGAGGGCATCGACGGTGCGCTGCTGTTCGCCGCCCTCGGCGTGGTCATCCTGATCCTGCTGTTCACCTACCGCAGCCCGGTGCTGTGGATCCTGCCGATCTTCTCCTCGGTGGTGGCGCTGTTCTGCTCGCAGGCGCTGATCACCCTGCTGGCGCGCCACGCCGACCTCACGGTCAACGCGCAGAGCGCCAGCATCCTGACCGTCCTGGTGATCGGCGCCGGCACCGACTACGCGCTGCTGCTCGTCGCCCGCTACCGGGAGGAGCTGCGGCTGCACGCCGATCGGCACGAGGCGATGACCGAGGCCGTGCACCGCGCAGGTCCGGGGGTGCTGGCCAGCGGCGGCACCGTGATCCTGGGCATGCTGTGCCTGGTCTTCGCGACGATGAACTCGACCGCCGGCCTGGGCCCGGTCGCGGCCATCGGCGTGGGCGTCACGCTCGTCGTGCTCATGACCCTGCTCCCCGCCCTGCTGGTCATCTGCGGCCGCTGGGTCTTCTGGCCGGTGCGCCCCGCGCTGGGCAGCCCCGAGCCGAGCGCGACGGGGTTCTGGTCCCGCGTGGGCGGGCTGATCAAGCCTCGCCCCCGCGCGGTGTGGATCGTCACCACCGTGCTGCTGCTCGCGGCGAGCCTCGGGCTCTTCGGCCTGGACGCCAAGGGCCTCAGCCAGGCCGACGGCTTCCGCGGCACGCCGGAGTCGATCACCGGCGAGGAGGTCGCCAGCCGGCACTTCCCGGCGTCGGCCGGCAACCCGGTCTACGTGCTGACCACCGCGGCCGACGCGGACGACGTCGCCGCAGCGACGCTGGCCACCGAGGGCATCGAGGCCACCGCCGACCCGCAGCTCACCGGGGACGCCGCGCTCATCGAGGCGACGCTGGCCGACCCGGCGGACAGCCAGGCCGCCTACGACACCATCGACCGGCTGCGCGCCGAGCTCGACGACGTGGGCGACGGCGAGGCGCTGGTGGGCGGCAACACCGCCGTCAACCTCGACGTGCAGACCGCCTCCCAGCGCGACAACCGGGTGATCATCCCGCTCATCATGGGCGTCGTGCTGCTGGTGCTGGGCGTGCTCCTGCGGGCGGTCGTGGCACCGCTGATCCTGATCGCCACCGTCGTGCTGTCCTACGGGGCCGCGCTCGGCATCAGCGCGCTGATCTTCGACTGGGCCCTCGGCGTCGGGACGACGGACAGCTCGTTCCCGCTGTTCGTCTTCGTCTTCCTGGTCGCGCTGGGCATCGACTACAACATCTTCCTGATGACCCGGGTGCGCGAGGAGGCGCACGACCACGGCACCCGGCGCGCGGCCCTCATCGGGCTGGCGGCCACGGGTGGCGTGATCACCTCGGCCGGCCTGGTCCTCGCCGCGACGTTCGCAGTCCTGGGCACCCTGCCCCTGACGTTCCTCACCCAGCTGGGCATCGCCGTGGCGCTCGGCGTCCTGCTGGACACGATCGTCGTGCGGTCGGTGCTGGTCACCGCGCTCAACCTGGACGTGGGCCGGCACATGTGGTGGCCCAGCCGGCTGGCGCAGCAGGAGGACGAGCCGGAGCCCGTCCGCGCCGCGGACGTGAAGGTGCCCGCACCCCGGACGCGGCAGGACGCCCCGGGCGGCGTCCGCCCCGGGCAGTGAGCGGTGGGAGGGCCGGCGCCCGCCGGCCCTCCCCCGTCAGCCGCGCTTGGCGTCCCGGTCGCGGCCCTCGCGCACCTTGACCGAGACCTCGATCGGGGTGCCGGAGAAGCCGAACTGCTCGCGCAGCTTGCGCTGCAGGAACCGCCGGTACCCGGCCTCCAGGAAGCCCGTGGAGAAGACCACGAAGCGCGGCGGGCGGACGTCGGCCTGCGTGACGTACTTGATCTTGGGCGCGCGGCCCCCGCGCGCCGGCGGCGGCGTCTCCTGCACCAGCGCCCGGACGAACTGGTTGAGCTCGGCGGTCGGGATGCGCTTCTCCCACGAGGCCAGGGCCCAGCGCAGGTGATCGGCGAGCTTGCCGACGCCCCGGCCGGTGGAGGCGGAGATGTTCACCCGCGTCGCCCACTTCACGTGGGCCAGGTCGCGATCGATCTCGCGCTCGAGCTGGTCGTGCCGGTCCTCGTCGAGGGTGTCCCACTTGTTGAAGGCCAGCACCAGGGCGCGGCCGGCCTCGACGACCTGGGTGATGACCCGCTGGTCCTGCTCGCTGATCACCTCGTCGGCGGCCAGCAGGACGACGCAGACCTCGGCGGCCTGGATCGCGGCCTCGGTGCGCAGGCTGGCGTAGTACTCCATGCCGCTGGCGGTGTTCACCTTGCGGCGCAGCCCCGCCGTGTCGACGAAGCGCCACTCCTCGCCGCCGAGGGTGACGATCGAGTCGACCGGGTCGACCGTGGTCCCCGCGACGGAGTCGACCACCGATCGCTCGTCCTTGGCCAGCCGGTTGAGCAGGCTGGACTTGCCGACGTTCGGCCGGCCGACCAGCGCCACGCGGCGCGGGCCCTCCTCGTGCTCCTGCTCGCGCGGTGCCTCGGGCAGCGCGTCGAGGATCAGGTCGAGCAGGTCGCCGCTGGAGCGGCCGTGCAGCGCGCTGACCGGCTGGGGCTCCCCCATGCCCAGGCCCCACAGCTCGGCGACGTTGGCCTCGCTGCGCTCGTCGTCGACCTTGTTGGCCACGAGGATGACCGGCCGGTCGCTGCGGCGCAGCACCCGCGCGGCGGCCAGGTCGGTGTCGGTGGCCCCGACCTGGCTGTCGACCACCAGGACGATGACGTCGGCGGTCCCCATGGCGAACTCGGCCTGGCGGGTGATCGACGCGCCGATGCCGCTGGCCTTCGGGTCCCAGCCGCCGGTGTCCATCACGGTGAAGCGCTTGCCGTTCCACAGCGCCTCGTAGGAGATGCGGTCGCGCGTCACGCCCGGGACGTCCTGCACGACGGCGGCGCGCCGGCCGAGGATGCGGTTGACCAGCGTCGACTTGCCCACGTTCGGGCGGCCCACGATGGCGACGACGGGCAGCGGCCCGCCCTGGTTCTCCGTCACGAGCGATCCCCCGTCACCAGCGCGGAGCCGGCCAGCTCCACGATGCGGTCCACCACGGCCTGCTGGTCCAGCTCGCTGCTGTCCACGACCACGGCGTCCGCGGCCGGTCGCAGCGGGCTGTCGGCCCGGCTGCTGTCGTACTCGTCCCGGCGGCGCAGATCCGCGGCCAGGGCATCGATCCGCGCGGGGTCGGTGAGCCCCAGCTGCCCCGCCCGGCGCTGGGCGCGGATCTCCGGGGCCGCGGTCAGGTAGACCTTGAGCGTCGCGTCGGGCAGCACGACGGTGCCGATGTCGCGGCCCTCGACGACGACGGCGTCGTGCGCCGCCACCAGGTCGCGCTGCTGGGCGACGAGCTGCCGGCGCACGGCCGGCACCGCGGAGACGGCGGACACCGCACCGGTCACCTCCGCGCTCCGGATGCGGACGGCGACGTCGACGCCGTCGACCTCGACGCGCTCGGTGCCCGCCTCGGTGCCGACCTCGATGCGCGCCCCGGCGACGACCCGGGCGACGGCCTCGGCGTCCTCGGGGTCGACGGCGGCGTCCAGGACGGCGACGGTGGCCGCGCGGTACATCGCGCCGGTGTCCAGGTAGGCCGCCCCCAGCCGGGCCGCGACGCCCCGGGCGACGCTGGACTTGCCGGTGCCCGACGGGCCGTCGAGGGTCACCGCGCCGCGGAAGCCGTGCTGCGCGGTCACTGGGCGATGTCCCGGCGCAGCGCGGCCGCGCCGCGCAGGTAGACGTGCTGGATCTCGGCACGGCGACGGGGGGTGTCCACGTGCGCCATGAGGCGGAGCACCCGCGGCAGCGCGTGCGGCACGGCGATCTCGGTGGCGCACATCAGCGGCACGTCGCCCATGCCCAGCTCGCGCGCGGCCAGCGCCGGGAACTCCGACACCAGGTCGGGGGTGGCGGTGAACAGGATGCTGATGACGTCGTCGTGCTCCAGCGCGTTGCGCTCCAGCACGGTGCTCACCAGCTCGCGGGTCGCCTCGAGCACCTGCTCCCGGTCGTCGGCGTCGACCTGGGTCGCGCCCCGGATGGCTCGGACGGCCATGCACACTCCTCGTTCAGACGGCAGCCCCGACCACGGGGCCACGCGAAGTCTAGTTTCGGCCCGTCGAGGGGCCGCCCGCTCAGAGCCCGACCAGCTCCGACAGCGCGCCGAGCTCCTGACGGCTCAGCTTGCGGATGGTCCCCGACCGCATCGCCCGCAGCTCGATGGGGCCGACCGCGGTGCGGGTCAGCCGGGAGACCGGCAGCCCGACCTCGGCCAGCAGCCGGCGGACGATGTGCTTGCGGCCCTCGTGCAGCACCACCTCGACCACGGACTGGCCGGCGTGGGTGTCGACGACCCGGAACGAGTCGACCTTCACCGGCCCGTCCTCCAGCTCGATGCCGCCGCGCAGCCGCTTGGCCAGGTCGCGCGGGACCGATCCCGACACCTGCGCGAGGTAGGTCTTGCGCACGCCGTAGGACGGGTGGGCCAGCCGGTGGGCCAGCTCGCCGTCGGTGGTGAGCAGCAGCAGGCCCTCGGTGTCCTGGTCGAGCCGGCCGACGTGCACGAGGCCCGGGGCGAGGTCCCCGACCATGTCCCCCACGGTGGGGCGGTTGCGGTCGTCGCTCATCGCGGTGATGACGCCCGGCGGCTTGTTCAGCGCGTAGGTGACCCGGTCGTCGCGGATCTCGATCCGGACGCCGTCGACGGCGATCTTGTCGTTGACCGGGTCGACCCGCATGCCCTGGACCCGCACGACCGAACCGTTCACGCTGATCCGGCCGGCGTCGATCATGTCCTCGCTGACCCGCCGGCTCCCCACGCCGGCCCGGGCGAGCACCTTCTGCAGCCGCTCCCCCTCGCGGTCGCCGTCGCCCGAGGGGGCGCGGTCGCCGGGGTGGGCAGGAGCCAGCTCCATGTCCTCCGACCAGCCCTCGCCGGCCTCGGTGGTGTGCTCGTCGTCCGGGATCGCAGCGTTCATCGCCGCCCAGTCTCCCACCTCCGCAGCCCGCCGAACGCCACGCCGTCGGGGCACACCTCCGCCGGCTCAGCTGTCGGGGTGCTCGTCCAGGACGGCCGCGGTCTCGGGCAGCAGCGGCGCGAGCTCCGGCAGGTCCGCGAGGCTGGTCAGCCCGAGCCGCTCGAGGAACAGCGGCGTCGTCGCGTACAGCCCACCCCCGCTGTCCGGGTCGCTGCCCACCTCGGACACCAGGCCGCGGGTGATCAGCGTGCGCATGACACCGTCCACACCGACGCCGCGGATGGCCGCCACCCGCGCGCGGGTGACCGGCTGCCGGTAGGCGATGACGGCGAGGGTCTCCAGCGCCGCCTGGGTCAGCCGGCTGCGCTGCCCGTCGACGAGGTACCGCCCGACGACGCCGGCGTGCTCCTCGCGGGTGTAGAGCCGCCACCCCTCCCCCACGCGGCGCAGCGTGATCCCGGCCGAGCGGGCGTCGTAGTGCTCGGCGAGCTCGGCCAGGCCCTCGCGGACCTGGCCGACGTCGCAGCGCAGCGCCCCGGCGAGGGTCGCCTCGTCGATCGGGTCGTCCACCACGAACAGCAGGGCCTCCAGCCCGCCGCGCAGCTCACCCGGGTCGAGCAGCTCCAGGGGCTCCGGCTCCGGCTCCGGTTCCGGGTCGGCCGGCGGTGGCGCGGGGACGGCGGCCGGTGCGTCGGCGTCGTCCTCCAGCGGGACGGGGGCGACGTCCGGCTCGTCGACCGGCAGCTCGGAGACGCGGGCCGCGAGCTCCGCGGCGACGGCGTCCCAGGCGGCGGGGTCGTCCTCGCCGCGGCGGGCGGCCTCCTCCCGGGTGGCCGCGAGCTCGGCGGCGAGCGCCTCCCAGGAGATCGGCGCCGGCTCGACCGGCCGGTCGTCGTCGCTGCTCACGAGTACTCCTCGTCGATGTCGGTCCCGGTGTCGTCCGCGTCGTCCGGGGCTGCGTCGGGCAGCGCGCCGTCGACGTCGACCGGCTCACCGGCCGGCGCCCGCCCGGACCAGCGCACGTGCAGCTCCCCCAGCGGCGTCAGCTGCTCGAAGGTCACCCGCTGCTGCCGGTAGAGCTCGAGCAGCGCCAGGAACCGGGCGACGACCTCGAGGGTGTGCGAGCAGTCCGCGGTGAGCGCCCGGAAGGAGAGGGTCCCGGCCCGGGCCAGGTGGTCGCGGACGGCGACCAGCTGCTCGCTCACGCTGACCGGCGGGGCGTGCAGGTGCCCGACGCCGACCACCTCGGGGGCCTTCGGCGCCAGGGCGCGCGCGGCCAGGGCGGCGAACTGCTCGGGCGTGAGGTCCAGCCGCACCTCGGGCACCAGGTCGGCGAAGCGCGGCTCCAGCGCGGCCACCCGCGGGAACCGGCGGACGGCGTCGGCCTCGCGCTCGCGCAGGAAGGCCGCGGCCTGCTTGTAGGCCTTGTACTGCAGCAGCCGGGCGAAGAGCAGGTCGCGCGCCTCGAGCAGCTCGAGGTCCTCCTCGTCGTCGACCTCGGCGGCCGGCAGCAGCCGGGCGGCCTTGAGGTCGAGCAGCGTGGAGGCGACGACCAGGAATTCGCTGGCCTGGTCCAGGTCCAGCTCGTCGCCGAGTGCGCGCAGGTGGGCGATGAACTCGTCGGTGACCTGCGACAGCGCGATCTCGGTGACGTCGAGCTTGTGCTTGCCGATCAGCTGCAGCAGGAGGTCGAAGGGACCCTCGAAGTTGGTCAGCCGGACGGTGAAGCGCGATGCCGGCTGCGCCTCGGTCACCCCCGCAGCCTAGGACCGCCCGGGGCTCAGCCCTGGAGGCGGCGCACCAGGACGGAGTCCTCGCCGCGCTCGGCCAGGTCGGCGAGGATCACCGAGATCGCCTCGCGGACGATGCGGCCGCGGTCGGCGGCCACGCCGTGCTGTCCGCGCAGGGTCAGCCGCGCCGTCTCCAGGGCCATGAGCTCGTCGGCCGAGATGTAGACGGTGATCTTCTCGTCGTGCTTGGTCCGCTCGCGGCCGCGGGCCGGCCGGCCCCGGGTGGGCACCGTCGGCTTGAGCACCGGGGCGGGTGCCGGCGCGCTGCGGAAGGCGGCGAGCTCGTCGTCGCCGGTCGACTCGGCACCCCCGGGGACCAGGGTGAGCGGGCTGGCCGGGGCGGCCTCGGCCGCCGGCTCCTCGGCGCGCCGGCTCGCCGAGCCGCGCAGGGCCGGCGAGCTCACGGTGCTGCTGAGGCTGGGCAGCTCGGTGACCTCGGGCACCGAGGAGCTGGAGTCGGTGCGGCGGAACAGCTCCGAGGCACCGGGGAGGACGGGTCGCCTCGTCACAGCGCCAGCACCTCCTTGGCCAGGTCGCGGTAGGCCGAGGCGCCGGAGGAGGTCGGCGCCCACGTGGTGATGGGCTGCCCGGCGACGGTGGTCTCCGGGAAGCGCACGGTGCGCTGGATGACGGTCTGGAAGACGGTGTCGCCGAAGGCCTCGACCACCCGGCTGAACACCTCCTTGCAGTGCACGGTGCGGGGGTCGTACATCGTGGCGAGGATGCCGGAGATCTCCAGCTGCGGGTTGAGCCGCTCCTTGACCTTGTCGATGGTGTCGACCAGCAGCGCCACCCCGCGCAGCGAGAAGAACTCGCACTCCAGCGGGATCATCACGCCCTGCGCGGCGGTCAGGGCGTTGACCGTGAGCAGGCCCAGCGAGGGCTGGCAGTCGATGAGGATGTAGTCGTACTCGTCGCGCACGTCGGCGAGCACGCGCAGCAGGGTCTGCTCGCGGGCGACCTCGCTGACCAGCTGCACCTCGGCGGCGGAGAGGTCGATGTTGCTGGGCACCAGGTCCAGGCCGGGGACGTCGGTGTGCACGCGCACGTCCCGCAGCGAGGTCCGGCGCTCCATGAGCGCGTTGTAGATCGTGCGGTCCATGGTCTGCGCCGGCACGCCCAGACCGACCGACAGGGCACCCTGCGGGTCCAGGTCGATGAGCAGCACCTTGCGCCCGAACTCGGTCAGCGCGGCACCCAGGTTGATCGTCGACGTCGTCTTCCCGACGCCGCCCTTCTGGTTGCACATCGCGATGACGCGGGCCGGACCGTGCTCGGTCAGCGGCTTGGGGTCCGGCAGCGGCCGCTGCCGGGCGCGTGCCGGGTCCTGCCGCGAGGCGGCGGCACCCATCTCCGGGTCGCCGTCGCGCGGGCGCGCGACGGCGGGGGCCGCGTCCGCTCGGATCGCCATGGGTCTGTCGCCTCCGCACTCGTGCCCGATCCCGGTGCTCCGGGTGCGGTCAGCCGTCCTGTCCGCTCGGGTGAGGAAGAAGCTACGAACAGTCGCCCTGCTGCCCAAGGCAACGCGCCGTGGACATGTCGACATGGCGACGAGTGACAACGGATGTGACTGCTACAGCCGAAACGGCAGCAGAACCTGCCGAAGACCCGACCGTCCAGCTGTCAGCTGAGCGCCCGCGGGTGGCTGGTCGCGTAGATCTCGCGCAGCCGGTCCACGGTCACCAGCGTGTAGACCTGCGTGGTGGTCACCGACGCGTGGCCGAGCAACTCCTGCACGACCCGGACGTCGGCGCCGCCGTCGAGCAGGTGGGTGGCGAAGGAGTGCCGCAGGGTGTGCGGCGAGACCGAGCTCGCCAGCTCGCTGCTGCCGGCCCGCTCGGCCGCGGTCCGGAGGATCTGCCAGGCGCTCTGCCGCGAGAGCGGACCGCCCCGCACGTTGAGGAACAGCGCGCCCCCGCGCACCCCGCCCCGGCTCTTCCCGGCGAGCTCCGGCCGCGCCCGCACCAGGTAGTCCTCGACAGCCCTCAGCGCGTAGCTGCCGACCGGGACGATGCGCTCCTTGCCGCCCTTGCCCGCGAGCCGCACCGTCGCCTGGCCCCGGTCGAGGTCGTCGACGGCCAGCCCGACGGCCTCGGAGATGCGCGCGCCGGTGCCGTACAGCAGCTCGAGCAATGCCCGGTCGCGGAGCCCCCGCGGTCCCTCGACCGAGCCGGCCGCCTCGATGAGGGCCACCACCTGCTCCACCGGTACCGCCTTGGGCAGCCGCCGGGCCGGGGTCGGCGGACGCACCTCGGCGGCGACGTCGTCCGGGACGAGGCCGTCGAGCAGGCAGAACCGGTGCAGCCCGCGGACGGCGACGACCGCCCGGGCCGCCGAGGTCGCCGACAGCGGCGGGTGGTCGTCGTCCCCGCGCCGCAGGGCCGCGAGGAAGCCGGCGACGTCCGACTCGCTGATCTCGCGCAGCCCGCGCACGCCCGCCGCGTCCAGGTACTCCGTGTACCGGCGCAGGTCGCGCCGGTAGGAGGCGATGGTGTTGGCGGCCAGGCCGCGCTCCACGGTCAGGTGGTCTAGGTAGCCGGTCACGGCCCGGTCCACGTCGGACCCGGCGACGCGCGGCGGGACGTCGGCGACGGTCAGGACAGCACCTCGCCCAGCGGTGCGGCGGTCAACCCGTGCGCCTCCGCCACCTCGGGCAGGACGACCGAGCCCCCGGCGACGTTCACGCCCCGGGCCAGCGCCGGGTCGGCCGCCACCGCGGCGGCCGTGCCCAGCTCGGCCAGGGCCATGACGTAGGGCAACGTCACGTTGGTCAGCGCGTGGGTCGAGGTGTTGGGCACCGCGCCGGGCATGTTGGCCACGCAGTAGAAGACCGAGCCGTGCACGCGGAAGGTCGGCTCGTCGTGCGTCGTGGGCCGGGTGTCCTCGAAGCAGCCGCCCTGGTCGACGGCGATGTCGACGAGCACCGACCCCGGCTTCATCCGCGCGACCAGCTCGTTGGTGACCAGCACGGGCGCGCGGGCGCCGGGCACGAGCACCGCGCCGATCACCAGGTCGGCGTCGAGCACCGCCCGCTCCACCTCGAACGCGGTGGAGGCGACGGTCTGCAGGTGCCCCTGGTAGATGCGGTCGGCGGCGCGCAGCTTGTCGATGTCCTTGTCCAGCACGACGACGTGGGCCTGCATGCCGAGAGCGATCGCGGCGGCGTTCATGCCGGACACCCCCGCCCCCAGGACGACGACCTTCGCCGCGTGCACGCCGGACACCCCGCCGAGCAGCACCCCACGGCCACCGTGGGCGCGTTCGAGGGCGTGCGCGCCGACCTGGGGTGCCATCCGCCCGGCGACCTCGGACATCGGCGCGAGCAGCGGCAGCGCGCCGCCGGCGGTCTGCACCGTCTCGTAGGCGATCGCGGTGGTGCCGGAGGTGACCAGGGCGTCGGTGCACTCCTTGGACGCGGCCAGGTGGAGGTAGGTGAACAGCGTCTGGTCGCGGCGCATCCGGCCGTACTCCTCGGCGACCGGTTCCTTCACCTTGAGCAGCAGCTCGGCGTCGGCCCACACGTCGTCGGCGCCCGGGACCAGCCGCGCACCGGCGGACCCGAAGTCGTCGTCGGGGATCGAGGATCCTTCGCCCGCGCCGCGCTCGACGAGCACCTCGTGCCCGGACCGCGTCAGCTCGGTCACGCCGGCCGGGGTGAGCGCGACGCGGTACTCGCCGCTCTTGACCTCTCGGGGCACCCCGATCCGCATGCGCCGGAGTCTAGGCACGAGCCCCGTGCCGCACCTCCGACCTGCGGTCCTCCGCGGCCGATCCAAGGATGGGCGGATGCGCCTGTACGCCCAGAACCCCGCCCTCCGCCTGCGTCAGCTCGCCGCTGACGTCGGCCTGCTGGTGTGGACCGTCGGCTGGGTGCTCGCGGCGCGGGCGGCGCACGGGGCGGTGCTGCTGCTGGCCGGCCCCGGCGAGGCGGTGGAGGACCTCGGGCGCTCGGTGGCCGGCAGCATGGGCTCGGCGGCGGGGGCCGCCGAGGACGTGCCGGTGGTCGGCGACGAGCTCGCCTCCCCGTTCGAGGCGCTGGCCGAGGCCAGCGGCTCGGTGCGCGGCGCCGGGCAGAGTGCGCAGGACGCCGTCGGCACGCTGGCCGCCGTCCTGGCCGTGGCGCTGGTGGTGCTGCCGGTCGGATGGCTGCTGCTGCGCTGGCTGCCGTGGCGCACCCGCTGGGTGCAGGAGGCCACGGCGGCCGGCCGCGTCCTGGCCGGTGGCCCGACCGGCGCGCCGGATCTGGAACTGCTGGCCGCCCGGGCGATGGCGACCGCACCCCTCCCCCGCCTGGCCGCCCTGCCGCAGGGCACCGGCGCCGCGTGGCGGGCGGGCGACCCGGCGGCGGTGCGGAGCCTGGCCGCTCTCGAGCTCGACCGGCTGGGGTTGCGGCTGCCCGGGAGCTGATCCTCGATCGGGCACGCGACATGTCGACTCGTCGACGTGCGGTTGCGTCGACATGTCGGTGTCGTCGGTCAGAACGGTGGCGGGTCGTCCTCATGCGATCCCGGCGGCTCGCGTCGCGGTGGTCGCAGACCCGGCGGCCGGGTCGTCCGGGTGACACCTGACGGGCTGGTGACGTGCAGCGTCCCGTCGCCGTCCAGGCGGAAGGCCCAGTCCGGGGCGAAGGTCTTCAACCGGTGGTGTGAGCGGCAGGCGCAGCAGAGGTTGCCGCAGGCGGTCCGGCCACCGGCGGAGTGCGCGACCACGTGGTCGAGGTCGGCCAGCCCGACCCGCTGACCGCAGTTCGGGAACCGGCACCGCCGGTCGCGGGTCGTGACGAACCGGCGCTGCGCGGCGCCGGGGACGTAGGAGTCAACGTCGTCGGGTGGGCCGAGCACGGCGCACCCGCAGTCGTCGGACCCAGGGTGCTCGACGCACCCCCGTGCCGCGCGTCGGGCGAGCTCGGCGGCGGTCACGGTGGCGAGCAACTGCCCCCGCTCGTCGGTGATCGCGAACGCGAGGGAACCGCCGGCCGGGGTGGTCAGGCCCATCGCCTCGATCCGGCGGAGCAGCTCCCGCAGGTGCGCGGCGGTGATCGGGAACCCGTCCACCTCGCCACCTCGGGTGCTGGTGCCCTCCAGCCCGTCGAGGGCGGCGGTGACGGTCAGCTGCACCGTCACACCGGGGAGCCCGTGGTCGGCCGGGCGGAGGATGAGCATCGCCGTGATGGCCGAGCGGATCTGCCCGATCGGCCGCTCGTCGCCGTCGGCCTTCGCCATCGCGGCCAGCTGGTCGACGACCGCGTAGCAGGCGGCCGCCTCCTCGGCGGTCATGTCCGCGGTCAGCGTGGCCATGCCGTCGGGGGCGGGCACGGCCGTGACGTCGGCGGCCCGCCGGGCCTCCTGGCGGCGGGCCTCCCCTGCGTCGGGGTCCAGCTCGGCCAGCAGCTCCAGCGCCCGCGTTCGCAGGCGGTTCGGCGACAGCTGGTCGGCCTCGGCGAGCAGCGCCGCCTCCACCGCCCGGGCCAGCTCCGGCGCCGCGGACTGCAGCGCCTCGGCGAGGACACCGGCTCGCCGCTCGTCGAGCCGCCCCTCGCTGAGGGCCGCGAACGTCGCCGGCAGGTTCTCCCGCCAGGTGAACGCACGCCGGGCCCGGAACGACGCGGTGCCCCGGCCCAGGTTGATCGCGTGGGCCAGCTCGTCGGGGAAGAACTCGCTCACGCCGGTGAACTCCGAGTCGGTCGCCCGCCAGGTCCTCCGCCGGGCACCGGCCGCCCCGGGCGCCGGGTCGTCGGTGTCCGGCCGGAGTTCGGCCAGCCGCAGGATGAGCTCGGCCTCGCGGGCGGTCTGCCGGGCCCGGTCGCGCTGGATGGCGGCCAGCTCCCGGGCGACCTGGACGTCGTCCAGCCACTCGGCCGGCGGCGAGAAGCGCCTGCGCGGCTCCGGCTGGGCGTGCACCCAGTCGATCAGCACCCCCTCCACGAGGGACCTGCCGGCCAGCGTCTCCATGCCCCGAACCTACGGGCCACCTCTGACAGTTCCCGCTGGTCAGAGGGACGATCGGTCGGCCGTGGTCGCGCCCGTCCACGTCGGCGACCAGGCTGGGCAGGTGAGCCAGGGCGAACGAAACACCTCCGGGGGCGGAGGGGCCCCGGCACTCGCCGACGGCCCGCTGTCCCGGGCCTGCTGGCGTGTGCTCGGCGCAGCGGAACGGCTGATCGGCGTGCGGGCCGCCCGCACCGCGGCCGCCCTGACGCTGCGCATCGCAGCCCGGCGTCCCGGTAGCTACCTCAGGACGGCGCACCGGGTATCGCCGCGGCTGCGGGACGAGAGCCCGCGGCTGGTCAAGATCCCCGACCGGTGGTCCGAGATGCGGCCCGTGGTGCGCGTCCACCGCCTGGGTCTGCGCCTCGAGCTGGACCTCCGCGACAACCTGCAGGCCATCCTGTTCTACACGGGCACCTACGAGCCCGCGTTCCGCCGGCACCTGCTCCGGAACCTGCGCCGCGGCGACGTCGTCGCGGACATCGGGGCACACATCGGCGTGCACGCCCTCCCGACGGCGCGCAGGCTCCGCGAGCTCGGCGGTGGCACCGTCGTCGCCTTCGAGCCCGCCCACGACTCCGCCGCCAAGCTGCGTGCAGCGGCGTCGGTCAACGCGCTCGAGATCACCCTGGAACAGGCGGCCTGCAGCGACCGGCCAGGGCGACCCGCGCTCCACGCCGACCCCCGCTACTCACCGGCCGACGCGGGCGTGCGCTCGCTGCACGCCGACGGGCCGGCCGTGGGGCAGGTGCGGGCGGTCCGCTTCGACGACTGGGTGGCCGGCACGCCGGAGGGCAGCCGGCTCGCACGGCTCGACGTCGTCAAGCTCGACGTCGAAGGGCACGAGGCGGCCGCGCTGCGCGGCATGCGGGCGTCCCTGGCGCGCTGGCGGCCCCGCGCCGTCTACGTCGAGATCAAGGACGACTCGCTGGGCCGCAGCCCCACCTCTGACGCAGACCTCCGCGCCCTGCTGGCGGACCTCGGCTACCACAGCACCGGGGAGCAGTTCGACCACGACGAGCTCTTCGTCCCGATCGTGTCGGCACCCGGGACCGGGGCCGCCTCAGCCGGCGTCGACGTCCCGTAGCCGCGGACCGGCGCTGCGCGCCTGCGCAGCAGCGAGCAGGCCGATGACCGCGGACGCGTTGCGGATGCCGCCGTCGAACACCCGCTGGACGGCGTCGGCCAGCGGCACCCGCTCGACCGTCATGTCCAGCTCCTCGTGCTCGACGGTGAACCCGTCCGGCCGCGGGGCGTCGGTGAGCCCCTCGGCGAGGTACACCAGCACCAGCTCGTCGCAGAAGCCCGGCGTGCTGTAGGTGGTGGTCAGCAGCGACCAGCGCTCGGCGGCCAGCTGCACCTCCTCGGCCAGCTCCCGCTTCGCCGTCTCCAGCGGCGGCTCGCCGTCGGCGTCCCGGAGCCCGGCGGGCAGCTCCCACAGGTACTGCCCGACGGGGTGCCGGTACTGCCGGAGCAGCACCACCCGGCCGTCGTCGTCCAGCGCGACGACGGCCACCGCTCCGGGGTGGGTCACGACCTCGCGGACCGAGTCGCCACCCCCGGGCATGGCCACCGTGTCCCGGCGCAGCGAGACGACGTGCCCCTCGAAGACAGTCTCGCTGGCCAGCAGCCGGTAGTCGTGCCCGTCAGGCATCAGATGCCGACCTGCTGCGCCTCGTCGAGGACGACGGGCAGCCGGCCGGACTCCTGGTAGTCGACCGCGGCCTGGACGAAGCCGGCGAACAGCGGGTGCGGGCGGGTCGGCCGGCTCTTGAGCTCCGGGTGCGCCTGGGTGCCCACGAAGAACGGGTGCGCGTCCTTGGGCAGCTCGGCGAACTCGACCAGCGTCCCGTCCGGCGAGGTGCCGGAGAAGACCAGCCCGGCCTCGGTGAGCCGGTCGCGGTAGGCGTTGGCCACCTCGTAGCGGTGCCGGTGCCGCTCGGTGATCTCGGTCGAGCCGTACACGCCGGCGGTCACCGAGCCGTGCTGCAGCGTCGCCGGGTAGCTGCCCAGCCGCATCGTGCCGCCCATGTCCCGCGTGCCGGAGACGACGTCGACCTGCGTGGCCATCGTGGCGATGACGGCCTCGGGGGTCTCCGGGTCGAACTCGGTGGAGTTCGCCTTCTCCAGCCCGGCGACGTCGCGGGCGTACTCGATGACCATGCACTGCAGGCCCAGGCACAGGCCCAGGGTCGGGATGCCGTTGGTGCGGGTGTGCCGGATCGCGCCCAGCTTGCCCTCGATGCCGCGGACGCCGAACCCGCCGGGGATGCAGACGCCGTCGACGCCGGCCAGCGCCTTGGCCGCACCCTCGGGGGTCTCGCAGTCGTCCGAGGGCACCCAGCGGATCTGCACCCGGCTGCGGTGGGCGAAGCCGCCCGCGCGCAGCGCCTCGGTGACCGACAGGTAGGCGTCGGGCAGGTCGATGTACTTGCCGACCAGCGCGATGGTCACCGTCTGCTTCGGCGCGTGGACCCGGTCGAGCAGGTCGCCCCACACCGTCCAGTCGACGTCGCGGAAGGGCAGCCCGAGGCGGCGGACGACGTAGGCGTCCAGGCCCTCGCTGTGCAGCACCTTCGGGATGTCGTAGATCGACGGCGCGTCGGGGCAGGAGATGACCCCTTCGGCGTCGGTGTCGCACATCAGGCTGATCTTGCGCTTGAGGCCCTCGGAGATCTCCCGGTCCGAGCGGCAGACCAGCGCGTCGGGCTGGATGCCGATGCTGCGCAGGGCGGCGACCGAGTGCTGGGTCGGCTTGGTCTTCAGCTCCCCCGACGGCGCGATGAACGGGATCAGCGAGATGTGCAGGAAGAAGCAGTTGTCCCGGCCGATCTCGTGCCGCACCTGGCGGGCGGCCTCGAGGAAGGGCAGCGACTCGATGTCGCCGACGGTGCCGCCGATCTCGGTGATGACGACGTCGACCCGCTCGGGGCCCTCGGCCACGGCGGTGATCCGCGACTTGATCTCGTTGGTGATGTGCGGGATGACCTGCACGGTGTCGCCCAGGTACTCGCCGCGGCGCTCCTTGGCGATCACGTCGGAGTAGACCTGCCCGGTCGTCACGTTGGCGCGGCCGGACAGGTCGATGTCCAGGAAGCGCTCGTAGTGCCCGACGTCCAGGTCGGTCTCGGCGCCGTCCTCGGTGACGAACACCTCGCCGTGCTGGAACGGGTTCATCGTCCCGGGGTCGACGTTGAGGTAGGGGTCCAGCTTCTGCATGGTGACCCGCAGCCCGCGCGCGGACAGCAGCGCGCCCAGCGAGCTGGCGGTCAGGCCCTTGCCGAGGGAGGAGACAACCCCGCCGGTGACGAAGACGAACTTCGTCGGCTGGGAGTTGCGGAGGAGGCCGCGTGACGCGACGGATTCAGGCGTTCCAGACGGTCGATCCACGGGAGACGACCGTAACACGGTCCGGGTCGTCGTCCGGGCCGGAGTGGGCAGTGCCACGCGCGCCCTCCCCCGTCCCGGGGGTGTGCTCCGGCGGGGCTGCGGCCAGCCAGACGAGCAGGGGCACCAGCAGCGCGGCCGCCGTGGCCGGCAGCGCGACGCCCGAGTCGTTGACGGCCGCGCCGACGGTCAGGCTCAGCGCGGTGGCGAGCAGGCCGGCGCGCAGCACGCCGGCGTCGGCCGCGGGCAGGCCGGCGGGCGGGGTCCCGCCGGCGCTGCGCAGCAACCCGCCCGGGCGCAGCAGCCACACGGCGGCGACCAGGGCCACGGGGAGCATCCAGGCCAGCGGGCTGCCCAGGAGGATGTTGACGTTGGCCTGCGCCTTGCGGCTGATGACCGTCCAGGCCTCGCCGGTGAGCACCTGCTCGACGAACCGGCCGAGGTGGCTGCGCTCGGCGGCCGGCCCGGACCAGTCGAGGACGGCGATGCTGCCGACGGCGACCACCGCGGCGGCCAGGATCGCGGCGAGCCGGACCACCGTGACCCGCACCCGGGCCAGCAGCATCGCCAGCAGCAGGAAGCCGGGGAGCGCGGCCAGCACCCCGCCGAAGTCACGGCCGAGCGGCGGGGCACCGATGACGACGACGGTCACGGCCCCGGCGGCGAGGACCACCGCCCCCACCACGGTCCGCCGGCGCGCCTCGCGCACGCGACGGCCCACGGCGGTGGCGACGGCCGCGGTGACCAGCAGCGCGCTCACCGACAGCAGGCCGAAGCTGAGGTTGCCGTACCCGGTGAACCGCCCGGCGACGATGGCGCTGTAGCCGAGCAGGCCGTTGAGCTCCAGCCGGGAGCCGGTCAGCACGTCGCCGATCAGCGTGGCGAGCGTGACGGCGAGCAGGAACAGCGGCGGCCCCAGCCGGGCCCCGCGCCAGGGGCCGGCGGCGGCCAGCGCCGTCAGGACGGCGACGACCCCCGCCGTCGACACGGCCAGCGTGGCCAGCGGCGACCCGGAGCGCTCCCAGGGCACGACGTTGACCAGGTAGGTGGCCACGGGCAGCGCCGCGACCGCCAGGCAGGCCAGGCGCAGCGCCCGCCGGGCACCGCGGCCGGACCGCCCGCGGAGACCCTTCCCACGCGTCAGCCCGAGGACCAGGATCGCCGAGCCGACGAGGGCGGCTCCCGCGAGCACGACGAGCCAGAAGAAGTCCGCGACGTTGCGGTGGTGCACGGTGGCCGCGACGTTCATGTCCGCCAGCTGCTCCACCGCCGTGGCCAGCGCCGGCCGGTCCGGTGAGACGCGCAGCGGCTGCCCGTTCATCGAGGCCGGCACGTCCAGGTCCAGGGCGCGCAGCGCGGTGGGCGCCAGGTCGATGAGCTGCACGTAGGGCGCCCGGCCGGTGCTCGCCGAGCGCAGCCAGCCGGCGTCGGCGAACCCCGGCCCGGTGGCGATGCCGACGTGCAGCTGGGGGCGGCCGTCGTTGACCTCGGAGATGCCGGCGAGCAGCACGAGGGTCTCCCCCGGCAGCGTGTCGACCGCCGCGCGCAGCCGGCCCACCGACTCGTCGATGCGGGTCAGCGCGCCGGCTCGCGGGCGAGGTTCGGTGCCGTCGTCGGTCTGGTCGGCGCCGGGGGTGCCGGCCATCGTGAGCTGGTCCAGCGACAGCAGCGCCAGCGGGCAGCCGTCGAGGAAGGCGGCGAGCTCGGCCGGCTCGGCGGGCGGGGTGGGGACGCGGTCGAGCGACACCCCGGGTGCGGCGGCGGCGAGCGCGGCGGCCCGGCCCGCGACGGCGGCGCAGCCGACGCCCTCGCCCAGCGCCGCCGGCTCGGCGCCGAAGCGGGCGGTGCCCGGGTCGTCGGCGGTGCGCTGCACGGTCGCGGCCGGGTCCTCGAGCGCCACCGCGGCGATCCGCTCCTGCAGGCCGCAGTGCGACAGCGAGGTGTCCACCCGCGGCTCGGGCTCCTCGTCGCTGCCGGGGTCGGTGGCCGGCGGGTCGCCGGAGCCGTCGGGCACCGGCTCGCCGGGCCCCTCCTCGGGCAGGGGGACGGTGGGCAGCGGCACGGGAGGGAGGCCCTCGTCCGGGCCCGGGAACCGGGCGCGGTTGCCCGCGCCCAGGGTGGCCCAGCCGTCCAGCAGGCAGGTGGTGCCGCGGGCGGCCCGGACCGAGAGGGCGCCGATCGACCCCTCCTCGGCCATCGCCCACAGGTTCGGGGTCGTGTCGGGGTCGACGTCGGTCCAGACCAGGCCCGGCACGCCCACGACCACGACGCGGTCGACCGGCGGCGGATCACCCTCCGCCGCGGCGGCCGGAGGGGTCCAGCCGAGCAGGGCGGTCAGCAGCAGCACCAGCGGCAGCGCCCACCGCCGGGCGCTGCTCACCGCGGCGCTGCTTCCGGCGGCGCGGTCCCCGCCGCCCCGAGCAGCTCCCGGTAGACCGCGACGACGCGGCGCCCGGCCCCCTCCTCGTCGGGCCACCCCGAGGCCTGCCGCCGGCCCGCCTCGGCCAGCGCGGCGGCGTGCGCCGGGTCGGTGAGCACCCGCTCGAGGGCGTCGGCGAGAGCTCCGGCGTCACCGACGGGCACCAGCTCGGCGCCGTCGCCGACCAGCTCGGGGATGCCGCCCGCGCGGGTGGACACCAGCGGGGTCCCGGCGCGCAGCGCCTCCTGGGCGGTGAAGGGGCTGCCCTCCCACCGGGAGGGCAGCACGCACACGTCGGCGGCGCCGAGGAGGTCGGCGACGTCGCCGCGTCGGCCCAGCAGCACGACCGGCAGCCGCTCGGCGGCGATCCGGGCGGCCAGCTCGTCCTGCAGCGGCCCGTCGCCCGCGACGGCGAACAGCGGCGCGGACTCCCGGCCGGCCCAGCGACCGACGGCGTCGAGGAGCACGTCGTAGCCCTTCTGCGGGTGCAGCCGGCCCACCGCGACCACCAGCGGCTTGCCGTCGGGGACGCCGAGGTCGGCGCGCACCTCCGCGCTCCCGCGCTGCGCGGGAGCCAGCGGCGGGGCCAGCGCCGGGGCCACCCGCACGTCGCGGGCGCCGGCGCTCCGGGCGTTCGCGGCGAGGTCGCTGGAGACGGCCAGGACCAGGTCGGCGCCGCGGACGGTCACCCGCTCCAGCGCCTGCATCGCTGCGCGCAGCCGGCCGCCGCCCTCCTGGAGGGCGTTGTGCAGCGTGAGCACCAGCGGGGGCCGCGGCCGCCCCGGCAGGCGCAGCGCCGTCGCGGCGACGAGGCCGGCCCGCAGCCCGTGGGCGTGCACCAGGTCGGCACCGGCCAGGGCGCGCCGGAGCGCGAGGACGGCGCGCGCGTCGGCGACCGGTGCCAGCCCGTTGGAGATCCCGACCGGCGTGAAGTCGGCACCGGTCGCGGTGAAGCCGAACAGCTCCTCGGTGGCCGGGGCGCCGCACACCCCGACGTCGGCGCCCGCCTCGCGCACCACCGGCAGCAGCGCCCGGACGTGCGTGCCCACGCCGCCGGCGCTGGTGGCGAGCACCTCGACGACGCGGCGACCAGCGAGCGGCGGCCGCTCAGCCACGGTGCACCTCCTGCCGGTCGGGGGCGCGCAGGGCGCGCAGCGCGGCGGTCAGCGGGCCGCGCGCGGTACCCATCATGACCGCCGCGGCGACCAGGAGCACGACCGCCGCGACGAGCACCCCCGCGCCGACGGCGGCGAGCACACCCGCCGACGGGACCGGGTCGGCACCCAGGGCGCGGGCGACGGCGAGGCCTGCGGCGGTGCCCGCCGCCGCGCCCAGCAGGGCCGCGCCACCCGCGTGCGCGACACCGGTCAGGGCCGCCGGCCCGTTGACCCTGGCGACCACCACGAGCAGCCCGACCCCGGCGACGGTCACGCCCAGGGTGTGCCCGAGCCCGAGGGCGAGGGCGCGGTCGGCCGGGTCGAGCGCCCGGGCCAGCGCGATGTCGGCCGCGACGGCGACCAGCCAGCCCCCGACCACGCAGGCGGTCGGCGCCTTCCACAGCCCCTGCGCGTAGAGCGCGCGGGTGAGCAGCGCGACCAGCCCGTAGCCCACGAGCCCGGGCGCGAACGCGATGGTCGTGTCCCGCAGCGCGGCCACCGCGGCGTCGGACCCGGAGGCCAGGAAGACGCGCGCCATGGGCCCGGCGACGGCGGCGAGCAGCCCCGCGGCCACGGCGGAGGCGGCGACGGTGAGGACCGCGACGGGGGCGAGCGCCCGGGCGAACCCCGGGGCGTCGCCGGCGTCGGCGCGCTCGGTGAGCCCGGGGTAGGCCGACGTCGCCAGCGGCACCGCCAGCGCCGCCCACGGCACCAGGAAGAGGGTCAGGCCCGCGGCGTAGACGACCTGGGTGCCGTCCGGGACGCCGTCGTTGGCCAGCCGGATGGCGACCGCCGCGACCAGCTGCTGGCCGGCGAGGGTGAGCACCCCGGCCACCGCCAGCCGGCGCACCCGCGGCGCAGCACCGACCGGGAAGCGCAGCGCCGGCCGCAGCCCCAGGCCGAGCCTGCGCACCGGGAGGAGCAGGCTGAGGCTCAGCGCCACCACGCCGAGCGTCGTCCCGACGCCCAGCACCAGCTCCGCGGGCGTGGACAGCGAGCCGACGTCGCGGCCGCCGTCCAGGGCGGCGAAGACGAGGTAGGCGATCGCGACCACGACGCTCGACAGCAGCGGCGCCAGCGCCGGGGCGGAGAAGCGCCGGTGCGCCTGCAGCACGCCGGCCAGCACGATGCCGATGCCGTAGAGCACCACCTGCGGGGCGAAGACCACCAGGAAGCGGGCGGCGAGGTCGGTCTCGTCTCGGTCGCCGTCGCCGAGCAGCAGCCGCGCGACGGGCTCGGCGCACAGCGCGAGGAGCACCGCCAGCGGGGTCAGGACGAGCAGGGTCCAGCCCAGCAGCGCCGAGGCCGTGCGGCGGACCTGCTCCCGGTCGCCGGCCGCGATGCCACCGGCCAGCATCGGCACGACCAGGCTGGCCAGCGCTCCCCCGGCGACGACCTCGAAGACGATGTTCGGGACGGTGTTCGCCGCCTGGTAGGTGTCGCCGGTGCTGTCGGCGCCCACCGCGTTCGTGAACACGAGGGTGCGGCCGAAGCCGGCCACGCGGGCCAGCAGGGTCAGCACGGCGATCAGCGCCGCGGCGCCCGCGACCCCCTGGACGACCGTGCGGCGGGTCACGAGGTCCGGCGGCCGAGCCGGTCCAGGTCCCGGAGGCCGGGGGTCGCCTCGATGACGGAGGTGAAGCTGACCTTCTCGCTGGCCAGGGTGAGCGCGACGATGCCGGCGAGCAGCCCGGCGCGGCGCCCGCGGGAGGGGGCGGCGGCCAGCCGCAGGCCCAGCAGCGCGCCGAGCGCGTTGGCCCCGCCGTCGCCGAGCATGACCCGCTCGCCGAGGTCGGCCGGGAGCACCGCGAGGGTCGCGCCGAGCGGGCCGGCGACCAGCGGCCCGGCGGGGCCGCCGAGCGTGGCGGCGGCGGCGAGGACGCCGGCCTTCGCCGCCCGTCCGGGGCGCAGGTCCAGCAGGTTGACCAGGTTCGCGGTGCCGGCGACGAGCCCGGTGGTGAGGACGGCGTCGGTCAGCGCCCCGGCGCCGCGGCCGCGCGCGGTGAGCAGCGCGGCGACCGCCCCGGCGGCACCGATCCCCGCCACCTTGACCGCTCCGGCGGAGACCCGCCCCGCGCGCAGCGCCCGCAGGTGACCGGCCAGGCCCTTGTCTCGGGCCTGCTCCGGACGGGCGCCGGCCAGGTCGTCGTAACCGCCGACCAGCCCGGAGACCCCGCCGACGACCGCCGCCGCGGTGCGCAGCCCCGCCGGGGCGCCCAGGACGCCGGTGGCCGTGGCGGCCACGGCGAGCGCGGGCCCGCCGAGCAGGGTCACCGGCCGACCGGCGTAGTTGGTGCGGCGCCACGGCGCGCCGGCGTCGGTGGAGGACAGCGCCCCGGCCGCGGCGAGCGCCGCCCGCCCGGCCGCCGCGCCGGCGAGCACCAGCCCGGCGCGGTCCCGGGCGGAGGACCGCCGGGTCACGGGGTCGCGGGGGCCAGCGGCGGCACCGGCTGGGTCTCCTCGCCGGTGCCGTAGGCACCCGAGGTGCCCTCGGCCTCCGCGCGCAGGGCCAGGACGGTGCTGATCCGGCCGGCCGGGGACCCGAGGTTGTCGACCGTGGAGACGGCGGCGGAGACGGCCGGGTCGTCGCGCACCACGCCGATCAGCCCGTCCTCCCGGGCGGCGACGGCGTCCCCGGCGACGACCGCGCCGGAGCCGCCCGCGTCCAGGGCGGTGACCAGTTCCACGAGGGTCTCGTTGCGCTCGGCCGCCTGCTCGCCGGTGAACTCACCGGCGGTGAGCACGAGGGCGAGGTTCGCCGGGCTCACCGAGTCGCTGTCGGTGCTCAGGACGTCCAGCGCCGGCAGGCCGGCCAGGACCGACGACGTCGCCGCGGTGTCCGGGGCGACCCCGCCCGGCGGCACCATGAGCACCTGGGCCAGCAGCGAGCCGATGAGCTGGCCGGCGTCCTCGACGTCGGGCAGCGTGATCCCGGCGGGGAGGCCGGACCCGGTGGCGTAGCTGAGCAGGCTCGACTCCGACGAGGGGTCGGTGTACTCGGGGGTCAGGCTGATCCGGCCGCTGACGCTGCCGCCGGCGTCGGTGATCAGCGTGCTGACCTCCTCGACGTCCTCGTCCTCGACCTCCTCGCTGGCGACCACGAGGAGCACGCTCTGGCCGGTCAGCGCGCCACCGATGAGCGCCGGGGCGACGGCGGTCTCGAAGGCGTCGGAGGTGTCGAGCTCGCCCTGCAGCGACCGGGTGGAGTCCTCCAGCGCCCGCTTGTCCTGCTCGAGGGCGTCCACCTGGGCCTCGAGGCGGTCGAGGATCGGCCCGTTGAGCTGGGTGGTGCCCACGACGATCCCGAGCGCCACCGCCAGGAAGACGGCGATCAGCGAGACCAGGTGGTAGCGGAAGTCGATCACGAGAAGAGGTTCTCCAGCCAGAACACGAAGCTGTTCCATTGGTCGAGCAGCAGGTCGAAGTAGACCCGCCCGGCCGCCGACACCGCGAGGGTGGCGCCGATGGCGACGAAGGCCGCGAGCACGAGCACGACGAGGGCGGCCGTGGAGATGCGGCTGCGGTAGAGCCGGCTGACGCCCTTGGCGTCGACCAGCTTGCCGCCCAGCCGCAGCCGGGTGAGGAAGGTCGAGGCCATGCCGCCGCGGCCCTTGTCGAGGAACTCCACGAGGGTGGCGTGCGTGCCGACGGCGACGATGAGCTTGGCGCCCTTCTCGTCGGCCAGGAGCATCGCGATGTCCTCGCTGGTGGCGGCCGCCGGGAAGGTGATGGCGTCGACGCCGAGCTCCTGCACCCGGGGCAGGCCGGGGGCCCGCCCGTCCGGGTAGGCGTGCACGACGACCTCGGCGCCGGAGGTCAGCGAGGCGTCGCTCACCGAGTCCATGTCGCCGATGATCATGTCGGGCTGGTACCCGGCCTCGATGAGCGCGTCGGCGCCCCCGTCGACGCCGATGAGCACCGGCCGGTAGTCGCGGATGTAGGACCGCAGGGCGTGCAGGTCCTCCTTGTAGTCGTAGCCCCGGACGACGATCAGCACGTGGCGGCCGTCGATCGGCGTGGTCACGTCCGGCACGCCCACGCCGTCGAGGAGCAGCGCGCGCTCGCGCTTCATGTACTCCATCGTGTTGGCCGCGAAGGCCTCCAGCTGGGTGGACAGGCCCGCGCGCGCCTCGGCCATCGACGCGGCGACCCGCTCGGCGTCCTGCGCCACGCCGCTGGCGACGACGGTGCCGTCCTCGGTGCGCAGCTCGCCGTCGACCAGGCGGACCGCGGTGCCCTCCTTGAGGGCGGCGAACACGTCGCGGCCGACGTCGTCGAGCAGCGGGATGCCGGCGTTCACCAGGATCTCGGGGCCCAGGTTGGGGTAACGGCCGGAGATGCTGGGCGCGGCGTTGACGACGGCGGCGACCTTGCAGTTGACGAGCGCGTCGGCGCTGACCCGGTCGATGTCGACGTGGTCGATGACGGCGATGTCGCCGGGACGCAGCCGCTTGGTGAGGTTCTTCGTGCGGCGGTCCAGCCGGACGGTCCCGCCGATGCCGGGCCCCGACTCCTGTGCCCGGCCACGTCCGAGGGTGCCGATGCGCATGACCTCCATGCTTTCACGCACGCGTCACCGGCCGTTCCTCCGACGCGCGAGTGCGATGTTCCAGTCACGCACAGTGCACGACACCGCGGGGCGCGCGACACGCCAGCAACGGCGCCGTCGGTGCATGCGCGGGACCGTTACCGACTCGTGACTAGCGTTGCGCACGTGACTGGAGTGGCCCGCGCAGTGCCCCGTACCGACCCTCTTCCCCCCGTTCCGGCGGCGCCGGCGGCCGAGCCCGCGCCCCCGGTCCCCTCGCCGCTGATCAGGGCGTTCCCGACGGCACCCCCGCCGTCCGAGGCTCCCGCGGAGGGCTCGACCACCGCCCCGGGGACGGCCGGTGCGCCCTCGGGCGGCCCGGGAGCCGGTGCGGCCGCCGCACCGCCCCGCGAGGGCGACGCCGACGCCGCACGGCGCGCCGCCCGCGCCCCCGGGAGACGTGAGCAGCGTTACCAGGAGACACGGGCGCGGATCGTCGACGCGGCCGCGGAGCTGTTCGCCGAGCGGGGCTTCGACGCGGTGAGCGTGGTGGAGATCGCCCGGCGCGCCGGCGTCGTGGAGAAGACGGTCTTCAACCACTTCCCGGTGAAGGAGGGCCTGGTCTTCGACGCCGACCCGCCGATGCGCGAGGCGCTGCTGGAGGCGGTGCGCACCCGCCCGTCCGGCGAGTCGGTGTCCGCGGCGGCGGGCAGCTTCGTCGTCGCAGCGGTCGGGTTGCTCGGCGCGCCGGAGGCGGCCGAGGGCGTCGGGCGGATGGCGCGGGTCATCCGCGGCAGCCGCACGCTGCAGGTGCGCGAGCGCGAGATCCTGGGCGAGCTCACCGACGCGCTGGCCGGCCTCATCGCCGAGGAGACGCGGGCGTGGCCGGGCCAGGTGGAGCCGTGGCTGGCCGCGCACGCCGTGCTGGGCCTGTACGCCTCGCTGCTCGAGCTGGCGCGCGACCGGGTGCTCGCCGGGGTCAGCGGCCCGGAGCTCTCGGGCGAGCTGCGCCGCCAGGGCCGCCGCGGGCTGGCCCTGCTGCAGTTCGGTCTCGCCGGCTACGCGAAGCGGCGTTAGCCGGCCGACGGTGCGGGGCCGCAGGGCCCCGCACCGTCAGAGCTGCAGCGCCTTGAGCAGCTGGTCGGCGCGGTCGCCGGGGACGGCAGGGTCCCGGGTGAACAGCGCGACGGCGACCATGTACTCGTCCTCCCCGGCCCAGCCGCGCCCGTCGGCGACGAGCTGCCGGATGTGGTGGCGCACCTTGGGCTCGCTGCTGTAGGTGCCGTAGTCCAGGCCCATGGCCAGGAAGTTCGCCACCCGGTAGCCGGCGTCCTCGGCGGTGCGCACCGTGGCCACCGGGTCCGAGTAGCTGGCGACGGCGGCGATCACGTTGTCGTAGCCGCTCTTGAGCAGCTGCAGCACCAGGTCGTTGCCGTGCACGCCGCCCCAGAGCTCGGGCATGAGGATGTCGCGGTCGGGGGCCGGGATGTAGGGCGGGTTGGAGATCACGGTGGTGACCTGCGGCCCGCCCGAGGAGTCGGCCTGGTCGAAGAAGTCGCCCAGCTCCACGGTGTAGCGGTCGGCGACGCCGCGGGCGCGGATGTTCTCGCGGGCCTTCTCGACCGAGGGCTCGCTGATGTCGAAACCACGCACGCGGAGCCCCGAGAGGCTCGCGACGACGTCGGCGATGGCGGTGGCGTCGCCGCTCCCCAGCTCGACGACCCCGTCGCGCTCCCAACCGAGCTGCTCGCGGTAGTGCTCGAGGAGCATGCACACGGAGAAGCCGTAATGAGCCGACTCGTCGGCCGAGGAGAAGCAGGTCACCGGCCACCCCTACCCCGCAGATAGGTCGTGCACGCCCGGATCACCCGACCGGGCACCCATCGTTCAGCCGCGCGCCTCCGCGGCGACGGCGAGCAGCTCCCGGGCGTGGGCCTGACCGGTGTCGCTGTCGGCGAGGCCGGAGAGCATGCGGGCCAGCTCGCGCACCCGGTCGTCGGCCTCGACCGCCCGGATGTCGGTGGCGGTGACCCCGGCTCCGGTGTCCGGCGACTTGTCGACGACGAGGTGCGTGTCGGCGAAGGCGGCGACCTGGGCAAGGTGCGTGACGACGACGACCTGGTGCTGGCGGGCCAGCCGCGCCAGCCGTCGGCCGATCTCGCCCGCGGCCTGGCCGCCGACGCCGGCGTCCACCTCGTCGAACACCATGACCGGCACGGGGTCGGCTCCGGCGAAGACGACCTCGATGGCGAGCATCACCCGCGAGAGCTCTCCGCCCGAGGCGCCCTTGTGCACGGGGCGCGCCGGCGCCCCGGGGTGGGCGGCGAGCAGCAGCGCGACCTGGTCGATGCCGTCGGGCCCGGGCTCGGCGGGGTCGCTCTCGATCGAGAAGGAGACGCGGGCGCTCTTCATCGCCAGGCCGGCCAGCTCGCGGCCCACCTCGTCGGCGAACCCCTCGGCGGCCGCGCGCCGCCCGGCGGAGATCTCGGCGCCGAGCGCGTCGACCTCGGCCCGGGCGGCGTCCCGCTCGGCGGCGAGCTGGTCGAGGGCCTCGTCGGAGACGTCCAGGGCCGACAGCCGCTCGCGGGCGTCGGCCGCCCAGGCGAGCACCCCGGCCAGCCCCTCCCCCACGTCGGCGTACTTGCGGACCAGCCCGGTGATCAGCGCCCGCCGGTCCATGACCTCGGCCAGGCGCGCCGGGTCGGCGTCCAGGTCGGCGACGTACCCGGCGAGCTGCCCGGCGACGTCGGACACGACGGCGACGGCGTCCGCCAGGTCCTGCGCGAGCATGACCAGGGTGGGGTCGTCGGAGCCGGCCAGCGCGCGCTCGGCGATGGCCAGCGCCGCCGTGGCGTCCTGGGGGACCTCGCCCCCGCCGAGGTCACCGGTCACGTCCCCGATGAGCGCCATGCGCGCCTCGTCGGCGGCGGCCCGCAGGGCGTCGGCGTCGCTGAGCCGCTTCACCTGCGTGTCCAGCGCCTCGTCCTCGCCGGGCTCCGGGCCCGCGGCGTCGATCTCCTCCAGGCCGTGCCGCAGCACGTCGGCCGCCTGGGCGAGCTCCCGGGCCTGCGTGCGCCGGCGGTCCAGCTCGGCGGCCGCCGACCGCCAGCGGTCGTGGGCCGCGCGGTAGCGCTCGAGCAGGGACAGGTGCGCAGGTCCCGCGTAGCGGTCCAGCGCGCGGCGCTGCTCGGCCGGGCGGGACAGCCGCAGCTGGTCGGTCTGCCCGTGGACGGCGAGCAGGCTCTCGGCCAGCTCGGAGACGACGCCGACCGGCACGCTGCGCCCGCCCAGGTAGGCCCGGGAGCGGCCCTCGGCGCTCACGGTGCGGGCCAGGATGAGGCTGCCGTCGTCGTCGGGGTCGGCGCCGGCGTCGGCCGCGCGCTGCCACACCGGCGCGTCGGCGGGCAGCGCCAGGCGGCCCTCCACGCCGGCGCGGCCGTTGGCGCGCACCCGGCCGGGATCGGCGCGCCCACCGAAGAGCAGCGTCAGCCCGGTCACGACCATCGTCTTGCCGGCACCGGTCTCGCCGGTGACCACCGTGAGGCCGGGCCCGAACTCCAGCGTGACGTCGTCGATGGCGCCCAGGCCGCGGATGCGGAGCTCCGTCAGCCGCCCGGGCCCGCCGGCCGCGGGACCCGCGTCGGACACCGCCGCCGCAGCGGGCCGCTCAGGTGTCGTCGCGCGGGCCGGCACCGGCCGCCTCCCCTCCGGCCACGGCGGACCCGTCGCCACCGACGACCCCGCGGGTCAGGACGTTCCGGCTGGTCGTCAGCTCGTGGCCGGGCCCGGCGTGGCGGGCGTCCCGGAAGCCGCGCACCGGCAGGCCGAACTTCGCGACCAGCCGGTCGCCGAAGGTCGAGGCGTGCACGCGGGCGATGCGCACCGGCCGGGAGGCCTTGCGGACGTCCACCCGCCCGCCGTCGGGGACGACGACCATGCGGCGCCCGTCAGCGGCGACCCGGGCGCGGTTGCCGTCGGCGGGGATCGAGACGGTGAGCACCGAGTTGGGCGAGGTCACCAGGGGCCGGGCGAAGAGCGCGTGGGCGTTGGTCGGCACGAGCAGCAGCGCCTCGACGTCGGGCCACACGACCGGCCCGCCGGCGGAGAAGGCGTAGGCCGTCGACCCCGTCGGGGTCGCGCACAGCACCCCGTCGCAGCCGAAGCTGGTCAGCGGCCGGCCGTCGATGGAGATGACGACGTCGAGGACGCGGGAGCGCTCGGCCTTCTCGACCGACACCTCGTTGAGCGCCCACGTGCCGCCGACCACCGCGCCGTCGGCGTCCAGCACGTCGACCTCGATGGCCAGGCGTTCCTCGACGGAGTACTCGCAGCCCTCGATGGCCTGGAGGGTCTCCTCGACGGCCTCGGGCTCGGTCTCGGCGAGGAAGCCGACCCGGCCGAGGTTGACGCCCATGAGCGCGGCGTCGGTGTAGCGGGCCAGCTCGGCGGCGCGCAGGAAGGTGCCGTCCCCGCCGAAGACCATGACGATCTCGGTGTCGTGCGCGGCCTCGGCGTCGGCGGGCACGACCTCCGCGCCGCTGATCCCGAGGTCGCGGGCCTCGTCCTCGAGCAGGCGAACGACGATGCCGCCGGCCTGCAGGCGCGCCGCGGAGCTCTGGGCCAGCGCGACGATGTCGCGCCGCCCGGTGTGCACGGTCAGCAGGACGCGCCGCTGCGGGGCGCTCCCGCCCTCGCTGGTCGAACTCACTGCGGTCCCTCCTGGACTGCTCGACGGACGTCGTCCTCCTGCGCCGGCGCCGCGTCGCGACGCAGCCAGAGGAAGAACTCCACGTTCCCGGCCGGGCCGGGCAGCGGGCTCGCGACCACCCCGGCGGTCCCCCACCCGAGCGCCTGCGCCGCGGCGGCGACCTCCAGGACGGCGCCGACCCGGTGCTCGGGGTCGCGCACGACGCCACCGGCGCCGAGCCGTTCGCGGCCCACCTCGAACTGCGGTTTCACCATGGGCAGCAGGTCGGCGTCCGGGCCGGCGCACCCGGTGAGCGCCGGCAGCACCAGGCGCAGCGAGATGAACGACAGATCGGCGACGACGAGGTCGACCGCGCCGTCGATCGCCTCGGGGGTCAGGGTGCGCACGTTGGTGCGCTCGTGCACCCGGACCCGCTCGTCGGTGCGCAGCGACCAGGCGAGCTCGCCGTAGCCGACGTCGACCGCCACGACCTCGGCGGCGCCGCGGTCGAGCAGCACCTCGGTGAAGCCGCCGGTCGAGGCGCCCGCGTCGAGCGCGCGGCGCCCCTCGACCGCGACCGGGAACGCCTCCAACGCGCCGAGCAGCTTGTGCGCCCCCCGGGAGACCCAGCTGGGCCGGTCCGGGTCGGTGCGCACCACGACGGGATCGCCGGCGTCGACGCCGGTCGCGGGCTTGGTCGCGGCCCGGCCCGAGACGGCGACCCGCCCCTCCGCGATGAGCGCCACGGCGTGCTCGCGGGAGCGGGCGAGGCCCCGGCGCACGAGCTCGGCATCGAGTCTGCGACGGGCCATCAGAGCTGGTCGATCGTGCCGAGCTCGCGCTGGAGCCGACCGTGCTCGGCCTCGAAGACGGCGACGTGCTCGGCGACGGGACGCTGCTCCAGGCCGGCGAACCGGTCCTCGGTCGTCGCCTCCTCCGCGGCGGGCGGAGCCGGGCGCGGCGGACCCGGCACGGGTCGCTGCGGACTCGGCTCGGTCATCGTCCTGCCTCTCGCGCTGGGGCCGCCGGCGGCCGGCGGAGCGTCGCCCGCGTGCCGCCGCCTGCCGGTCGGGCACCGTCCGGGTGCTGCGCCGAGGTTACCGGTCAGCGCCGACGGGGCACGGCGCGACGGAGGCCGGACGCTACCGTCTGGCGCCCGCAACGTACCGACGTCGGCAGGAGAGTCCCCCGCGTGGCCACGATGGATCAGTGCCTGACCGCCCTCCGGGGCATCCTCGGCGACCTGGCGTCCAACCCGGCCGCCGCCGGTCTGGACCGGAGCCTGTCCTGCCGGTTGACCGACCTCGACCAGGTGGTCGTGGGCCGGCTGGCGTCCGGCGCTGTGCACGACCTGCAGGTGATCCCGGACGGCCCCTCGGTGGCCAAGGCCGACATCCGCCTGACGATGACCAGCGACGACCTCGTCGCGCTCACCGCCGGGCAGCTCTCCTTCGGCTCGGCGTGGGCGACCGGCCGGGTCAAGCTCGAGGCCGGCCTGCGCGACATGCTGCGCCTGCGCAAGCTGCTCTGACCGCGTCCGGCTGACAGGCGCCCGCACTCAGCCGTCGGCCAGCCCCCACGCGCGCAGGGCCGCGGTCGCGGCCGCCCCCTCCCCGAGGACGCGTGCCGGCGCTCCCTGCCCGGGGTGCCGGGCCCAGTGCGCCACGCACAGTGCACGCAGCCCGTCGAGCCCGTCTTCCGGGGACGTCCCGGCGCCGACGCGCCCGGGGTCCACGAGCAGCAGGACGTCGCTCTCACCGGTCCGGGCTTCCCAGGTCCCGCAGCGCCATCCGGTGCTCGTGCCGGCGACCGCCGGGTGGGCCGTCAGCAGCCCGCCGGCGTCGGGCGCGAGGTGGTCGGGACGCTGCACCGGCGGGGCGGCGAGCAGCGTCCGCGGATCCGTGACCCCGGAGAACACCAGCAGGCTGGCAGCCCCGGCCCGCCGGGCGCCCTCGATGTCGGTGTCGAGCCGGTCGCCGACGACGAGCGGCCGAGCCGCCCCGGTGCGGCGCACGCACTCGGCGTGCATCGCCGGATCGGGCTTGCCGGTGACGAGCGGTTCCTGCCCCGTGACGGCGCGGACCACCCCGACCATCGCCCCGTTGCCGGGCAGCGGCCCGCGCGGCGAGGGGATGGTGGCGTCGGCGTTCGTGGCGACGTGCCGGGCGCCGTTGCGCACGGCCACCACCGCCTCGGCCAGCTGCGCCCAGCCCACCTCCCGGCCGTAGCCCTGCACGACCGCGGCGGGCCCGTCCTCGGCCCGCTCGACGACGACCAGGCCCGCGGCCCGCATCGCCGTCGCAACGCCCGGGCCGCCGACGGCGAGGATCCGGGCGCCGGGGCCCAGCAGCTCGGCCACGACCGTCGCGGCCGCCTGCGAGCTGGTGATGACGTCCGCGGCGTCGGCCGCGATGCCCAGCTCGGTGAGGTGCTCTGCGACGTCCTCGGGGGTCCGGGCGGCGTTGTTGGTGACGAAGCCCAGGCGCATGCCGGCGCGCCGCACCGCCTGCAGCGCCTCGGGCACCCCGGGCACCGCGTCCGGCCCGACGTAGACCACGCCGTCGAGGTCGAGCAGGGCGACGTCGTGGGCCGCGGTGAGCGGGGACGCCGACCCGGCGGCCAGGGGCGGTACGGGGCTGGTGCCGGTCATCGCTGTCGTTCTCCTCGCGCTCGATCGTGCGGCTGCGGCGCCCCGGGGTGGCGCTCCTACGATCTCGTCGTGCCCCCGTCGTCGCCGGACCGCCGCCCGTCCGATCCCGCGACCGGTCTCGACGTCCGCCCTTTCCGGGCGCTGACCTACCGGGTGCAGGACCCCGGGCACCTCGCCCGGGTGAGCTCACCGGCCTACGACCTGGTCACCGCCTCGGGACGGGAGCGCCTCGCCGGTCTCCACCCGCACAACATCGTGCACCTCATCCTGCCCGAGGCCGGCGAGCCCGCCGAGGCCGCGCCGCCGACCCCCGACGGCGGACCCCGCTGGGTCGGCCGGGCCGCACGGCTGCTGGGCGCCTGGGAGCGCGAGGGTGTCCTGGTCCGGGACGACTCCGCCGCGCTGTGGGTGTACGAGCTGCAGCCCTCCGGCGGCGGCCCCGCCACCGTCGGCTGGCTCGGTGCCGTGGCGCTCCCACCTCCCGGCTCCGCCGCCGTGCTGCCCCACGAGGACACCTTCCCGGCTGCGGTCGAGGGACGGCGGGCTCTGCTGGCCGCGACGCGCACCGACCTCGAGCCGATCGTGCTCGCCCACGACCGCGACGCCGACGTCGCGGCCCTCACCGATCGGGCCCGGGAGGGCGACCCGACCCTGCAGGTGCTCGACGACGACGGGGTGCTGCACCGGCTGTGGCGGGTCACCGACACGGCGCTGGTCGCCGAGGTCGTGGACGCGCTGAGCCGCACCGGCGCGGTCATCGCGGACGGGCACCACCGCTTCGCCGCCGCCCGCGCGCACCAGCGCACCGACCCGGGCTGCCCCGGCTGCGACGCCGTGCTCGCGCTGCTGACGCCCATGGGACCCGGCGGGTTGCGGGTGGCCGCCATCCACCGGGTGGTCCCCGACCTGGCGCTCGACGACGCCGCACACGCCGCCGCGGCGGGCTTCACCGTGAGCGAGGTCCCGGTGCCCGAAGGTCCGGACCGACCGGGCGCTCTCGCGGACGCCGTGCGGGCGTGGTCGGCCGACTCCGGCGGGACGGGCTACCTGATCAGCGACGGGATCCGGCTGCTGCACCTCGGCCAGCCCGAGGCGCCGGTCCGGGCGCTGGTCCCCCCGGAGGCGCCGGCCGCGTGGCGAGGTCTGGACGTCGTCCTCGCGCACAAGGGGCTGATCGAGGGCCTGTGGCACCGGCCGGACGAGCCGGACGGCGTGCTCATCGCGCACACCGTCGAGGAGGCGCTGCAGACCGCGGCCGAGCGGGCCGGCGTCGCCCTGCTGCTGCGCCCTCCGTCGCCGGCCGACGTCGCCGCGGTGGCACGGGCGGGGGCCCGCATGCCGCGGAAGTCGACCCTGTTCGTGCCGAAGCCGCGCACCGGCCTGGTCCTGCGGCCGCTCGCCGACTGAGAAGCTCACGCGGTCCGCTCCCCCGCCGTCCCTGCGGCGCGGGGCACCTTCCGGCCGCGCCGGCAGTTCACCTCGCAGACCGAGGCGGTGCCTGACCCGGTGCGCCAGAAGCGACGCTGCAGCGCGCCCTCCACCTCGACGACGTCCCCGGGCTGCCAGGCCGCGACCCGCCGTTGCAGCGCCTTGTCGTAGGTGATGCAGCTCAGCACGTCGACCGACTGACCGCGGGCACGCGGTTCGGGCCGGCGCACCACCAGGCGGAAGCTCACCAGGGTGTCGCCGCTGGGCAGCGTGCGCACCTCCGCCGGTGCGGACAGCCGTCCGCGCAGCACCACGTCGTTCCGGTCGATCACAGCCACGCTCATGCACCGAGCCTGGACGGGCGGCCGCCCCCGGCCCAGGGGCGACCGCCATCTGTGGATCCGGGCGGCGGGTGTGGACGACCCGCCGCCGGTCGTCAGCGGTCCGTGCTGTCCGACCCGTCCTCGGTCGTGCTTCCGGCGACGTCCTCACCGGACTCGCCGAGCAGCTCGGCCACCTCGGCCTCCACCTCGTCCTGGAAGGATCGACCCGCCGTGGGGAAGGTGCCGTCCGCGTCGGGCCCGTCGCCGGCGGGGGCCTCGATCTCGGCCTCGATGGCTGCCTCGACCGTCTCCGCGTCGTCGAGCTCGTCCTCGTCGTCCTCGAGCTCGGCGAGGTCGGTGAACTCCACGGAGTCGGCCAGCGCCTCCGGGTCCAGGGCGGTCACGGCGTCGTGCCACTGCTGGGCCAGCGCCTCCTCACCCTGGGCGTGCAGCAGGTCGGCGTAGGCGGCAGCGAAGCGCAGTCCGATCTCGTCGCCCTCGCGCAGCGACTCCGTGGTCGGGCGTCCACCCATGGCGGCCTCCAGGACGAGACGCGCGGCGGCGTCCTCGCCGAGGTCCCGGCGGGCGCCCGCCTCGACGAGCCGCAACTCCGCGAGCTCCTCCTCGCCGGGGGACTCGGTGAGCGCCTCGGCCACCAGCCGCAGGGCGACCTCGGGGCGCCCCAGGGCGCGCTCGCAGTCGGCCAGGACGGCACGGTAGCCGTGGTCGCCGCTCATCCGCCGGTACGCGCGCAGCTCGCGGGCAGCCTCGGCGTAGTCGCCGGCATGGTAGGCCGCGATGCCGACCGCCTCGCGGACCAGCGCGACGCGCGACGCGCGGTCGCGAGCGGCCCGGGCGTGGGCCAGCGCTGCGTCCGGGTCGTCCTCGACCAGCGAGCCGGCGGCGACCAGGTGTGCGGCGACCTTGTCGACGCCGCGGGGGTCGAGCCCGCGCAGCGCGGAGCGGACAGCCGGGTCGAGGTCGCGCGGGTCGGCCCACTCGGGGATGTCCGGACCGGGGGGCAGCGGCGGACGACGGTCGGTGCGCTCGGCCGGCCCCGGCCGCCGCTCGCCACCACCACGGCGGTCGTCGGACGGACGGCGATCGCGCCAGCCGCCACCCTGGGGACGATCGCGCTGCGGGCGGTCACCGGACGGGCGCCGGTCCTGCCAGCCGCCACCCTGGGGACGAGCGCCCTGCGGGCGGTCACCGGACGGGCGCCGGTCCTGCCAGCCGCCACCCTGGGGACGGTCCCGCTGCGGGCGGTCACCGGACGGGCGCCGGTCCTGCCAGCCGCCACCCTGCGGACGATCGCCCTGCGGGCGGTCACCGGACGGGCGCCGGTCCTGCCAGCCGCCACCCTGCGGACGGTCCCGCTGCGGGCGGTCACCCTGCGGGCGGTCACCGGACGGACGTCGGTCCTGCCAGCCGCCACCCTGCGGACGGTCCCGCTGGGGGCGGTCACCCTGAGGACGCCGGTCCTGCCAGTTACCACGCTCGGGGCGGTCACCCGAGGGCCGCCGGTCCTGCCAGCCACCAGCCTGCGGACGATCACGCTGCGGCCGGTCACCCTGCGGGCGCCGGTCCTGCCAGCCCCCACGCTGGGGGCGATCGCCCGCCGGCCGACGGTCCTGCCAATTGCCACCCTGCGGACGGTCACCGGACGGGCGCCGGTCCTGCCAGGCGCCTCCCTGCGGACGGTCGCGCTGGGGCCGATCCCCCGTAGGGCGACGGTCCTGCCAGTTGCCGCCCTGAGGGCGGTCCCGCTGCGGGCGGTCGCCAGCGGGTCGGCGGTCCTGCCAGCCGCCGCGATCGTCACGTGACGCTCCGCCGCTACGGCCGCCACTGCCCGAGGACCGGTCAGCCGGGCGTCCCCGCTGGGCCGACGGTCCACCGCGGTCCTCCGACGTGCGCCCCGCTCCGCCCCGTTCGCCCCGCTCAGCGAAGTAGCGGGCGTCGCGGTCGCTCTGCGGACGTGCGGGCCGGTCGCCGCCGCCCGAGCGCCCACCGGCCACACCTCGCGCAACGCCGGGACGGCCCGAGGCGCCGGCCGGGCGCTGCGCCCGGGCGCCAGGTCGGCCGGATCCTGCGGAGCGTCCGTTGCCGGAGCCGCGCGGGCCGTCGGAACCGCGTCGCGGAGAAGTCATGTCTTCGGGGTACCTCATAGAATAGCGGCGCACTCGCACAAGCCGCCGGGTGCTGACATGCGGACAACGCGAACGGGGGCCAGAGCCTGTGGCTCTGACCCCCGTTCGGTAATGGTTGTCCGGCGGCGTCCTACTCTCCCACCCCGTCTCCAGGGCAGTACCATCGGCGCTGAAAGGCTTAGCTTCCGGGTTCGGAATGTGACCGGGCGTTTCCCTCTCGCCATGGCCGCCGTAACT